>CACZQP010000169.1 GCA_902783385.1 uncultured Lachnospiraceae bacterium | reverse complement strand
TACTGCTTTAAGATCGCATTCCGGGGCTCCTTCAGGATGCGGACCAGCATGTCCTCATCCAGTCCCTCCATGGCGCAGGTGATTGGAAGCCTTCCGATAAACTCCGGGATCATGCCGAAGCTCCTCAGGTCTTCGTTCGTGACCTTGGTCAAAATGTTTCTGTCGTGGTCATACCGATCCTTCAGGTCCGCCTGGAAACCGAAGGAACCGTGCTTCTTAAGCCGTTCCCGGATGATGTTCTCGAGTTCAGGAAACGCGCCGCCGCAGATGAAAAGGATATTCCGCGTATTGACGGTCGCCATGGGGACCATCGCATTCTTGCTTCCTGCGCCGACCGGCACTTCCACCTCGGCGCCCTCGAGGAGCTTTAACAGGCCCTGCTGCACCGACTCGCCGCTCACATCGCGGGAGTGCACTTCCTTCTTCTTTGCGATCTTGTCGATCTCGTCGATAAAAACGATGCCTTTTTCCGTTTTCTCGATATCGTTGTCCGCCGCGGCAAGGAGCTTAGAGACGACGCTTTCGATATCGTCGCCGATGTAGCCCGCCTCGGTCAGCGCTGTCGCATCTGCCACGGCAAGCGGCACATCCAGGAGCCTCGCCAGCGTGCGGACGATGTATGTCTTCCCGCAGCCCGTGGGACCCAGCAGCAGGATGTTGGACTTCTCGATCTCGATGTCGTCCATCGTGCCGGTCTTCACGCGTTTGTAGTGATTGTACGCGGCCACGGAGATCACCTTCTTTGCGTGCTCCTGGCCGATCACGTACTTGTCCAGCTCCTCCTTGATCCGATGGGGCGCAGGAATACTGTCAATGGAAAACACCGGCGGCGGTCCCTCCGGCTTTTTCTTTTTCACGTTCTGGCGCGGTCCGCCGAAATAGGGCGATCCGCCGAGCAGATCTCCCAGGTTCAAAAAGCTGATCGTCGGACGGCGGCCGCCTGTTTTGTTTTCCCCGTCTTTATCTTTGCCGTCTTTTTTATCTCCGCCATCTTCCGGCTCGTTTCCGGTCTCGTCCTCCGCAGCCGGATCTCCCGCGGTACGGACGGTGACCGTGACCGTCGGCACATGGTCCGCAGAGCTCCCGCCCTGCTCCTTTTCTGCGCCTGTCTCCGCCGCTTCTTTGTCATCCTCCGCATCCTGCGGCCCGCTGAAGCCGAGTGATTTCAGGATACCGGCAAGGTCCGCATCTCCAATGAAGCCCGGAGCGGGAAATCTTGCCGCTGCGCTGTCCATCATATTCTGCATGCAGTCAGTACAGATGTGCACCCCGCCCGGCATATGCAGCATCTTAAGGCTCTCGCTCTCCGCGCGGCCGCAGCTTAGGCAGTGCACGGGCGTATGCTCATTGTCCCTGTTCTGTAAATCTCCCATTCAGTTTCCTTCCTGTATAAAAATGCTTTGAAAACAATTATACATCACGCGGAACCGGCCACACAATTCTGCAGGGCCGGTTCCGCGATTAACTTTTTATAAATTATTATCTTTCAAAAACTCAGAAGCCGAAGCCGAACGGGAAGGGGAAGTAGAAGCCGAAGCCGTTGTCGCTGTTCCCGTTATTCCCATCGTTCCTGCCGGGTCTGTTTTCACTGCCGCCCTCACTGCTGTCGCTGCTTCCTTCCTTTTCGGAGCCGCTCTGCGACTCGAGACCCTTGCGCTCGCTCAGCACGACATCCACGCTGATCTCCTCATACTCTCCGCCTTCCGCAGGGCGCTGCACCGTCAGTGTAACCGTCTCGCCTGCCGCGTAATACTCGAGGCGCTTTTGCAGGTCCGTCATGCTCTGTACGCGGACGTTGTTGATCTCCGTAATGATATCTCCCTTCTGAAGATCCGATTCGGCAGCGCCGGTATCCGCGAGGATCTGCGCCACATAGGCGCCTCTGGGCATGCTGTACGCACTGGCCACATCCGCCGTCACCGTGACGCCGTTGATGCCGATCGCGCCGCGTTTTTCATCCTCGACCTTGTCCCGGGACTCCAGGTTCATCAGCTCTTCGATGATCGGGATCGCACGCGACATCGGAATGGCAAAGCCCATGCCTTCCACCGCTGTTCCGCCGAGCTTGCTGGAGTTGATGCCGATCACTTCGCCTTTGCTGTTGAGCAGCGCGCCGCCAGAATTACCGCGGTTGATTGCCGCATCTGTCTGAATGAACACCCCGCCGGAGCCGTCTTCCATGACCATCTCGCGGTCCTTTGCGCTGATCACGCCGAGCGTGACGGACTGGCCGTAGCCGAGTGCGTTGCCGATTGCGATCGCGGGCTCGCCGATCCTGAGCGCGTCCGAATCACCGATTTCCGCGACGGCGATCTTGTCCAGAGTATCCTTTTCCAGGTCGCTGATCTTTACGGAAATGACCGCAAGGTCATTGTCCGGATCCGATCCCTTGAGTGTCGCGGCCGCGTTTTTCTGGTCTGTGAACTGGACCTCCAGGGATTCCTCCCCGTCCACTACGTGGTGATTCGTCACAATGAGCAGCTCCTCGTCGTTTTCCCCGATGATGATGCCGGAGCCCGTGCCCTGTGCCTCCTGTGTGTAGGTTCTGCCGAACCAGTTGATGTCCTGCCGGAAAGTGTTGTAGACCGACACGATCGCGGGCATTGCCTTCTCCACGACATCGGAGACATCCGTCACGACTGCCTTGACTTCAGAGGTCGTCGCCACCTTTCCGCTGCTCTCCTTATTCTCGGTCTCAGCCGGTGCCGCTTCCGCCGCACTCGATGCAAGGATCAGCTTTGTCTCGCTGCTGCCGGCCGATCCTTCCTTTGCCGACGCGGTGCTCTGTGCAACGCTTCCCCTGGTCACGGAGCCTGTGCGGTGCGAATATGCAAGACCGCCCGCGATGCCCGTGATGCCGATCACTGCGGCGAGGACAAGTGCGATCGCCGCCGCGCCTCTTTTCTTTTTCGGCGCCGGCTCCTCTTTCTTTTCCTTGCTCCCGTAGTAGTGCGGCAGCGAGCCGTCATAGTTGTAGTACCCGTGGTCCTTCGAGTAGATCAGGCGATAGCCGTCGCCCGTATTCTCGTTGGCGTAGCTATCCTCGAGTTCCCTGTTTTCTTCGTAGTCGTTTTCGTTTGTGTATTTATCTTCTGACATGTTCCGCCTCCTGCCTGTCATAATGATGTTCCGTTCTTCTGTTTCCTTCGCGGGCTTTAAAATATAAGCTCCGTATGATTCACATCATACAGAGCTTTTGTGTTCAATTTGTGTTCAATCTGTGCAAAGAATATGATTTAGTCTTCCTCGATGATGCGGATCTCCAGATAATCAAAATCGATTTCTTCCACGAAGGCATCCTGTGTAAAGCGCGCCCGGGCGTGCGCCTGAAAGTCGCGGATCGTCGCGTCGAGCCAGATCGGCTCTGCGAGGTCAAACTCCCCGCACGCCTTCTTCAGGGCACGCATCACCTTGTGCGTCCGCGTGTCACTGGCGGCATCTTCGATCACGGTGTCCTTGAGGAGCCGGCCGTCCTTCCACTCCTTTACCCAGAGACGGAACATGTGCGCTCAGTCCTCCTCGTATCCGTTCGGGTTCGCGCTCTGCCAGCGCCAGGCGTCCTCGCACATCTCGCGGATACCGTTCTCCGCTTCCCATCCCAGCTCGTCCTTTGCCTTCTTCGCAGACGCATAGCAGGCTGCGATGTCGCCGGGGCGCCTTGCGTCAATCACATAAGGGATGGAGATCCCGGTGGCTTCTTCAAAATTCCGGACGATGTCCAGCACGCTGTATCCGATCCCCGTGCCGAGATTGTAGATGGACAGTCCGCTTCCCGGCGCGAGCTTTTTCAGTGCCTTCACGTGTCCCTTTGCCAGGTCGACGACGTGAATGTAATCGCGCACGCCCGTCCCGTCCGGCGTGTCGTAGTCATCGCCGAAGACATGGAGCTTTTCGAGCCGCCCCACCGCGACCTGCGTGATATAGGGCATCAGGTTGTTCGGGATCCCACCCGGGTTTTCCCCGATCCTTCCGCTCTTATGCGCACCGATCGGATTGAAATAACGCAGGATGACCGTGTTCCACGCGGGGTCCGCCTTCTGCATGTCCGTCAGGATCTGCTCCAGCATGGATTTCGTCCAGCCGTAGGGATTGGTGCATGTCCCCTTCGGGCAGGCCTCCGTGATCGGAATCTCCGCGGGGTCTCCGTACACTGTCGCCGAGGAGGAAAAGATAATGTTCCTGCAGTCGTTTGATCGCATCACATCGAGGAGCGCGAGCGTCCCGCCGATGTTATTTTCATAATACTCCCAGGGAAGCCGGACCGATTCGCCGACCGCCTTGAGCCCCGCGAAATGAATGACTGCTTCCGGTCTCTCCTTCCGGAAAATGTCCGTGAGCGCCGCACGGTCCCGGATGTCCGCCTCATAAAATGGGATCTGTTTTCCTGTGATCTCAGAAAGCCTTTTCAGCACCTTTCGACTGGCATTGCTCAGATTGTCAAGGATGACCACCTCGTGGCCCTCCGATGTCAGTTCCACAACTGTGTGGCTGCCGATAAAGCCGGCGCCGCCCGTCACCAGTATCTTCATGAATCCCTCCCGTTAATTAAAGCTCAATACCGTTCTTTTTGCAGAGTTCCCGCGCGGATTCCACAGAGTCTACGCCGGTCGCATTCTTGATGGGCGCGAACTCCCTCTCCCGCAGCACTTCAAACGGCAGGCAGCTGTCCATCTGGTGCACCATATCCAGGACCAGCTGTTCAAACTTGTAGCCGTTCGGCTTATCGGGGCTTATCTTCACGCCCGTCTCGTCCAGGTGCGGAATCTTCTTCTCGACGATATGCAGGGGAAAATCTTCGTTCATGATCTTCTCCAGATCCGGCTCGCGGAACAGGTAATTGAGGATCACGCCGAAGTTGTAGGCAGGCTCGCCCGCGCTCGTCCGGGCCGCGAGGAGCTCGGGCGTCATCTCATAGTATTCCACGATCGACGGCCTGCCATCCTCCAGGCACATCGCACCGACCTTTTCGTTCTCCTCCGCCTTGCGCACCACCTTTGCGCCGGACGCACAGCCGGACTCAATCGTCGCGCCGACAAAGACGGGATCCGCAATGCGCTGCAGCACGTTGTCCACGGCAAAGACGTTGAGCCACTCGATGCCCTCTTCGTGCAGGACATCGATGAGCCCGGCCTTGCCCATGGATGTGAACCACCCGCCGTTGCCGTTCGGGCTCGTTGCGATCCTTCCTTTTTCCTCCAGGAAGATCTTTCCGTCGTAGTCGGTCGCCGGTGCCATATCCTGTTCAAAGAACCAGACCTTCTTTCTGTCATAGCCGAAGAAGTTCATCTCCTCCATGAAGCGGACCGTCGTGTCATGGTTCTTCTCGCTCGTCATGATGAACAGCGGAACAAAGGTTCCGGCCTCGTTTACGACGTCCATCAGGTTCTCTATGAGCCGCTGCATGATATAGACATGCTTTGTGATGCCGATGTCATACATGCACTTCGGATTGTCAGAGCCAAGGCGCGTTCCCATGCCGCCGGCAAGCAGCACCGCGCCCACTTTGCCGGCGCGAACAGCGGCAAGGCCAGTCTTCCTGAACAGCTCCTTCTTTTCTTCGATTTCAGGCAGCTCCATGGCGCCGAGCGGCGAGATCACGCCGCGTCCAGGCAGCTGGTCTCGGTCCTTCACGAAATGCGTCATGGACATATCTGTCTTCCCGATCTGGGCAAGGAGCTGCTGTCTGTCCTCGTCACTCAGCTCGTCATAATAGCGCAGCAGGTGCTCCTGCCCGTACTTTTTCAGTTTTTCCTGTGCCTCTTTTAAGTCCATGTCATTCTCCTTTCACAGAAGCGGTAGTTGTATCATTTCAAAACAGCTTTCCTTCTTTGTCGATCAGGATCCATCCCTTCCAGTAGTCATGCATCTTCTCCTTCTCCGACACCTGATTGTTCCGGTGACTGGACGGGCGCACGCAGATCCTGTCCCTACGGGCGTTGAGTCTCGCGCCCCAGAAGCTGAAGGTCGAATTGGCGCAGATGTTCGCGCGGCATGCGCTCATCAGCTGCATATCAAGAAGATTATCCTCCCCTGTGTTCCAGTCTGCAACGATGTTTTCTTCCTGCGCATCTCCGAAATGCAGCGTGCGCGCGTATTCCGGATCATCGGAAAAAACATAAAACGTCAGCGGTACATCACCCGCGGCCTTCCGGACCTCGCGGACTGCCCCGCCGTAGTAGGCATCCGTGCAGATCCCGCCGAGAAGCGCTGCGTTTTCCGGCGCAAGGTAGTCGCCCCGCCGGATGTGGATGCTGACGGAGCCCGGATCGTCCGCCGCATTTTTCAGGAACGACTCATTCTTTTTTGCCGCATCCCCGGACTTTGCCTCCGGAAAGACAAAATCCTTTTGCAGAGCGGGAAGAATGTCGGCATAATACTTCTCGCAGGCAAAATATCCCTGCAGGTACATATCCTCCATGGCAAAGATCTCCGGATGATACATTTCGCTCTCCTCGAAGACATGTCCGCTTCCGAAAAGCTTTCTCCCGATCCTTGCGGCAAAGCCGCTGCCGCCCGCGAGTGCTTTCTTCTCCTGCTTTGTGCAGACATCGAGCGGGAGATCCCGAAACCGGAGCAGCTCCAGCGCGCGCGGCGTCTGGACGCTGCGCTGATCCGCTTCGTCGAACCACGACAGGTCCATCTTTGCATCTCTCCCCAGCGACTTCAGCTTTCTGTACAGCGCGTACTGCTGCATCTGGTTCCCGAGTCCGCCGGCTGCCCTGACGATGATCACCTGCTTTCACCTCCGCGCAGCTGGAGTCTGCGGAAGAGCGAGAGTGCGGCAAGCGCCGCGCCCTGACCCCACGGATAGTGTCCGTACTTCTGGGGGTGATTGCCGAAGTCCAGGCACTCCGCGAGCGCACCGCCGACCTCTCCCTCCGGCGCGCTGTCCCACAGCGCCTGAAAAACCGCCGCCGAATTGTCCGCATCCGCCCCCCGGTATCCGCCGAGCAGCATTGCGTATTCGATCATTGCCGTCGCAGAGGTATCCGTCTTTGTCTCGTCCTTTGCAAGATGCCACGGCACAAGGCCGCTCTCCTGCCGGAACGCCTCCGCCGCATCACACAGGCCGCGGTAATATGCGGCGATCTCCGCATCGGGGAGCTGCGCCGTCTCCTGCAGGTACACGGAGACGCCCATCAGGATCCATCCGACCGCCCGGCCCCAGCCCGCAAGACCGCACTGCCGGTCATCGCGAAGGACATATCCGTGCCAGGGAAGGCCCGTGTTTTCCTCCATGCCGTGCAGCCGGTAAGCGGCAAGCATCTGCCGCGCCGCCGTGAGGGCCTGTGCATCCCTGAAAAGCATGCCGTATTTTGCGAGGAACATGACCGCCATTCCCGTGCCGTCGGCAAATACCGCATCGTTCCCAGCGGCGGGGTTATAGATAATCCCGCCCTCCGCGTCCTTTGGTGCGGCAGCAAGCATCTCGTGGATCTTTTCCGCAGCGGTCCGGTAGCGCTCCTCGCCGTACATTCCGTACAGCCCCAGGATCACATAGCCGGCCAGCGCATCATCCGCGCGCTGAAGCGGCATTCCCTTCTCGATCCACCGGTCGATATAGGCCCGGACAGCTTCGTCCTCCCCGGCCTCCCAGAGCCCCAGGAGGAGCATTCCGGCCGGCCAGTTCACCAGGTCCTTCTCCGGCCGCTTTTTTCCGAAGAGGCGCCTTAACCTCTCCGCAAAGCTGACCTTCTCCGGCGCTTCATATGCGGCAAGGTCTTCCTTTGTCCTGCGCACGATCTGTTCATAGCGGTCTTTAAATTCTTCCATCCTGATCCTTTCCCAAAGGCAGCAGCCTGCCCGTTTCCTGAAATCTGCAAGGCCTCATCGACGCAGTACCGATTTCGCAGCGATGCCCATCAGATACGAAAATTCCTTTCTGCGGTAAAACAGAGCTGCAAACAGCGCATTGAAGATCACTGTGACCACAAGCATGGAGACGGCAAAGCGCGGCACAGTGACCTCCCTGATGATAAGGGAGCAGGCGCCGCCGCAAAGCAGCACGGCGATGCAGACCGTCGCAAAATACTTTGCGGAATCCGCAAAATAGCTGCCCGGTCCCTCGTCGAAGCAGGTGCGGTAAATTATGAAGGGCTTCGTGACATTGGCGATCAGGCCGCTGACGACCGTTCCGATATAGATGCCGGCGAGTCCGATCTTTTGCACCAAAAGAATCGACAGGACCAGATTGACGATTCCCTGCAGCATCGCGAGATATTTGTCCTGTTCAAAGACGCCCGCGGCCGTCTTGAAGTTGCTGTTCACGATACGGTCTCCCTTGAAATAGTAGTCCGCGAGGATCAGCAGAACGACCGTCTGCGGAAGCACCCAGCCATCCCCCAGCCACAGCCGGATGAGGGGCGAGAGCAGCACGACAAAACCGGTCGCGGAAAATCCGTAGATCCATGCCGCGCAGAAACGGTAGACCTGGAACAGCTCCTTCTGCCTCTCGCGGGATTCGGTCGCGATGAGGTTTCCGAAGCCGGAAATGACGGAATTGAAAATGATCCCGACAAAATTGGAGACCGTCGTGATGACGAGCACATAGTTGTCGATGAAGCCGGCAACCGCCACCTGGATCATCGAGGAGATGATCAAAGCATCTGTCTGGAGCCGCAGCACGTCCCCGATCCGGTGCCAGAGCAGGGCCCTCGTCTTTTTCCAGACTGCCGACCTCTCCTCTCCGGAGAGCGGCGCGGTGACGGGCTGCGAAAGAAGCGGGTAGCGCGCGTCCAGGTATCTGCTGACGAAAATCTTCTGCACAAGCTGGATGATGGCGTCCGTCAGCAGGAACACAAGGAAGCTCTCCGTCAGTACGAGCACCGCGATCTGGCAGAGCACCGTGATGATCTTCGTCACGGTGATGATATTCGTCTGGATGTAGTTTTTCTGCTCCGCATTGACAAGGCTGTATTTATACGCGACCAGATATGTGCTGACCGTATTGAACAGGAAGATCAGGTAGTACACCGTCAGCTGCGTGAGCGTGACGCCCTCCGGTTCTTTGATCAGGTATTTCAGGAACGGCGCAAACATCAGCCCGACGACAGCGACGACGATCGCAATGGTGCGGTAGGCCCTGCGGTACATCTGCATATAGGCCTTCACCTTTTCCGTATCGCCCTGCGCGACCGGCGCATAGAGCGCAAAATTGAGCGCCGTCCCGATCCCGAGCTCCGCCATGGAGAGGATGGAAAGGATATTCGTGTAGGTCGAGTTGATCCCGAGCAGCGTTTCACTCAGATGCAGGATAAAGATCCTGCGCAGAATAAAGGACATCACGGCCGTAGCCGCCTGCCCGATATAGCCGAAGAGGATATTCTGTTTTGCGTGGGCTATTCGCCCCTGCTCTCCATGATCCCGCATATCACTTCCGCATTCTGCTGCGCACGTTTGATGTAAAACGGCATGACATCCCTGAGCCGTTCGTGGATCGCCTCCCTGTTGTCCAGAATAAAGGTGAAATCCTTCGTCAGCTGCTTATCGTCTTCCATGAACTGCACCGGAAGCACATAGTGGTCGTCCTCGCCAAAGAGATCCTTCGCGATGCCGCGGGCCTTTACGGAGTATCCGACGACCAGCGTGGGGACCATCGACGAGTAAGCCGCGATCGTGGCGTGCGTCCTTGCGCCGACAAAGAGCGAGCAGGCGGCGATACAGGCTTTTAAGGCCTTTGCGCTCCTGTTTTCCAGGAGCATCACCCTGCCCGTGTCCTCGAATTCCCTGTACAGCTTCTCCAGCGGCACCCTGTCATCGCTCCGTTTCCACACGACGTGCGGAATCAGCGCGATCTTCATTCCCGTCTCCGCAAGAATGAAGCGAATGAGGTTTTCGTAGCTTTTCAGGACAATATCGCCCTGTCCCGCATAGTGCTCCACCATGGGACTTATGTTGATGCCCACCGTATTGCCCGTCTCGAATTTTTCGGGGAGCGGCGCGTAGGCCGGCTTTAAGGCAAAGGCGGGGTCCGGGCACAGGAGGAGCTTTTCCTCCGGAACGCCTGCATTTCGCAGCGCATCATAAGTGATGCTCTCGCGCGGCAGGATCATTTCGTAGCGAAGCATGTCCTCCAGGATCTGCCTGTTCCCGCGAAGAAGAGAAGGCTCAACCGAGCATCCCAGCAGCATTGTCTTCGTTCCCTGTCTGCGGAACATGCTGTTTGCGAGCATCAGGTCGCCCACCATCTCCGGATAGCAGTAATTGTCGCCGCCGATCGAAACGGCAAGATACGGCGCCCTCTCTTTCCCGACGATCGGCGCATAGCGGTAGCGCAGGAACGACTCCGCATCCTTTGTGAGCATCCTTCGCACATAATAGAACACATGCGCCTTAAAATCGCGGTCGATGTGCGCCTCCTCCACGATGTCGAGGCGCGCGCTCCTCAAATACTTTTCATCCTCCGCCGCGCTGTTTGTCATCAGCGTCATCCGGACATCCGCGGGAAGCTTTTCCTCCAGCATGTCCACAAGGCTCTGCATGATCGCCTCGCACCCGTGGTTGTCGCTCCCCGCGTGCGCATAGAATGCGAGCGGATTCGGTCTCTGAAAAGGGATCGTGTTTCCGGATCCTTTCATCACTTCGTCCTCCCCTGGTACAGGCTCTCGTAGATCCGCGGAAAACGCTTTAACAGCTCAGCCTTGATCCGGTACTCCGGCGGCATGACGGCGCGTGCGTTCCGGTCAAGGAGTCCCTCCTTCACCTTTTTTCTCGCGGTCTGAAAGTCCTCCTCTGCGCCTTTCCTTTCCTTGTCCGGCAGTCTTGCGATCTTTGAGGAGACCAGGAGCGCCGACACCACGTCGATCAGGGACAGGAGTCCCTCCGTCTCCGGCTCCTTAAGCAGTGCCGGCCGGGCGGAGGCGATCTTCTTTCTCGCTATCTCCCAGCACCTGATCTGGTCCATATAGGAAGGCGTGTACGGTCTTGCCATCGCGCCCTTCGGGTTCTGCCAGTAGAAATAGTAAGGTGCGTCCGTCCGGACGAGCCCTGCGCCCTCCTGCAGCATCACATCCAGGAGGAACAGCATGTCCTCGCCGATTGTGAGGCCTTCCTTAAAGGTATTCTTTCCGATGGCGGATCTGCGAAACAGCTTGCTCCAGACGCGCGTGTCCGCATGCAGAAGACCTGTGCGGATATAGCTGTCCGCATCCAGGACCTCTGTCCCATACGCCGCGGCGTCCGTTCCGGAGAAAGCCTGCATCCAGTTTTCCTGATCCGTGCCCGCAGCAAAACCGCATCCCGCAACGGATGCTTCGTTTTCCTTGAGCAGCCGGTAAAGCTCCCATAAAAGAGGCGGCGCCATGCGGTCGTCCGCATCCAGAAACGTCACATAGTCACCGGTTGCGCGTCTGAGTGCGGCATTTCTCGCCGCAGACACCCCCAGATCCTGCATGCGGAAAAGGCGGATCTTCGGATCCGTGTCCGCATAGGTTCTGCAGATGCGGTAGGAGCCGTCGTCCGATCCGTCATCCGCGAGAATGATCTCGCCCTCGACCGGCACCCCCGCCTTTTCGCTCTCCGCGCACAGGTATGCCTCCGCCGCGAGCGCACTGTCGATACAGCCGGCAATAAACGCTTCGCTGTTGTGCATCGGTATGATGATACTGATCCGTTCTTTTTCCATTACGATCTCACCGTTTCAGTCCGAATATCCTTCGTGCGGCCGCAATCCGGAACGCGTCCGGTTTTTTCATCACGAATGCGGCCAGGCGGTTCCTTGGCCTTGTGATGGTACCGCTGTATGCGCAAAGCCTCTGTCCGGCGTCATTTTCAGCACAAATCCGCCGGATCGCCGATGCCGCCGCCGCGGAATCACTCCTTCGCAGCTCGTTCCGCACCGCCATCATCAGCAGGAAGAGATATTCATTCTCCACGCCCTCCCTGCCCTGCGGCGCGCCTTTTGCTTCGGCCACCGTGAGCAGGACCTCCCGGAGATGGCGCACGGCATCGTAAAACGCCGCGTCGTACTTGTGGGTCATGGACGCCTCGTTGAACCGGAAATGATAGGCCGCACCGCCGTTGATCACTGCGACGCGCTCCGCGTCCAGAAAAGCCGGCACCATGATGTTGAGGTCCTCCCCGATGTGGATGGATGGATCGCAGTGCTCCATGTTCCGCTCGATCAGATCGCGCGATATCAGCTTCATGCAGCGGGAAAACGGCAAGGTCCGCACTTCGTTCCCGAGGAGATTCCCGCGGATTTCCTTTTCCAGCCTTTCCCCGGAGTATTCTCCCGGCAGGGCGCCGTATGCTTCCGCCTCCGTCCCCCTTTCTCCCCGGTCGATCAGGATCGTTCCGCAGACGATCTGTGCCGTGTTCTCCGAAGAGAGACCGTGCGAGAGCGTCAGCATCACATCAGGATCCAGCCAGTCATCCGAATCCAGGAAAAACAGATACGGCGCCTTGGTCTCCCGAACGCCCCGCATCCAGGTCGCCATCAGCCCCTCATTCTCCTTGTGGATCACCCGGATCCTTTCGTCCTTTGCAGCGTACGCATCGCAGACCGCACCGGATCCGTCCGTCGAGCCGTCGTCCAACAGACAGATCTCCAGATCGCGCAGGCTCTGCGCAAGGACGCTCTCGATACACCGGTCCAGATACGCCCCCGCATTATAGACCGGGACGATGACTGAAATCTTCTCCATTACCGCAGTACCTCCTCATAGAGCGCCTCGAGCTGCTTCAGGTGCTTTTCAAGGGAAAACCGCTCCTTTGCAGCGGCAAGGCTGCTCCTGCTCTGCCGCTCCCACAGAGCCCTGTCCGTAAGGAGCGCTGTCAGCGCCGATGCCATGGCGTCCGCATCGCCGACCTCCGTGAGCGTCCCGGCGCTTGCGTCCGGAACGATATCCGGAATGCCGCCTGTCCGCGTCGTCACGACAGGCAGGCCGCTCCCCATCGCCTCGAGCACCGCCATCGGGAAGGCCTCCATCTGCGACGGGAAAAAGAATATCGCGCTCTCCGCGAGCGCCTTCTCCTTTTGTGCACCGCGGATCCACCCCGGAAAAGATACCTGCTCGCGCTCCTTCTGCGTGAGCGCATTCAGGAACGCGGCCGGCTCTCCCGCTCCCGCAAATACAAATCGCGCATCCGGCACGTCGCGGAGCACAGCCCGGATCACGGGGACGAAGGTGTCGCTCCCCTTTGCGGGCGTGAGCATTCCCAGAAACAGGATCTGCTTTGAAGCAAACCGCTCCTTCATCCGGCTCTCCTCAAGGACCTCCGGATGGATCACCGCATAGTTCCCGATCACGCGGATGTCCGCGCGGGGCGCGATCCTTTGTATCTCCTTTCGCCAGTGCTCTGACAGGACGACGAGCCTGTCGCACGCTTCATAGGTCCTGCGCACAAGCGCGCGTCTCTGCGGCCCGCGGCTGTAATACAGCCCCTTGAGGTCAGACCCGTGTATGTGGTTGACCACGGGTATCCCGCGCCTTCCCGCCAGCTTCAGGATCGGGAGCTTGCGGAAAAAGGAGGGGCCGAAGGAAGAGTGTATGTGTACAAGATCCGGCGGGTTCCTGCGGAGCAGCCGCAGGAATCTAACGTAGCATCCCAGTGCCTTCCACAGCTTTTTCAGTTTGCTGCCGTCGCAGTAGGACTCCAGAAAGACAACATCATAGTCCCGCGTAAGCGCGCTGTCATAGTAGCCGCTGCAGACGGAGGCGATGCCGCCCTGCACGGACGGCTCCGGCACAATCATGCAGATCTTCTTTTTATCTGGCACCCCTGCCTCCCAAAACGGCCTGCACTGTCTGCAGGAGGATCTTCACATCCAGCTGCAGCGACCAGTTGTCGATATACTTCAGGTCCATCTTTACCACATCGTCGAATTTTTCGATCTCGCTCCGCCCGCTCACCTGCCACAGGCCCGTGAGACCCGGTTTCATGCTGAGCCGGCGGCGGTAGTACTCGTCGTACTGCTCAAATTCCTCCTCCGTGGGAGGGCGAGTGCCGACGAGGCTCATGTCGCCCCTCAGCACATTGAAGAACTGCGGGAATTCATCCAGGCTCGTCCTTCGAAGGAACGCGCCGACGCGCGTGATGCGGGGATCATTCCCGATCTTGAACATGGGGCCGCTCATCTCGTTTTGAGCTTCCAGCTCCTTCTTCCGCTCCTCCGCGTCCCGGTACATGGACCGGAACTTGTAGATCCGGAATCTGCGCCCGTTCTTGCCGACGCGGATCTGCGAAAAAAAGACCGGTCCCGGAGAATCCATCAGGATCGCCGGCGCGATGAAGACCGTAAGGATCGCAGTAATCAGAAGCCCCACGATTCCTCCCGCTATATCCATAAGACGCTTCACAAGGTACTTTGTCCCGCCGTCCTCGTAGCGAGAGTAGGATACGACGGAATACCCGCCGAGCGTACCGACGTGGCTTCGAGCTTTGCCGATCGACGGCAGGTCCAGCGTGTAGTGGCAGACGACGCCCATGTCCTCAAAGCGGCTGATCAGGGCCGCCGCGCAGCGCTGCGGGATATCCGGCGTATTGATAAACACCTCGTCAAAGGAGAGCTGCGTCAGGCGTCTTGTGAGTCCCGCGGCCCCGGTGTAGACCGGGATCCCCTCCGGGCCCGACTCCGCGGCGGCCGCTCCCTCCGCGCTGTCATCATTTATCAGCGCTTCCGCCTCCTCCGGCTCGATGCACGCGATCCCGACGATGCGATAGTTGAGCTCTGTGAGCGGCGCGATGCGAAGGAGCGTATCCTCGAGGTCCTGCTTCTGTGTTACGACGACCATCCGCTGCGTCAGCTGGTCCGTCGAGAGCACGCGGCGGAAGATCCGCTTGCAGATCAGGTGCGCGGCCAGCATGAACAGAAAGCTCAGGATCGTGAAGTTTCCGATGACGTTTCGCGAGAGAATCCTCGACCAGCGGAGCATGAAGACGACGGTCAGCGTCACGGGAAGCATAAGCAGGTGATACTGCGCCACCGCGACGAGCTCGCGAAAGTCCCCGCGGATCAGGAAATTCCTATTCCAGTCCACAAAGAAGGAATAGATCGTGCAGAAAAACAGGAACAGGATGCCCACCATGTAGTGCTGCGTGCGGTCGCCCCAGTCCCATCTGCCCGCGTAGCGGATATACGTCGCCAGAAGATATGCTCCGTGAATGCAGAGCATATCGATCAGCCAGAGAACGTATTTTTCTATGAGCCTATTTGCTCTCTGCAAGTTCACCTCCGAAGATCCCGGCCGCATTTGCGGCGATCAGGAACAAAATGTAATTGCGCAGCAGATATACGGACACCAGATGCGCCTCCAGCGTCGTATACAGGCACAGCACAAGAACAAAGGCGAAGGCATACGCGTCTCTTTTTCTCCGCAGGACTCGAAGGAGCGCAAAGAGAACGGCAAGCATGGCCGCCGCCGGAATCACACCATACCAGTATACCAGTCTGACCCAGCCCATATCAAAATAATAATCGTTTGCCGGCGACGAGAAAAACGACCAGGTCGCCAGCGTCCCCTGGTGATAGACCGTATCCCAGAGCGCGCCGACCCTGCCGGTGAAAAAACGTCCGTCAATGGCCCGCACCGCGGGAAGATCCCCATATGCCGCCGCAAAGAGGGAAAACACGAGGGCGGCAATAAAGACTGCCTCCCCGGCAAAATAGAACAGCCTCCGCTCTCCGAGCGCGGGAGACATCTTCAGGATAAGGCAAAGGAACAGGATCAGAAGTCCCGTCAGGAACCCGCTCTCGGAGCCGGTCAGCAGGTAAACGAGCAGATTGGCGATCAGCAGGACAACGTAGCCGAAATATTTCGTGCGCCTTCCGTAAAGATACAGGCCGAGGCTCATCAGCATCGTCAACATGCAGTGCAGTGCGTTCGGGTGTCCGAAGCCGTAACAGTAGCGGATCTCCACGCCGTGCCCCGACGTATCTCCGATCAGCGCACGCGTGCCGAAGATGCCCGCGGCGGACAGCGCAAAGAGCACGACACATCCGGCGGCCGTGGCAAAGAGCGTCGTCTTCATCAGCCGCCTGATGTTCATATCACGCATCGCGGCGACAAAGACCGTGATCCGGAGGATCTCGTTTCGTCCAGTCACTTTGTAGGAAACAAACCCGAGCACCAGAAAGAGAACCAGAAAAGGACGCTCTCCGCGCGGAATCTTCGTGCACAGGAGCTTTGCGAAAAACAGTGCGAAGGTCAGCCGGAACAGCTGTCCCTGGTACGGCACGGGCATATCGCTCTTGTCCACAATGACGATCGCGATCTCCATGAGCACTCCAAGGTAAAACAGAAGTGCGGCCGGCCGGCTGAGCTTTGTTCTGCATTTATCCAAAAGATATGCCGCCGTGTCCGCACGGCGCTTCCGGGTCTGCCTTGCGCTCTTCTTCTCCGCAAGCCTGAACGCCTCCCTGTCTATCCCGAGATCCTCCGGGATCGCAGATGCTTTTGCGTGATGGGCGGCGAGTACCTGCGTCAGCCTCTCCCTGTAGGGATTTTCGTCTGCTCCCGCAGCAGCGCCGAGATCATACTTCCGGAACACATGGGTGTATTCCCTTCTCTGGATCTCATCATCCTCGCTCACACGTCTTGTCAGCTGGGCGTCCGAGAGTCCGATGCTGACAAGCGGCGCCTTAGTGCAGGCAAAGTGCGGCGCCCTGGAAAGAATCTGCATGTAGTATTCCGCGTCCACGAGCCAGGTGAGCGCCGTGTCATAAGAGATGCCCTCGCGCTGTACGAATTCCCGCCTGACGATGACAGCGCTCGGCGCACCGACGGGATTCTGCAGGTACAGGTAGCGCCAGTCAGCCTCCAGCGCCTCCCGGTCCTCGTCGCTGATGTGGCGCGGCGTTCCCTTTCCGGCCATCTCGCCTCCCGTTTTCCCTCCGTGAAGAGGCACCTGCATGGAGCCCGAGAAGGCCATCGCCGCATCCGGCGCTTCATCCAGGAGCTTTACGAACTCTGCGAGAGAATCCTCGTCCGTGAAAAAGTCATCGTGATGCATCAGCTTTAGGTACGTGCCCCGCGCGTGCAAAAGTGCGGCATTCCAGTTCGGAACGGCGCCGAGCGGTTTCCCGTTCCGCACATAGACGAAGCGGTCATCCGGAAAGCACTGCGGGAATCTCTCCCGCGCATCCCGCACGGCCTTCTCCACATCCCTGGTCCGCGAGTCATCCGATATGATGACCTCGTAATCCGCAAAGGTCTGCGCCGCGATCGAGTCAAGAAGCCGCGCGATCCCGGCCGCGTTGTTGTATGCGGGAATACAGATCGATACCCTGATCATCGGAATATCCTCCGAACCTTGCGGAGCGCCTTTTTGTACAGGACTCTCCGCCGCTCTTTTCTGCGGACGCGGGCGACCTCCGGATCCTGCGCCTCCCAGGGCTCGGTCTCCGGATACACATATGCCGCAAGCTCCGCCCGGCACTGCTCTCCGCTGCAGAGCTTTCCGTCCCGGCCAAGATAGTCAAAGCCCGAATAGATATTCTGCGGCGATGACCAGTAGCCGTCCGACACATTGTAGCGGGCCCAGTATTTCGGCGCGATCACCTTCCGCACCACTTCGCTGGTCATGGCCGGAAAAATGCCGAACGAGGAATTGGAAAGAATAAGGTACCGGGCATTTTTGAGCGTCACATAATCCTTTGCCGGTGAAAAATGATGCGCGGGAATCCCCGGGAGCAGCTTTCCGGCGGTCTCTTCATCGTCC
The DNA here is from genome assembly GCA_902783385.1 of uncultured Lachnospiraceae bacterium. GTDB lineage: Bacteria > Bacillota > Clostridia > Lachnospirales > Lachnospiraceae > CAG-791. The sequence goes on along the minus strand of CACZQP010000169.1, from coordinate 12,894 downwards.
GTGACGACCATAAAACGGAGCGGCCCGTAGAGCCGCTGCATGTGCCGCATGGCACGCACATAATAGCGCTGCGGAAGGAACAGCGCGTCCTCCCCCGCATATTCTCCGCCGCGTACATTGATGATGCAAAGGTCATCCCGCGTAAACTCGTCCGACTCGTATTCCTCCCGGACCCTGAGCCACTCAGAGAGCTCCTTTCGGTATGGCGCGAAATAAGCCTCCGCCTGGAGGTTTCCGTACAGAAGCGTATTATCCTCTACAGTAATGACGCCCGGATCCGCATCCGCGACAAAGCAGCCGTGCACCATGTCATGCGCACAGGTCTTCAGATACAGACGCCTGTCCGCCTCATCGTACCGGTGGAGCGCCTTCGGGTCCTCGACCTGCACGCCGGGATCGAGCGCGAGGAAGTCCGCGTTCATGTGTTCCCATCCCGCCGTGCAGAATGCCGCGCCTGCCCGGGCGGCAGCCGCGCGGGCCGTCACATAACAGAACAGCCGATTCCCGAGTCCCTGCCCGGGTAGGAATTCCGTTCCGATCATGCCTGTCCTTTCAGCTTTGCGCGCACGCGCAGCGCCAGCTGCGCCGCTTTGTCCGCCGCCTTCTGAAGCAGCGAGGGCTCCCGGTACAGCAGATAGTCATATTCTCCGATGTGCTCCCGCAGGTATGCGGGATAGCTCTCGTCGATCTGCACGACCTTCAGCTCGCCCCCGCGCCCGAAAATATCCTGCTTCCCGCGAATGCGGCTCCCCACCTCAAAGAGATTTCTCCGGGTCGCGTACTCCTGATGCGCCGCGCTCTTTAACTTGTAACGCACGCGCTCCTCGACCGGTGTGCCGCGGCCGCCGCCCATATAGCTGAAGTGCCAGCCGCCGTTTTCGACGCGGACGCCGATCGCCTTCTGCTCGCTGTTGCGCAGCTCCTCTGTCGTGTAATCGGCAAGCAGATCATAGCGGCAGATCTTTGTCCCCAGCCACATCTTGGGCGATGCGTCCTCAAAATCGCCCGTCACCGACAGGTGCTCCCCGGAGACGTCCTCCAGATTCAGGTAGCAGTAAAACAGGCGCTGCGCGGGCATGTAGATCCTGCCGTGCTCCACCCGCGGCAGAAGCTCCTTTAACATCTCCGGGTTCGGGATCTCATCCACATCCGAAAAAATGACAATGTCGTCAGGTTTGCAATTCTTCAGTCCCCTCGCGACTGCGCACTTCTGGTGATGATCGCGGCCGAAAGCATCTGTATCCATCGGCGTATCTTCGACGACGACGTGGATGATCCTGTCCTCGAACTCCCGGAACATCTCCCGGTTCTCTTCAAAAAACAGCGGCTTCGGATTCCCGGAAAAGGTCACCGTCGACTCGCTGATGACAAAGCGGTCCACCACATCCCGCAGGATGTGCATCCGCAGAAGAAGGATATCCAGTTCATTGAAAAACTGAAAACTGTCGTATACCATCGGCTCCTCCGGCCTGCTCATGAAAGATCCTTCACTCATGAGACACGTTTCATGTGAACTTCGGGTATTCCGCGTTTGTCCCCTCCCACTTGTGGAAGACGAACGGACGGATACCCTCAAACTCCGGCAGCATCTGCTCGTGGCCGAAATACTTTGCGATATCCAGGTCCGCGAAACGCATGCCCTCCGCCTCGAACAGGTGCCGGTTCTTCACGCAGATAAAGCCGTCCTCGTTGAAGAACCCGTGGTCCGCTTCGAAGGGAATACCCGCTTTCGCGGGAAATTCCAGCAGTCTTTTACTCCGGATGGAAACGGAGTTCCCGACCCGGATGATGTTTCCGTGAATGTCGCGGTAGGAAAAGTCATCCTTCGGCAGAGGGAAAGGCGAGCCGATATAATCGTAATCAAGGAATTCGTCCCGCCAGCTCTCCGGGTTCACGACAAAACCGTCGGCATGGACAAGCAGCATATAGTCCGTGTCGATGTACTTGTACATCTCATAGATCATCGCGTAGTTGAACGCGTTGATGCCGCGCAGCCTGTCGATATGTTTATACGTGATCTCCTTCGGAAGAAAGAGGGGCTTCCTGTGCGTCACAAGGACCGTTTCCGCAAAATCGATCCCCCGCATGCTGTAAAGGAGCGCCCTGACCGTCGCTCGCACGTTGACGCTTGTCATCGCCGCGAGCGTGACATTTGGAAGCTGCAGTTTTCCGCCTTTATATTCCGCCATATCGTTTTCCCGTCTTTCGTTTATTCCGCGCCCGCCCGGCTTCTCCGAAGCCTTTGGCGCAGCGGTATGATCTTCTCCTCGTACCAGCCGGCCCATCTGTCATACAGCTTCGGGGAGATAAGAAACAGACGCATCCGCATCCGATCTCCCTTTTTCACAGACGTTCCTTCATATATGCGCCGGATCTCATCCTTATCCGCAGCCAGCAGCTCCTCCAGTTTCTCCGCATAGGCAAGCATGCTCTCCTCCGCGCGGAAGTCCCTGTCATAGAAGAGCATCCTGCGGTAAAAGGCGTAGGCCGCAAGGTCCGCTTCCTTCGCAAGACCCTCTTCCCGGAGGTATGCGATCTGCTCCTTCCAGAAAGGGATCTCGTCGCTCAACCGCCTTGCTCCCTTTTTTTCATTCATGATGCTGCCGCTCCGGTCAGTGACGTAGTGATAAAGGGGCACGTCGACATAGACGCAGCGGTCCGTCCGGCAAAAGGCCTTCGTCGTATAGAGGATGTCCTCCGAGTTCCTGCCTGTGGGGAACCTGTGGTCCTTTACGACGGCGCGCCGATAGAGCTTGCTCCAGACAGAGTTATAGATCGTCGCGCGCCTTATGTCTCCGGATAAATAAATCTCCAGTGCCTGCTGCCGCGTGAGCAGGAGGCTGTGCCGAAGGTTCTCCCGGGCGCTGCCGGGAGCGTTTGTCCTTTCGCCCCGCTCTGTTTCCGCAGGCATCTCTCCGGCCTGCACTTCGCGCTCCTCGCAGTAGCGCGTGACGGCGACTTGCGCATCGGCTGTGAGTGCGCCGTAAACGAGTGTCTCGTACATCGACGGTTCAATGAAGTCGTCTCCGTCCAGATAGCCGATATACTCCCCCGTCGCGACGGCAAGCGCGGCGTTTCGCGCATCGGAGAGGCCCCCGTTCTCCTTGTGGATCACGCGGACTCTCTCATCCCGCCTTCCCCAGGTATTGCATATGGCGCGCGTCGAGTCCGTCGAGCCGTCGTCCACGAGAAGAATCTCCAGGTTCCGGTACGTCTGCGACGTGAGGGACTTCATCGCGCGGTCGAGGTAGTCCTCGATGTTGTAGGCCGCGACGATCACCGAGACAAGCGGCTCGTCCCGGGAGATCCTTTTCTCATCCTCCGGCACCTGCACAACCGCCCCCACGGGTGAAACCAGGCACATGTTCTCCGTATAGATATCCCTGCCGGAGATCCCGCTTCCGTCCGCGCTCCGGATCCACTGTGCGGGCGCAAAGACAAGCGGCCGCGTCACATCCTCCTGCGCCTGTGCGTCCCCGTGCAGCCCGGAGAGATAAGCTCCCCACCAGCTGAAGCTGCTGTTCGCCATGATGTGGTGCCTGCATCGGGACATCAGTTCCATGTCCCGCGCGCCCGTCTCATCGCTTCCCTCTATGAGGACCGCACTCCCGGGCTTAAAGAGTCTTCGTTCTCTGCGCGTATCGATCCATTTCCGCGCCTTCTCCGCATCGTTGGAAAAAACGAAAAACCGCGGGCATTCGACTGCGTCCTTTACGACGCGGATCGCACGGTCATAGTATTCGTCCGTGCAGATGCCCCCGTAGACTTCGCTCAGCTCCTCGTAGTCGCCGAACCTGAGATGGACGGACACCGGCTCTGTCGCGCGTCCGATCATCGCCGCGCAGCTCTTCCAGCCCGGCATGGCATCCAGCAAGTCCTGCCGGAAGGTAAAGGCTTCGGACAGCTCGTCCTCCATTCCGGAGAAGTACGCAGGGCTCTGGAAATATCCCTGAAGGTGCGCATCCGACAGCTGAAGGATCTTTTCGTCATAGGTGAGCGGCTTGTCATGAACCAGCGGAAGATACGGCCTTTTTGCGATCTTTTTGCGGTATGCTCTTGTCAGCCTGCCCGTCCCCGCGCCGGTCAGCTCCCGAAGCTCTTCTTTTTCGGCGCGCCGGTAGGTGATGCCGAAGGTCTCTTCAAGAAGGGGCTTCCTCGGCATTCCCGCTGCGGCGCTCACCGCGAACTCGGACACATCGTCCACCGCGATCTCCCGTCCCAGCCCTTTCAGCCTTGCGTATAGGGCATAGAAGAACATCTGATTTCCCAGCCCGCCGGCCATATCAAGGATAATCATGCCGCGCTCTTTCTGTACTCCGACTCGTACCACGCCTCAAACATCAGGAGGAACCAGATCTGGATGCGCCAGTGGTCCTGCTCGATGAACTCGCGCCACATCTGTGAGACCGCGTCCGCGTCAAACAGCCCCTGCGCGCGGAGCTTCTCCGGCGCAAGGAGGCCCTCCGCCCACGCGCGCAGCTCTTTTTCCTTCAGCCACTTCATGATCGGAATGGAGAAGCCCTTCTTCGGCCGCTCCATCATCTCCCGCGGCACATGGCGGTACAGCACATCCTTGAGGATACGCTTTCCGATCCGCTGCCCGCCCGCGTCGCCGCGCACATAGGAGAGCGGAAGCGTCCAGGCAAATTCCACCACGTCCCTGTCCAGGAGCGGCACGCGCGTCTCGAGCGACACCGCCATCGCCGTCCGGTCCACTTTGACCAGTATATCATCCGGATGGTACATCATCAGGTCCATCAGCATGATGTCGTGATTCGGCTCATGGAAATTGTCACGCCCGATCTGCGTATAAGTGTAAGGTATCTGCGTCTTGTCGACGGGAAGCCGGAGCATCAGCGGATCCCGCTCCCGCGAGAGCCGGTAGAGTTCCTCCGGCGACGCGGACTTCACGAGTTTTCCGTAACTGCGCCGCGGCAGGGGGAGCGATTCCCAGACACTGCCTCCGATAAGCCGCAGCGGATAGGGGAGCTTTTTCAGTTTCCCCCAGATGCGCTCGACGGACTCATACGAATTGTAGCCGCAGAACAGCTCGTCCCCCGCATCTCCCGACAGGGAGACCGTCACATGGTCCCTTGTCATGCGGCTGACAAGATACGTCGGGATCTGCGAAGAGTCCGCAAACGGCTCGCCGAACATCCTCGGAAGGAGCGGGATTACGCCCTTGCAGTCCTCCTCCGTGATGTAGAGCTCCGTGTGCTGCGTCCCCAGATGCGCAGCGATCTCCTTCGCATAGACGGCCTCGTTGTAGGCGGGGTCCTCCATGCCGATCGTAAAGCTCCTCACCGTTCCCGGATTCTCCGCCTGCATGAGCGATACGACCGTGCTACTGTCGATCCCGGCGGAAAGAAAGGCGCCGACCGGCACATCGGAGGAGAGCACCTGGTCCCGGATCGATGCGCGAAGGAGTCGTTCCAGCTCGCGGGATGCCTCCTCAAAGGAGCCGCGGAACAGGTTATTCTGCCCGCGGAGCGCCGTCTCCTTCATCGACCAGTATGTCCTTTCCTCCAGATCTTTCTCCGTGTAGGGAGCCTTGACCTTCAGGATCTTTCCCGGCTCCAGCTTCCATATATTCTCGTAGACGGTATACGGCGCGGGAATATAGCCGTGGGACAGGTAGATCGGAAGGATGTCCTTCCGGATCTTATTGTCGAACCCGTCCAGTACGGCCAGGCTTCCGATGTCGGAAGAAAATGCGAAAGCGCCGCGCACGAAACCGTAATAAAGCGGCTTTTCCCCGACGCGATCCCGCGCGAGCGTGACGGTACCATCCTGTCTGTCATAGACTGCGAAGGCAAACATTCCCTTGCTCATCTCCAGCGTCTTTTCGATGCCGAAGCACTCGATCGCCTCCAGCAGGACCTCCGTGTCCGACGTACCCCGAAACTGCTTAACTCCCTTCTCTGCGAGTGCCTCCTTCAGCGCTCGATAGTTGTAGATCTCGCCGTTGTAGGCGATCGTCATGCGGCCGCTCTTCGACGTCATCGGCTGTACGCCTGTCGGCGAGAGGTCAATGATCGCAAGGCGCCGGTGGCCGAACCAGACCGTCTCGTCCTCACTGTGCCAGCTGCCCTCCCCGTCCGGTCCGCGATGCACCATCCGCTCCTTCATTTTTTCCAGGTTTTCGGCCGATCCTCGTCCGTAACCGATCAGTCCCGCAATTCCGCACATATCGTCTTTCCCCTGTCCTTATCTCTGCGCATAGTTTTCTTTTGCGATATTATCTTCCACTGCCGCCTTTTCTTGCCGCAGGTACATCAGCCAGCGCGCATAGGCATCCAGCCAGCTGTCGTAGGCATCGTCGCCGCGCCTGTCGGGCAGGTCGTAGCGCTCCGAAAGCCACGACGCAAAAAAGTGCGTCACCTTCTGCGCCCCCGCGACATTCACATGGTTTCCGTAATCCGAAAAATCCTCCGGCACAAGGCCAAGCGCATCGTAATGGTCGTTGAGATCGAGGAACTCCATGCCCGCTTCCGCGATGATCTCCTCCATGTAGTTGAACTTTGCGGCAGCCTTCTCATCGTGTGCGTAGGGCGAGACCACAAAGAGCGCCTGCTGCCCCGTCTCCTGAAGGTACGCGATGAGATCCCGGAGGGCCTTCTCCTGGACGTCTTCGACCGGCAAAACCTTCGTGACGCCTGAGCGGTCCGCAGGCTCCATGGGCCCCACCTCGTGCGTCCCCTCAAAGCCCTTGAGCGGGTCCCTGCGCGCGTACAAAAAGCTCATCCACTGCGACGGCAGGCGGAGCGAGCGGTAATTTCCGTGGTACTTGAAAATGTCGAACCAGTAAGTATAGGGCACCGTGTCGTCATCTCCCGCGTCCTCCCGGACGTCTTCGTTTAACAGCGCCCGGATCGCGTCCAGGCGGTTTACGGAATACCGGAGGTTGTCCGTGACGCCCCTCGTATAGGCCATGTTGTTGATCATGTCCTGCTCCATCCCGGTGTACATCCGAAGCTCGAAGATCATCAGCTGAGGCTTCTGCCTCCCGAGCGCCTCCTTTGCGAGATAGAGCTGCGCCGTGGGCCGCTGCAGGTTCGTCGAGAGCGGATAGCACACGATTCCCGTCTCCCCGAAGATCTGCGGTGCACTGTAATACGGGAACACGCTGCTGGAGCCGATGATCACCGCGTCCAGCGAATTCCTTTTTTCCGCGTAAAAACCGTTGAAGCGGTCCTTCACGCCGCCGTTCGTCCGCAGCATGTAGGTCAGCGGTACCAGAAGGACGACGAAAACCGCCAGGAAGAGTATGATCCTGCAGACCTGTTTCCGTGTCATATCAGCTTACGCGCCTTTCTCCGCTCTCCCATGTCTCCCACACCGACTCCAGATACTCCGCCCAGGCGGCAAGCGCCTTGTCCGGCGCATAGGTCTCCTGCACGCTCCTCGCGGCAGTTCCCATTTTCTCCGCTGCTGCGGGATCGCTGAGGATCCTCTCCATCGCCGCGGCGAGGGCCTTCGTATCCCGCACCGGAACGAGCAGTCCGTTTTTGCCATCCCGGATCAGCTGCCGGGGCCCGCCGCAGGGGCAGTCCGTCGAGATCACCGGGATCCCCAGGGCCATCGCCTCAAGCAGTGCGTTCGGCATGCCCTCCGTGTCGGAAGTCAGGACAAAGAGCGATGCCGGGCGGATCGCGGAGGCGATGTCATCCAGGTTCCCGGGAAAGCTGATCCTGTCTCCGCAGGGCAGCGTCTTCGCATATGCCGCCAGGTCCTTTTCCGCAGGTCCTGTCCCGACCAGGAGAAGCCTGTGCTCCGGAAAGCGCTCCGACAGGGCCGCAAAGGCATCCACGAGCATCCGCTGGTTCTTGTTTTCGTCGATCCTGCCTACCGCAGCGATCGTCTTCTCCCGCGCACCCTCATAGGACGGCAGGCAGAAGGAGGGATCGATGGGGTTGGGCAGGATCACGCTCTTTTTCCGTATCCTCTCCGGGAAAAACAGCCGGCCGTCCTGCGTCTGCAGGACGATCCCCGCCGCCTTCGGATAGACGCCAAAGGCAGCCTTTTTCAGCCGGGCGTCCGTGTATTCCAGCGCCGGATCGCCGCGCACTGCGGCGACGACCGGGATATGGAGCCTTGCTCCCGTCTGGACCGCCATGACATTGTTCTTTCCGATAAAGGAAAGGATCAGGTCCGGCTTCTCCTCTTTCCATATCTTCCGAAGCTTTCGGTAGCGGCGGATGAAATTCACGATCCGGCTCCCCGTGAGCTCCTTTTCAGTCAGCTCGGAAAAGCGCCGCCTGATCGTATCCGGTACCGCAAAGGCATCCGGCTTTCCGCGGTCGTCCCACTGGGTGACGAGCGTGACTTCCTTCCCGCGAAGGACAAGCTCCTTCGCGATGAGGAGCATCACGCGCTCCGCCCCCGCCTTGTGCATGGAACTGATGAACAGGCACACCTTCCGCATGCGTTATCTCTCCGGCCGCTTCGGCCCGATGTCAAGGAGCCTCTCCCTGTACTGCGCGAAGTCCTTGCACTCGTTGTCGATGGAATCGATCAGCTCCTCGTATTTTTCATCGATGAGCGTCCGGAAATTGTTCTCGTTGTCGTACCCCTCCTTTGTCCAGGCAAAGGGATGCACCAGGATCTGGATCTTCCTGTGCGAAGCGATCGTCTCCGCATCCGGATAACCGTAGCGCCAGATATGGTTCGCGTCCGACATGTACTTCACATCCAGCGCGGAGTCCGGCGACGCCTTCGGATCAAAGATGAAAAAGTCGTCCTGGTACGCATTCAGGATGCCGTCCAGTTTGATATTCTCCGCAAGCACCGCAGGCGACGGCCGGTGGATGGAGAAGGTGTTGATCTCAAACCCGAGCATGTCGCTGAGCATTTCCATCTCCTGCCTGATCCGCTTTCTCACGAGCTCCATGTCCGTCATTCCATTCAGGGCAAAGTGGAGTCCGATGTGCTGTCCGCGCTCGTGCATCTCCGTGAGAAGATCGCGGTTCTTGCGCGAAAGGATATTGTAGGAATTATTCGTCCACTGGAAGAAGAAGTGCGAGCGGAAATCCATGCTCTCCTCCACCCTGGAAAGCGCGTATGCGCGCTCCACGGAGTACTCCACATCGTGCCGCATGATGATGAAGTCGTCCCTTCCGAGTGCCTCTTCGTAGGTCGCCTGCCGGCCGCTCTCCTTGATCAGCCGCAGGATCTCCCGGTAATCGTCAAATGAAAACATCCTGATCTCCTGTCATTTTCTGTGTCCGCCGCCGGCGGCGACAATGCTCCTCAAATACGCTTCCCACTGTGCAAATACCACATCCTCGCCGACGCGCTCTATGATGCGCCGTGCGTTTTCGCCCAGCCGCTCCGCGAACTCCCTGTCCTCGATCAGCCTGCACATGCCCTCCGCGAGTGCATCCTCGTTCATGATCGGCACAAGCAGACCGTTCTCCTCGTGCCGGATCAGCTCCGCCGGCCCGCCGCACGGGCAGTCCGTCGCGACGATCGGCATGCCGAGCGCCATCGCCTCAATGAGCGCGTTCGGGAGCCCTTCCCAGTCGGAGGAAAACGCAAAGACGCTCCCCTTCGGAAGGACCTCCTCCAGATTATCGCACCCGCCCATCAGGAAGACGAAGTCCTCCGCGCCGCGCTCTTTGATCAGCGCCTCCAGGATCTGTCTTGTCCCGTCGTGCGAATCGCCTCCGTAGATCTTCAGGACATAGTCGGGATGCTTTTCATGGACCCTGCAGAACGCCCGCACGAGGAGCGGCTGATTCTTGAAGTCCACGAGGCGCGCAGACTGCACGACGCTTTTCTCCCGGCTTTGCGGCGCCGGAACGCCGACATACTTCGGGTTCACGGGGTTTAAGATCACCGTCGCATTCGCCGGATTGTGCGGCGCAAAAAAATCTCTCTGCTGCGCCGTCTGGAAAACGGCCCCTGCGGCCCGCGGAAACAGAAGCGGGATCTGCACCTTGTCCGAAAAGCGGTCGTAGTGCCCTTCCGGATTTGTACGCACACAGTAGACGACCGGCACACCGCCCCGTTTCGTCGCCATCAGCGCGCGGTAATTTGCCCTCTGTCCGAAGGCGATCAGCACATCCGGTCTCTCCGTCCGCATGTACTCCTCGAGATGCCGGATCCGCGCAAAGAATTTCGCCGCGCGGCTCCTTTTTTCGTCCTCCGGCGTTAGTCCGACGACGAGCCGCCTGACTTTTTCATTTACCGCAAACTCGTCCTCTCCGATCCACTCGGTCGCGATGTCCACCTCGTAACCCGCCCGCACAAAGCGATCCGCGAGGTTTGTGACGACCCGCTCCGCGCCGCCCTGTTCCAGACAGTTCAAATGAAAAGCGATCTTCATATCCCGTATATGCTCCGTCCGCCTCCCGCACTATGCCGGCGGGAGAGATGCGTTCTTGTAAACATAGTAGCCGTCCAGAAGGACCTTTTTTTCATAGCCGTAATCCGAAAGGTCCCCGTCGATCTTCCGCGCCGCCGACAGAACGACAAAGCGGCATTCGTCAGCAAGAAGCGCCTCGCACAGCGCCTTTGCGTCGATCGACTCCGGCACCTCCATCTGCTCGTACACGGGGTTGTCGAACCCCCATCGATCCACCATCATCTCCCGTCCGAACGAGAGACGGATGTCCGTGGTATACTGCCGCACATAATGCACATGCTCGCTCGGAAAGGCGACCTGGATATTCCTTGAGCCGTCGCCGGCCGAAACGATATAGTCGCAGAGGTCGATCACGGTCTGCGGCAGGTGCAGGCGGTTCTCCGCCCGCGAAATGTGCACGCTGTCATAGGTGTAGTCCCCGCCTGCGACAACCAGTGCGCAGGCAAGAAGGAACGGCAGGACGAAGGACAGGCGCTTCCCGCTCCCGCCGCCCTTTAAAAGCTCCGGAAGCGACACCCCCGCGTACGCGAGCGTCGCGGAGACCGGCAGGAACCAGAGCAGCCGGTAATACGTCTCCTTTCCGTCGATCCGGGTATAGATCCCGTAGACGGGCGGCAGCATAAAAACAAGCAGCAGACAAAGCGGCAAAATCCCCAGCACGACCCGAACGCTTCTGCGCTTCTCCCGCACCAGGATGAGAAGAAGCGCGGCCGCATAGAGAAGGAAAAGCCACCCCTCCCCGCGGTATCTTATGATGATTTCGATAATCTCTCTCATCAGCTGTCGCCTCTTTGTCCTGTCGATTTCCTATCCTGCAGCTCCCCGCGCGCGTCACCGCAGCGCAAGGTACAGCGCCGTGTAGAGATAAGCCGGCGCACACAGCGCCAGGACCCTTACAAACCGCCCCATATGCGGCTCCTTCTGTATCACATCCATGACGAGCGTCCCGCCTGTCAGAAGCAGTGCCGCAAACGGCGGAGCCATGGACGTAAACAGTCCGGACGCCGCACAGACAAGGAGCGCAAGCAGGTACCCCTCTCTTCGGCCGCCGGCCGTATTTTCAGCCGGCTGCCCCTCTCCCGCCAGCAGCAAGAGACTGAGGATCCCGCAGGGGATGAGGAAATTTGCAAGAAGCGTCTTCCCCTGCCAGGTGCGCGTCAGAAGGAACGTCTCCGGTGTGTAGATCGAGACATTCCCGAAAATCTGCAGGAGCGCGATGATCACCAAAAACGCCGGAATGAGGAGGTTCTTTTCCTCTCTGTCCCGGAACAGTTCCCGCGCGATCCTGTAATACACGAGATCCGCGAGCGGAATAAACAGCAGCGGCTGCATGCTGTGGGCGATGATGGCGGGGTGCGTGCGGCACAGCCTTCCCACGGCCGCCGTCCACATCGGCAGCATCGCCAGTGCGTGCCTGAAATCGATCTCCGTTGAGATTCCCGTATAGGGGAGGTAGCGGTACATCGTCCCGGTCTGGTACGTCAGCACCGACTGCGTCACGTAATAGGCATCATCCCCGTCGAAGGAGGCATGCGAATAGGCCATGAACAGCTCAAAGCACAGGAGAACCGCAAATGCCGCCCACAAAAGGGCGCAGGCTCCGCTGCCCTTCGCGCAGAAGCGCATGCCGCCCGCCCGCAGATGCGCCGTCCCGCCGGACTTTGCCGCGCCGAACACCCCTCCTGCCGCGATCGCAAGCATCGCTGCGCTGTAGATCCGCACAAGGAGCTCGAAGTCCCCGAGCTTTGTATAAAGAAGCACCGGGATGGCAATGATTTCAAAGACCGCGAATGTCACAAGAAACCCCGTCACCGCGATTCGCGGGAAGGTCCTTTTTTCCGCAGGCAAAGCGAGGCAGGGCAATAGCCCCGCCGCACAGGGAAGCAGTGCCATCCATATGCATAATGCGCAAAGTTTCAGTATTGCGGGCATGAAAAATGAGCGCCTTTCCATTCTCATTTGCGGCCGTAAAAATGCGGCACACAGGCACTTTAAGTTTAGCAGTCTGCTTCCTTTCTGTCTATACATTTAGCCTGTTCTATGGTAGACTGGCACTATATATAGGGGTAACTCCGCCTTCGGCGGAGATATTGATGTGTGTGCAGCGCGCACCGCTTATGCTGAGAGAGGAATCCATGAAAAAAGCACTGATCATCGGCGCTGGTCCCGCGGGACTGACAGCGGCCTACGAGCTCCTCGACAAGTCCGACGAATACGAGGTCGTCGTATTTGAGGAATCCGAAAAATTCGGCGGGATCTCCCGCACCGTTGATTATCACGGAAACCGCATGGATATGGGAGGGCACCGGTTCTTCACCAAGGTTCCGGAAGTCAATGCCTGGTGGGACAAAATGCTCCCGCGGCAGGGCGCGCCGGCCGCGGATGACATCCTCTTAAAGCGCGATGTCACGCTCGCGAAGGGCGGTCCCGACCCCGAGCAGACCGATCGCGTCATGCTGCGCAGGAACCGCGTCTCCCGCATCTTCTTCAACCGCAGGTTCTTTGATTACCCGATCTCCTTAAAGCCG
>CACZQP010000168.1 GCA_902783385.1 uncultured Lachnospiraceae bacterium | reverse complement strand
GGCGCGTGACTATCAGGCGGCGCGGGACGGATATGACCGGCTGATCGAAAATGAGATGTCGATGCAGCTTGCCTACCGCGGGCGCGGGATCGCGAATATGGGACTGGGCGATTACGAAGCGGCGCGGGACGACCTATTAGAGTCACTCGAAGAGGGCGGGGTATTTGTCTCCGACATAAGCTACGACATCAATTTTTATCTGGCGTCATGCGAGTTTAAGCTCGGAAATACCCAGGAGGCCATACGCATCTACGATTCGATCCTGAAGCTCAGGCCGACGGATATCGACGCGCTGCAGCTGCGCGGAAGCGCAAGACTGGGAGAAGGCTTAAACGCGGCGGCCCGCGAGGACTTCGAAAAGGTGCTCCGGCTTGCGCCCACCGATTACGACAGGATCATCGAGATGAGCGAGAACATGCGGCAGTACGGCATGGTCGAGGAGGGAAAGGCGTTTTTGAACCGGACCCTCGCCGACCAGGACCGGAGCCTGAGCAATTATGACCGCGGGAGACTGTGCTTTTATCTGGAGGACTACCAGACGGCGAAGTCCTGCCTGGAGCAGGCGAGGATGAACAGCGGGGACTACAGGACCAGCGCGATGCTCGGCAGGACCTACGAGGAGCTGGGGGACTACAACTACGCGATCAGCGTCTATGAGACGTATCTTGAGACGGACAAGAGCCACGCGGAGATCTACAACCGCCTGGGGCTGTGTCATATGAAAATGCAGAACTACCAGGATGCGCTGCGCGCGTTCGAGCAGGGAAAGCTGACCGAGGACGCACAGGTGCTGCAGGATCTCTCCTACAACGAGATCGTCGCGCACGAGTTCCTCGGGGAGTGGAAGAAGGCATCCCTCCTGATGGAGACCTATCTGCAGAATTATCCGAACGATGAAACCGCCAAACGGGAATACATCTTTTTGAAAACGAGGTGAGAAAATGATCCGAAAGCTCATGGATGCAATTCGTGAAAAACAGGCGCCGGTCGTCGTGGGACTCGACCCGTCCCTTTCGTTTGTTCCGCATTTTCTGCTGGAAGAGGCGGCAAAGGAATTTGAAGCGCCGCTCGAGATCGCGGCGGAGGCTGTGTGGCGGTTCAACCGCGCACTCATCGACGCCGTGGCCGACATCGTCCCCGCGGTGAAGCCGCAGATCGCCATGTACGAGCAGTTCGGGATCCCCGGGCTTGCCGTCTATAAGAAGACGATCGACTACAGCCACGAAAAAGGGCTCCTTGTCATCGCCGATGTAAAGCGCGGCGACATCGGCTCCACCTCCCTTGCCTACGCGGCAGCGCATCTGGGGAAGGTTGCGGTCGGCGAGGAGAAGGCGGCGCCTTTCGACGCGGACTTCGCGACGGTGAATCCCTATCTCGGGATCGACGGCATCCAGCCGTTCCTCGATGTCTGCAACGAACATGACCGCGGGATATTCGTGCTCGTCAAGACCTCCAACCCGAGCAGCGGCGAGTTCCAGGACCGCCTGCTCGATAACGGAAAGCACCTGTACGAGGAGGTGGGCGAGAAGGTATCCGCATGGGGGCTTACCTCCATGGACGGCAGCTACAGCAATGTCGGCGCGGTGGTGGGCGCCACATATCCGGAGGAAGCGGCAAGGCTTAGGAGCCTGATGCCCCACACATTCATCCTTGCGCCCGGGTACGGCGCGCAGGGCGCGGCAGCTGCGGACCTGAAATCATTCTTTGATGCAAACGGCGAAGGCGCCATCGTCAATTCGTCGCGCGGCATCATCGCCGCATATAAAAAGCCCGCCTATGCTTCGTGCGGGGAGAAGGGATTTGCGGATGCGGCCCGCGCCGCGGCGCAGGACATGGTGCGCGACTTACGCAGCGTGCTGTAAATGACAGGAGGAATCATGGAAGCTTACAAGGAAGCCTTTATTGAGTTCATGGTGGAGAGCGATGTGCTGAAATTCGGCGACTTTACGCTCAAGAGCGGCAGAAAATCCCCGTTCTTCATGAATGCCGGAGCCTACGTCACCGGAGAACAGCTCATGAAGCTCGGCGAATTCTATGCGCAGGCGATCCGGGGCACCTTCGGGCTCGACTTCGACGTGCTGTTCGGACCGGCCTACAAGGGGATCCCGCTCGCTGCCGCGACGGTGATCGCCATCAGCCGTCTCTACGGCAGGCAGATCCGCTACTGCAGCAACCGGAAGGAGGAGAAGGATCACGGGGACGCCGGGATCCTGCTCGGCAGCAGCTTAAAGGACGGCGACAGGGTCCTCATCATAGAGGACGTCACCACCTCCGGGAAGTCGATCGACGAGACGGTCCCGATCCTGAAGGCACAGGCGGATGTGACGATCGTGGGGCTTATCGTATCGCTCAACCGCCAGGAGATGGGCGCCTCCGGAAACGGGAGCGCACAGGACGAAATCACGAGGAAATACGGTTTCCCGGCATCCGCGATTGTCACGATGGAGGAAGTGACCGGGTATCTGTACGGAAGGAGCGTCCGGGGAAAGGTCGTGATCGACGATGCGCTCAGACAGCGGCTGGACGATTACTATGCGCAGTACGGCGCGAGGTAAAAGATGAGAGGAGCAGGGCGTCTTAAGCGCTTTACCTTCCTGGAAAAGCACATGTCGGCGCGCGCGCTCTTCGCCATTTTCCTGGGCGTTTTGTCCGTCGTTTCGTGCCTCATGACCTTTTATCTCACATACCGGAACGGTGAGGCGACGGCCGGTTACGGCGCCGTGATCCTCTTGTGTCTTGTCTTCGGCGTGAGCGGCATGATCCTCGCCCTCCTGTCCAGACAGGAGGAGGATGCGATGTACCTGCTGTCGTACATCGGAATGGCGCTGAACGGGATCACGCTGGTATTGTGTACGGTGGTGCTTTACCTGGGAATCTGAAGAAAAAATCCGCATATTCGGCGGAAACGTGCAAAATCTGTTTCCGGCATGGATGACAAAGCGGAAGGATTGTATTAAAATAATCGTGAATGTGATCATGCTGACAGTGTTAGATTCCCGCAGATGCGGGGAGCAGCAGGCATCGCTGATTTTAACATTTAAGGGAGAGAAGTCATGACAAGAAGAAGAAACAGAGTCAAAATCCTGGCAGCCGTTCTGGCTGCGGCAATGGTGCTCAGTCTCGTCGCCGCCTCCATCACCAGCTTTGCGGCAACCGCGACGGTCAGCGGCACCAACGTCAATGTGCGTGAGTCCGCATCCACGGGCTCTTCCGTAGTCGGTACGGCCAACACCGGCGACACGTTCAGCGTCTCCGATCCGGTCACGGCATCGGACGGCTCAAAGTGGTACAAGGTCACGCTGAGCAACGGAAATTCCGGCTACATCAGAAGCGACCTGCTCTCTGTCACGGAGGATCCGGAGCCTGCAACTTCACAGGCGGAGCCTGCTCAGACGGAACCGGAGCCGACTCAGACGGAACCGGAGCCGGCTCAGCCGGAACCCGCCGCTTCCGAAAAGTACCAGCTCGTCAATGTCCCGGATGCGTCCGGCAATGACGTGTGGTATGTCTATGACTATGAAGAAGGCCTGAGAATCAAGGTCGAAGATCTCTCCCAGTACGATACGATCAAGTCCGACGCCGACAAATTCGAGAAGAACGCAAACCGCTACCGCACGCTCCTCATCATCTTCGCGATCCTGCTGGTCGCGCTCCTGGTGGCGCTGGCGCTTCTGATCCTCCGGCTCAGAGACCTGATGTCCAATGATGTTGACATTGCGGAAGCAAGAAGAAGAGAACGCGCAAGAGGCGGTGCGGCAAGAGGCGCAACACGCGCGGACGGCGCACGCAGCGCCGGGGCTGCGGGAACGGAGAGCGCAGCGGGAGCCCGTGCGGGCAGAGCAGGCCGCGCATATCCGTCGAGACCTGCAGGCGCGCAGGGGGCACGCCCCGTTTCCGGCGCACAGTCCGCAGCTCGTCCTGCGGCGGGAGAGCGCAGCGCACTTCGTCCGGGCGCACGTCCGGCGCAGGCTGCCTCGAGAGAAGCCGTAAGACCGCGCACACAGGGCGATCTCCAGAGACGCCCCGCAGCGGCACAGCGCCCCGCCGGTGCTCCGGAGCAGGCACGCAGACCGCAGGCAGAGGAAGCGCTCCGCACAGAGCGCCCGGTCCGCAAACCGGCTGCACCGCGTAATTTTGCGGTCGACGACGACATGGACTACGGCTTCCTGAAGAGCAAGGACTGATCATTAAATTTCTATAACCAAATTGACCTGTCAGACCACCTGTTATATGATTTGTATAACAGGTGGTCTTTTAGTTCCCGGAATGTTACGGGAGGTGGGACATGATGTACATAGAAATCGATTTCAGCAGTGACGAGGCCATTTACCAGCAGCTGTGCAACCAGATCATCCAGGGGATTGCGATGTCGCGGCTCGTGGACGGGGAGGTGCTGCCGTCGGTGCGGCAGATGGCCGAGGACATCGGTATCAACATGCACACGGTAAACAAGGCATACACCGTGCTGAAGCAGGAGGGATTCGTCAAGGTCGACCGGCGCAGGGGCGCCGTCGTCTCGGTGCACGCGGACAAGGAAAAGGCACTGGACCAGATCCGGCGGGATATGCGGGCGGTGCTGGCGGAGGCGCGATGCAGGAATCTTTCCCGCGAGGATGTCCACCGGCTCGTCGACGAGATCTACGCCTCCTTTGCGGAGGCGGATGCCGGGACCGGAACGGACACAGACCTTCCGGGCTGACGGAAGGCACGATACAAAGGCAATGAGAGGAATCGGAAGAAATGAGCGGTAAGTACACAAGTAATGCGGAAAAAGCACTCGATCTGGCCAAGGCGGCGGCAAAGGAGAGCCGCCAGAATTATGTCGGCACGGAGCATCTCCTCATGGGGCTGATCCGTGAGGCGGACGGCGTCGCCTCGCGCATCCTGACGGAGAACCTGATCACGGAGGCGCGGATCAGGGAGATGATCTCGCAGCTCAACATCAAGAGCGGGGACCTGGCCCTGATGGACAAGGACGGCTTCTCGCCGCGCTGCCAGAAGGTCCTTAAGCTTGCGGAGCAGCAGGCCGAGAGCTATGAGAGCGGCCGGATCGGCACGGAGCACATTCTCCTTGCGATCATCCGCGAGGAGGAAAACGTCGGCGTAAAGATCATCGAGTCGCTCGGCGTCAATCCCGCAAAGATCTATTTTGAAGTCCTCGCGGCGATCGGCCAGGATCCTGCTGCGCACAAGGGCGACCTGCAGAAGCAGGGGACCGCGGAGCAGCCGAAGGAGAGATCGATCCTGTCCCAGTATTCGCGCGACCTGACTGCGCTTGCGCGGCAGGGTAAGCTCGATCCCGTGATCGGTCGTGAAAACGAGATCCGGCGCGTCATCCAGATCCTGAGCCGCCGCACGAAGAATAATCCCTGCCTGATCGGGGAGCCCGGCGTCGGAAAAACCGCCATCGTCGAGGGCATCGCACAGCGGATCGTACGGGGCGAGGTGCCCTTTACCGTCCGCGGAAAGCGTCTTCTGACGCTCGATCTGGCGGGAATGGTCGCGGGGTCCAAATACCGCGGCGAGTTTGAGGAGCGGATCAAGGGACTGATCGACGAGGTCATAAGGGACGGAAACGTCCTGCTGTTCCTGGATGAGATCCACACGGTCATCGGCGCGGGCGGCGCGGAGGGAGCGATCGACGCCTCCAATATCCTGAAGCCGTCGCTGGCCCGCGGCGAGCTCCAGCTGATCGGCGCGACGACCGTGGGAGAATACCACAAGTATATCGAGAAGGACGCCGCCCTTGAGCGCAGGTTCCAGCCCGTGACGGTGGAGGAGCCGACCGCGGGGGAGACGCTGGAGATCCTGAAGGGGATCATGCACCGCTATGAGGAGCACCACGGCGTCTCCATCGACAGCGAGGCCATGCAGGCTGCGGTGGACCTGTCTGTGCGCTATATCAACGACCGGAATCTTCCCGACAAGGCGATCGACGTGCTGGACGAGGCGTGTGCGGCGGTGCGGATCGGGACGGTGGAGACAAAGCCGGATCCGGCGGCAAAGCTGAAAAACCAGATCCGCGTGGCGGACCATGCGATCGCGCATGCGATCGCGGCCGGGGACCTGGAGAAGGCCAGGGTGCAAAAGGAGCTGCAGGAGCGCCTTTTGCGCAGGATGTCCGCACTCCAGAAGAAGAAAGACGGCGCGGCGGAGAAGGATGTGCCGCGCGTGACGGAAAGCGACGTGGCCGAGGTCATTTCCACCTGGACAAAGGTCCCTGTCACACGCCTTACGGAGAAGGAGAGCAGACGGCTCCTGCGCCTGGAGGACGAGCTTCATAAGCGTGTCATCGGCCAGAAGGAGGCGGTCAGCGCAATCGCGCGCGCGATCCGGCGCGGTCGGGTCGGCCTGCAGAATCCCAACCGCCCGATCGGATCGTTCCTGTTCCTCGGGCCGACCGGCGTCGGCAAAACAGAGCTGTCCAAGGCGCTCGCCGAGGTGATGTTCGGCTCGGAGAAGGATATGATCCGCGTCGACATGTCGGAGTATATGGAGCAGTACGCCGTGTCAAAGATCATCGGCTCCGCGCCTGGCTATGTCGGGTACGAGGACGGCGGGCAGCTGACGGACAAGGTGCGCCAGCACCCGTACTCGGTCGTCCTGTTCGACGAGATCGAAAAGGCGCACCGCGATGTCTTCAACGTGCTGCTGCAGATCCTCGACGAGGGACATATCACGGACTCCAAGGGCAGGAAGGTCAACTTCAGAAACACGATCATCATCATGACCTCCAACATCGGCGCGCAGCGCATCGTGGAGCCGAAGACGCTCGGCTTCGGGGAGAAGCCCACGCAGGCGGCGAACTACGAAAAGATGAAGGCCGGCGTAATGGAAGAGGTCCGCAAGATCTTCCGTCCGGAGTTTATCAACCGCATCGACGAGATCCAGGTATTCCACTCCCTGACAAAGGAGGAGATGCTGCAGATCACGACGCTTTTGTGCAGCGGGCTCATCCGGCGGGCAAAGGAGCAGATGGACATCACGCTCCGCATCACGCCGGCGTTAAAGAAGCACCTGGTCGACACCTACGCAAACGAAAAGATGGGCGCGCGGCCGCTTGCGCGCGCGATCCAGACCGTGATCGAGGACGCGCTCTCGGAGAAGCTCCTGCGGGAAGAGATCACGGCAGGTGCAGATGTGACCGCGACATACCGCGGCGGCAAGGTCGTGATCCGCTGACCGGCGGAACCGGAGGCATCGCATGGCAAAGGCGAAAAAGACAACCGCGTTTTTCTGTCAGGAATGCGGCTTTGAATCGGCCAAGTGGGTCGGGCAG
This sequence comes from uncultured Lachnospiraceae bacterium, assembly GCA_902783385.1. Taxonomy (GTDB): domain Bacteria; phylum Bacillota; class Clostridia; order Lachnospirales; family Lachnospiraceae; genus CAG-791. The sequence goes on along the minus strand of CACZQP010000168.1, from coordinate 385 downwards.
TGCCCGGCCTGCAAAGCGTGGAACAGCATGGTCGAAGAGCCGCTGAAAATGGCGCCTGCGGCGGCAAAGGGCATCTCCCCGCTGGTTGCGCAGGAAGCGGTATCGCTCGCGGACATTCCGGACAGGAAGGAACGACGGATCCCGACAGGCTTTTCGGAGCTGGACCGGGTACTCGGCGGCGGAATCGTGGAGGGATCCCTCACGCTCCTGGGCGGCGATCCCGGCATCGGGAAATCGACGCTCCTTCTGCAGGCCGCCGCAAAGATCGCGTCGGAGACATCGCCGGTCCTCTATATTTCAGGCGAGGAATCCCTGCAGCAGATCGCCCTGCGCGCAACACGGATCGGCAGGATGCCGGAAGAGCTGAAATTCCTGTGCGAGACGG
>CACZQP010000167.1 GCA_902783385.1 uncultured Lachnospiraceae bacterium | reverse complement strand
TGATCTTGAGAAGGAGATCCGGGACAGGAGAAACGAAGTTCAGCGGAACGAGAGGCGGATCCAGCAGAAGGAAGAAGCCATCGACCGCAAGACGGACGCTTTGGAGCGGAAGGAGCAGTCGCTCACATCAAAAGAGGAATCACTTCGCAGACAGAAAGAAGAAGTAGCAAAGCTCAGTGAACAGCGTCTGCAGGAACTGGAACGAATTTCCGGATTAACCTCTGAACAGGCAAAAGAATACCTCTTAAAGATTGTCGAAGAAGATGTAAGGCATGATTCGGCTGTGATGATCAAGGAGATCGAGGCACAGGCGAAGGAAGAAGCAGACAAAAAGGCAAGGGAGTATGTGATCGGCGCCATCCAGCGTTGCGCTGCAGATCACGTCGCGGAGTCAACGATCTCCGTCGTGCAGCTCCCTAGCGATGACATGAAGGGCAGGATCATCGGCCGTGAGGGACGCAATATCCGCACATTGGAGACAATGACGGGTGTGGACCTTATCATCGATGACACTCCGGAGGCAGTCGTCATTTCCGGCTTCGACCCGGTCCGCCGCGAGATCGCGAGGATCGCACTGGAGAAGCTGATCGTTGACGGCAGAATCCATCCGGCCAGGATCGAAGAGATGGTCGAGAAGGCCCAGAAGGAAGTCGATGCCAAGATCAAGGAGGAAGGCGAAGCGGCGACCCTGGAGGTCGGCGTACACGGGATCCATCCCGAGCTCGTCAGGCTCCTCGGCAGGATGCGGTACCGCACGAGCTACGGACAGAATGTCCTGAAGCACTCGATCGAAGTGGCGCTCCTCTCCGGGATCCTTGCGGGAGAACTGGGACTGGATGTCCGTATGGCCAAGCGCGCGGGTCTTCTGCATGATATCGGCAAGGCGGTCGACCACGAGATGGAAGGATCGCACGTACATCTCGGAGCGGAGCTGTGCCGCAAGTACAAGGAATCTCCGATCGTCATCAATGCGGTGGAATCTCACCACGGTGACGTGGAGCCGACCAATCTGATCTCCTGCATCGTACAGGCTGCGGATACGATCTCCGCGGCACGTCCCGGTGCAAGACGGGAAACGCTGGAAACTTACACGACAAGACTGAATCAGTTAGAGGAAATCACCAACAGCTTTAAAGGGGTTAGTAATTCTTATGCCATTCAGGCAGGCAGGGAAGTTCGTGTCATGGTAGTTCCTGAGCAGATCTCAGACGCCGACATGGTACTTCTGGCAAGGGATATTTCCAAGAAGATCGAAGGGGAAATGGAGTATCCCGGTCAGATCAAAGTCAGTGTGATCCGCGAGTCGAGAGTGACGGATTACGCAAAGTAAAAACAGGGAAAGCCCGGAAGGGAAAGACCCTCATACGGAAAAAGGATAAAGGCTGTCGTATCGGAAGATACGGCAGCCTTTTCATTTGGATTTTTCATCCGGTCATACGCCGTTGTAGCGCACGCGCAGGTAAAAGGCGGTGATAAGGAGACCGAAGGTCTCCAGCACGTGGAAGATCACGGAAGTCCACACGACGCCGATTCTGGCGTTTAGGAAAGAGAGCGTCGTCATCTGCACGAAGGCAAAGCACAGGATAAACAGCGCGGAGATCAGCACTGCGCTGATCTTCAGGAAACGGTCTCTTAAGAAAATGCCCGTTATCATGATCCCCAGCATGATCGCAATGAACATGGACAGGTATTTGAAGCCGTGCGTGACGTTGTATAACTCGAAGGTTTCACTTCTCCCCGCGCCGCCCGCTTCGGAAAGGATGTCCGCCATATCCCTGACGGCATCCCGGTAGAGGATCGCAGACACATCATACAGACTCTGTGCGCCGACGAGGATTGTCATCCAGATCTCCAGGAGACGGGAGACCTTTTCGGCGGAAAGGGAGGAGATGTCATCGCCGAACTGTTCTTTCTGGAGCTGCCGGATTTCGCTCCGGTCTTCCCGGGGGATCACGCTGATCATATGCCGGATGCGGAAATAGCTTCGCAGCATGACGGCAAAGACCAGAATGAGCTGCAGTGCGGAAACCGCAAACTGCGCATTCGAGATCCGGGCATTTAGCATATCGGGGGACAGACTGCCCGCGCTGCGCATCGCTAAGCGGATTCCGGCGTTTAAGGCGGTTCCGCAGATCCGGATCAGTGCGGCAAGAAGCAGGGTGTCGGATAACAGGTGTTTTTTCGGGCTGATATACATGCGTCTATTATAGATCGGACCGCTGCGAATAAAAAGACGGACGCTTGCGGACATTATGTTAACTCTGCTAAGATACCGCTATGGAAAGGGAGAAGGATTACGCGCTGGTTGAGGGATATCTATCCCATCTCGCAAAAGACCGCGGCTTCAGCGAAAACACGATACAGGCGTACCGATGCGATCTGCAAAAGCTTTATGATTTCGCCAACGAGACGCAGACATACGACGTATCGGAGATGCGATCCGCTTTTTTTGCGCAGCTGGAAGAAAGACTTCTGCAGTCAAAGGCATCCGACAGTGCCGTTGCGCGTTTTGTCAGTTCGGTCCGCGGCTTTTTCCGCTATCTGTACGAGGAGCGCGAAGTCCGGATCGATTACGGAAAAGAGCTGGAAAATCCCCGGAGAAGAAAGAGTGCCGTCAAGGTGCAGCCAAAGCAGCACACGATCCTGAGCCTCAAAGAGATCTCCCTCCTGCTTGACGCCCCGGACAAGGACACCTGGCAGGGGGCGCGGGACGCCGCGCTCATGGAACTGATGTATGCAGGCGGCATCAGGGCAGGGGAGATCATCCTTTTGCGCTATCACGACCTGGACCTGCAGCTGAACATGGTGACGGTGCGGACGCCTTCCGTAAAGGGCGAGGACAGAGAGCCGCGGCTCGTGCCGTTCGGAGACCGCGCAAGGCGAGCACTCATGCACTACATCGGAATGAGCCGTGACATCTTTACCACGCCTTATGCATTTGTATTTGTCGCGGAATCCGGTCATACGCTGACAAGGCAGAGTGTCTGGAAAATCATCCGAAAGCATGCCGCCGCCGCGGGCATCGGGAAGGAGATCTCCCCGCAGACTCTTCGCAGGAGCCTCATCAGCCACCTGATGGAAAACGGGGCGGATGAGAAGAGCCTGCAGCAGATCCTGGGCGCTTCTTCTCCGGCGACGGCGCGCAGATACCGGAGGGAGGATTCCTCCATGCGCAGGGCATACAATAAAATGCAGAAACTGCGCTGATGGAGTATAATAAAGTATTACGGCAGAGAACAAACCGGCACTTTTTTCCTGTTCTCCAGAGGAAGGAGCAGCGTTGAAGAATATACTGTTTGCAGCATCGGAAGGCGTACCGTTCATCAAGTCCGGAGGACTGGCGGACGTTGCGGGGTCTCTTCCGCGCGCCATTGACAAAAGGTACTATGACGTGCGGATCATGATGCCGAAGTACGCATGCATGAAGCAGGAGATGAAAGAGAGGATGGAGTTTGTCCTCAGCTTTTACATGGATTTCGACTGGCGGCAGATGTATGTCGGGATCCTGAAAGCGGAGGAGAACGGCATCGTCTATTATTTCGTCGACAATGAGGAGCTGTTCGGCACGGACCGGATCTATACGGACGACGCTCTCTTCGAGATCCGCCGGTTCGCATTCTTTTCCAAGGCCGTTCTGTCGGCGCTTCCTCTCCTCGACTTTAGGCCGGATGTGCTGCACTGCCATGACTGGCAGACCGGCCTCATCCCGGTCTATCTTAAGGAGCGCTTTGCGGGCAACCCGTTCTACCGCAAAACAAAGAGCGTCATGACGATCCACAACCTGAAGTTCCAGGGGCGCTGGGGCGTACAGGACGTGGAAGAGATCACCGGGCTTTCCGGAGATTACTTCACGCCGGACAAGCTGGAGTTCAACAGGGATGCGAACCTTTTAAAGGGCGGCATTGTCTACGCGGATGCGGTGACGACGGTCTCTCCGACCTACGCGGAGGAGATCAAGACGTCCTTCTACGGAGAGGGACTCGACGGCCTGATGAACGCGAGGGCCGGCGACCTCAGGGGAATTCTGAACGGCATCGATTACGAGGAATTCAATCCGGAGACGGACGGGATGATCCCGTTCCCGTTCAAGGTCTCCAATTTCCGCAGAGTAAAGGCAAAGAACAAGCTCGCGCTCCAGAAGGAGCTCGCGCTCGCGGAGGACGAGAAGTGCTTTATGATCGGCATCGTATCGCGCCTTACCTCACAGAAGGGCTTTGACCTGATCGCTTATGTGCTCGAGGAGATGCTGGCGCAGGACGCGATCCAGGTGGTCGTTCTGGGCAGTGGAGAAGAGCGCTACGAGAACATGTTCCGGTATTTCGACTGGAAGTACCACGACAAGCTCTCGGCAAACATCCGCTACAGCGACGAGCTCTCCCACAGGATCTATGCGTCGGCGGATGCATTCCTCATGCCGTCCCTCTTTGAACCCTGCGGGCTGTCGCAGCTGATCAGCCTGCGCTACGGGACCGTTCCGATCGTGCGGGAGACCGGCGGGCTCAAGGACACGGTCGAGCCGTACAACAAGTACACGGGGTCCGGCACGGGCTTTACCTTCGCGAATTACAATGCGCACGAGATGATGCGCACGATCCGCTATGCGGAGCAGATCTACTACGACAGAAAACGGGACTGGAACAAGATAGCGGAGCGCGGAATGCAGGCTGATTTTTCCTGGGAGAGCTCCGCGCAGCAGTACCAGCTGATGTATGACTGGCTGATCGGATAGACAATGGCGGAAACTCCGGCACAGAAGCCGAAACAACAGCATACGGCGCATAACGGCATGCTGTTCCAGGCGGGCGTCCTCGCGGGCGCCAGCATTATTGTCCGTATCATCGGCCTTCTCTACAGGGCGCCGCTCACCGCGATCATCGGCGATGAGGGGATCGGCTACTATGGGTTTGCCTACAATATCTATACGATCGTCCTCCTGATTTCCTCCTACAGCATTCCGTCCGCCATTTCAAAGGTCATGGCGGGCAAGCTTGCCCTCGGACAGAACAGGAACGCGCGGCGTGTATTTCACTGTGCGATGTTCTATGCCCTGGCGGTCGGGTCCTTTGCGAGCCTGTTTCTCTTTTTCGGAGCGGGTCTTCTGGTTCCGCCCGGTGCGGTGATCGTTCTGCGCGCTTTTGCGCCGACGGTCTTTATCTTCGGTATTCTCGGTGTTCTTCGCGGTTACTTCCAGGCATACGGATCCATGGTCCAGACGTCGGTGTCGCAGATCCTGGAGCAGCTCGCGAACGCGGTGATCTCGATCTGGGCCGCCTACATGCTGACGTGGGTGGCTGCGGGAAAGGACGCGACGACACGGGCGCGCTTCGGCGCGATGGGGAGCGCACTCGGAACGGGGAGCGGCGTGGCGATCGCCCTGCTGTTTATGGCGTTCTGCTTTTATGTGAATCAGGACAACGCCAAGCGGCGGCTTCACCGGGACAAGTCGCGGCCGGATTCCTACGGGGACGTCATGAGGGAGACGATGCTCGCCATCACGCCCTTTATCCTGAGCGGCTTTATCCTGAATCTGTGCACATCACTGAACCAGACCATTTACACAAAGACGCTGATCGCACAGGGGCTTTCGGAGGTTGATGTGACGACGCAGTACGGCATCTTTTCCAACAAAGCAGTCGTCATCACCAACATTCCGATCTCGGTCGCGACGGCCGTCTCCGCTGCCATTATCCCCGGGATCTCCGCATCCTTTGCAAAGCAGAATATCGCCGAGACAAGGTACCGCGCGGAGAGCGTGGTGCGTCTGACGATGATCATTGCGATGCCCTGTACGTTCGGCCTGATTGCGCTTGCCTGGCCGATCATGCTGCTGCTGTTTCCGCAGATGGGATCGCTCGACATGGCGTCCTCGCTCCTTGCGCTGCTTGCGGTCACCGTGATCTTTTATTCCATCTCCACGGTCACGAATGCGGTGCTCCAGGCGATCGGCAAGATGCAGATGCCGCTCGTGAGCGCGGGCATCGCGCTGTGTGTCCAGACGCTGGCGCTGGTATACCTGCTGCGGCACACATCGCTCGGCGTTTATTCACTGATTCTCGTAAGCGTGATCTACGCGGTGCTCATCTTTGCCATGAACGAGCTGTTCATCCACAGATACCTGCAGGTCAGGGTAGATCCCGTCACGGTATATATCGCGCCCATGGTCGCATCGGCAATTATGGGCTTTGTGAGTCTCGGCGTCTATGCATTGTGCTACACGATCCTCTCCGCAGCGGGTGTGGAGAGGGTGTACTTCATTAACCTCATCAGCATGATTCCGGCCCTCGCCGCCGCGGTGCTTTGCTACGCATATCTGATGCTGCGCTTTCGTGCGATCCGCAAGGAGGATGTGCTGCGGCTCCCGAAGGGAGGCTTTATCCTTCGCGTGCTCAAAAAGCTCCGCTGGATATGACGGAGAAACGATATGTTTGACGGAATTACGATCGCTGCACTGTGCAGCGAATTCAGAAAGATCCTCACGGGCGGAAGGATCGCCAGGATCGCCCAGACTGAGAGCGACGAGCTGTTTATCACGGTCAGGCCGCTCCCGGAGAAGGGCGGCGGTCAGATCAGACTCTTTCTGTGCGCGGATCCCTCGCTTCCTCTCTGCTACCTGACACAGGAGAACAAACCGTCGCCGGCTGTGGCGCCCGCCTTCTGTATGCTGCTGCGCAAGCATCTGCAGGGCGGCCGCATCATCGACGTTTCCCAGCCGGGCCTGGAGCGGATCCTGTTCTTTGATATCGAACACTACAATGAAATGGGAGACCTGTGCGTCCATCGGCTCTGCGTCGAGTTGATGGGAAAGCATTCCAATATCATCCTGACGGAGCAGGGCGGCGTGATCACGGACAGCATCAAACGGATCTCGTCCATGGTGAGCTCCGTGCGGGAGGTCCTGCCGGGCAGGGAGTATTTTATTCCGCAGACCCAGAACAAGAAAGACCCGCTCGCGGAAGACGGGGAGGAGATCGACGCGCTCCTTTCGGGGAGCGACCTGGCGCCGGCCAGGGTGCTTGCACAGAGCTACCAGGGGATCTCTTCGCAGATGGCGGAAGAGATCCTGCACCGCGCAGGGGTTTCGCACCTGCGTTCCGCATCCGCGCTCAGCAGTGATGAGCGTCTCCGGATCCGCGACAGATTTCTTTCGGTGATGCAGAGCGTAAAGGACGAGGCGTTTGCGCCTGCCGTATACTACGCAGCAGGCGACAGGTCCCCCTACGCCTACGGCGCCCTTTCTTTGACCATGCTCTCGGATATGGTGAGCCGGCCGTTCCCGGACATGAGCAGTCTCCTTCAGACGTATTATGAAGAAAAGAGCATCCAGACGCGCATACGCCAGAAGTCCGCAGACCTCAGGAAAATCGTACAGACGATCCTGGAGCGCGATGTTCACAAATATGACCTGCAGAGGAAACAGCTTTCGGATACAGAGAAAAAGGACAAATTCCGGCTGTACGGCGAGCTTTTAAACGCGTACGGCTACAGCGTGCCGGAGGGGGCGTCCTCGGTGGAGCTGGACAACTATTACGACGGCGGGAAGGTGAAGATCCCGCTCGATCCGACGCTGTCCGCCTCGCAGAACGCGGTTCGCTATTTTGACCGCTACGCGAAGATGAAGCGGACGCAGGAGGCGCTGGGTGAGCTCATGCGCGGCGTAAAGGCGCAGATCGACCAGCTGCAGGGAATACGGATGGCGCTCGATATGGCGACGACGGAGGGAGATCTGCAGCAGATCAGGGAGGAGCTCCAGGAAGGCGGCTTTATCCGCCGAAGGAATCCCGGCGCAAAGGAGAAGGGGAAGAGCCGGACACCGGCCGGAAAGCCTCTCCATTATATCAGCAGCGACGGGTATGATATCTACGTCGGAAAGAACAATACGCAGAATGATCAGCTGACGTTTCATATGGCGAGGGGGACGGACATCTGGTTTCACGCGAATGACATGCCGGGCTCGCACGTGATCCTCAAGGCCGGGCAGCAGAAGATGGATGACATCCCGGACAGGGCGTTCGAAGAGGCGGCGGGGGCGGCAGCCTATTATTCCGCCGGCAAAGAGCAGGAGAAGGTGGAGATCGACTATCTATACCGGAGGGACGTAAAAAAACCGTCCGGCGCCGCACCCGGATTTGTCGTGTATTATACGAACTTCTCCATTCTCGCAAAGCCCGACATCAGCGCGCTTAAGGCGGCGGGAGAGGAAAACGACTGATGCCTTTTTCGCGCCGCGTCTTTGTGATATGATACAGGAATCGGACCGGCCGGGAGCCGCCAAATAAAAAAGAAAAGAGAAGAACAATGGTCACCAGCATGACAGGATACGGCCGCGCGGAAGCAGCGGGCGAGACCGTGAAATTCACGGTGGAAATGAAATCCGTCAACAACCGCTTCCTGGATTTCAATATCCGGATGCCGAGGAACTTAAGCGTCCTCGAGGCACAGGTGCGGAGCGAGCTGAAGAAGTACATGCAGCGGGGCAAGGTTGATGTGTACGTCTCCTATGAGAATCTCTCGGAGGAGACGGCAAGCGTGCAGTACAACCACGCGCTGGCGGCGCAGTACTTCGAGTATTTAAAGAGGATCGCAGGGGAGTTTTCCCTGGAGCAGGGGATCACCGCCGCGACACTCGCCGGTTATCCGGATGTCCTGAAAATGGAGGAAGAAGAGACCGATACGGATGCACTCTGGGAGGTCCTGAAAGAGGCACTCGACGGCGCGGCGGAGCAGTTCCTTTCGGAACGCCGGCGGGAGGGAGAGTTCCTGAAAAACGACATCCTGGAGAAGCTCTCCGGAATGGAGGAGCATGCCGCATTCATCTCCGAACGGGCTCCGCAGATCACAGCGCGGTACCGGGAGACGCTCCGGCAGAAGATCAAAGACATGCTGGGAGAGGCGTCGGTCGACGAGGGAAGGATCCTGACGGAGGCCGCCGTCTATGCGGACAGGGTCTGCATAGACGAGGAGCTTGTGAGACTCTCCAGCCACATTGCCGCGATGCGCGATACGCTCCTGAACGAGAAGGATGCCGTCGGCCGTAAGATGGACTTCCTCGCGCAGGAGATGAACAGGGAATCCAATACCATTTTGTCAAAATCCGACGATCTTGAGGTCTCGGATCACGCGATCGAACTCAAGACCTGCGTGGAGAAGATCCGCGAGCAGGTCCAGAATATGGAATAAGATAGAAAGAGGACAGCATATGGGTAAAGGCAGCCTGATCGTCGTATCTGGTTTCTCGGGCGCCGGGAAAGGCACCGTCATGAAAAAGCTGGTCAGCAGCTACGAGAACTACGTGCTGTCAGTTTCCATGACCACCAGGACGCCCCGGGAGGGCGAGATCGACGGAAGAGAGTACTTCTTTGTGACGAGAGACGTATTCGAGAAGACCATCCGCGAGAACGGACTTCTGGAGCACGCGGAGTATGTGGGAAACTATTACGGCACGCCCCGCGCCTATGTCGAAAAAATGCAGGAGGAGGGAAAAGATGTACTCCTGGAGATCGACGTACAGGGCGGCATGCAGATCCGGGGAAAGTTCCCGGAGGCCATTCTTCTGTTCCTTGTGACGCCATCCGCCGCGGAGCTGGAGAAGAGGCTCAGCATGAGACACACGGAGACGCCGGAGCAGATCCGCAGACGCCTTCTCCGCGCCCGCGAAGAGGCCGTGTTTATCCCTTCCTACGACTACGTCGTGATCAACGACGATCTCGAGGCGTGCGCGCAGGAGGTGGACAGGATCGTCCGAAGCGCAAAGTGCGCACCGAACAGAAAACGCGCCTTTGTCGAACAGATGACCAAGGACCTGTCCCTCCTCGTTGAAGAATCCTGATACAGCTGATATAATATATGTTTGTTTCTGTGAACAGAATAGTAAAGTGAGGAAAACCGAATGATTCATCCTTCATATGTGGATCTGATGAAAGTGGTCAATCAGAACGTCGAGGAGGGCGAGACGCCCGTGATCAACAGCCGCTACTCCATCGTGATGGCGACTGCAAAGCGCGCGCGTCAGCTCGTGGACGGCGATGAGCCGCTCGTCGAGGGCGCGGAGGGCAAAAAGCCCCTGTCCGTCGCGGTCGAAGAGCTCAACGAAGCAAAGATCCGGATCCTGACCGAGGAGGAGCACGCCGCGGATGAGGAGAGAGTCCGTGCGGAGATCGAGGCCATGAAGGCCGGAGAGGAGACGCAGGAGGACGAGATCCTTCCGGAGGCGCCGGAGTCGGACACTCTGTAAAGGACATCTGCATGGATGTATGTTTTGTATCCCTCGGCTGCGATAAGAATCTGATCGACAGCCAGGAAATGCTGGGGATGATGGCCGGCACAAAGTACCGGCTCACGGATGATGATTCAAAAGCAAAAGCAGCGGTAGTGAATACCTGCTGCTTTATTGATGATGCGAAAAAAGAGAGCATCGGGGCGATCCTCCCGCTCGCGGAGAGGAGAAAAGAAGGTTCCCTGAAGGCTCTGATCGTGACGGGATGCCTGGCGCAGCGCTACGCGGAAGAGATCCTGACGGAGATCCCGGAGGTCGACGCCGTGATCGGCACCGGCGCATCCGGCCATCTGATCGAGGCGCTCGATGAGGCGCTCTCACGCAAAAAGAATAAGAAACGGATCTGGATGGAGGACATCAGCGCGCCGCGGGAGCCGGGCCGGAGGGTGCTGACCGATGCGGCGGGATATGCGTATCTGCGCATCGCGGAGGGGTGCGACAAGCACTGCACCTACTGCGTGATCCCATCCATTCGCGGGGAGTACCGGAGCGTCCCCATGGACAAGGTTCTCTTAGAGGCGCAGGATCTCGTGCGAAGGGGCGCAAGGGAGCTGATTCTCATCGCACAGGAAACGACGCGCTACGGCACGGATCTCTACGGCGAAAAAAAGCTGCCGGAGCTCCTGAAAAAGCTTTCCTGGATCGTGGATCTGAAGTGGATCCGTCTCCTGTACTGCTATCCGGAGGAGATCACGGACGAGCTGATCCTTGAGATGAAGAATAACCCGAAGGTCGTGCATTATATTGACATGCCGATCCAGCACGCGTCGGATGCGATCCTCAAAAAGATGGGAAGGCGCACGAGCCGAAAGGAACTGGAGCAGACCGTGCGAAGGCTCCGCAGGCAGATTCCGGATATCTGTATCCGGACGACGCTCATCAGCGGTTTCCCGACCGAGAGCGAGGAGGACCACGCCGCTCTTTATGATTTCGTGCGGCACATGAAGTTTGACCGTCTCGGCGTCTTTGCGTATTCCAGAGAAGAAGGCACGCCTGCAGCGAGTTTAAAGCCTCAGGTCCGTGCGGCAGTAAAGAGAAGCCGCAGGGACGAGCTGATGCGCCTGCAGCAGGAGATCGCCTTTTCCGCAGCGGGCAAGCAAAAGGGGAGAGTGCTGACGGCGATCATCGAAGGAAGGCTTGCGCCGGAGGAAGCCGGGATGAGGCTTCTTGCGAAAGGATCGGGCCTTGCGGGTACCCTTGAGGAGCATGAATATGTCTATGTCGCGCGAACCTACAGGGATGCGCCGGATGTGGACGGACTGCTTTTCATCCCTTCGGATGCGGAGTACCTGACGGGGGATTTCGTGGACGTGCGGATCACGGGAGTAAGCGGCTATGATCTCATCGGGGAAGAAGTGTGACTTCGTGAAAGAGAAAGGATATAGAGAATGCAGATGAACCTGCCGAACAAACTGACGATCCTGAGGGTCCTTATGATCCCTCTTTTTGTGGCGCTGATGTACGCAAAGCTTCCGGGGAATTTTGTCGCGGCGCTCGCGGTGTACGGACTGGCCTGCCTGACCGACCTGCTGGACGGGAAGATCGCAAGAAAGTATGGCCTTGTCACAAATTTCGGAAAGCTCATGGATCCGCTCGCGGATAAGCTCCTCGTGTCGGCGGCGCTCATCTGCCTCGTGGACTTAAAGCGCATCCCCGCGTGGGCAGTGATCATTATCATCTCACGCGAATTCATCATCAGCGGATTCCGCCTTGTCGCAGCGGACAGGGGCATCGTGATTGCGGCAAGCTACTGGGGAAAATTCAAGACAGTCTTCCAGATGGCGATGACGATCCTGATGATCATAGACCTGCCGTTTGGCTGGGCGAAGACGCTCACGGCGGCGGTGATGTGGATCGCGGTCATCCTCACGGTCGTCTCCCTCGCGGATTATGTGATCAGGAACCGGAAGGTTCTCGGAGAAGAGGGCTGACGGGGGATCGGGAGTATGTCGAACGGGGAAAAGATCCGGGAACAGATCCTTGCCGGCGCCGGAAAGGTACAGGCGCTTTTGAAGGAGCGGGGAGAGATATTGACGACGGCGGAGTCCTGTACGGGAGGCATGCTGGCGGCGTATGTGACTTCGGTCCCCGGCGCTTCGGCAGTGTATCCCGGCGGGTTTGTGACCTACAGCGCCGGCCAGAAGGCTGCGATGCTCGGGATCCCGGAAGAGGATCTTGCCGCCTGGGGAATCGTGAGCAAAGAGACAGCCGCTGCCATGGCAGCAGGGGCGGCCGGTAAGACCGGCGCGGATGCCGCACTCTCCGTTACGGGAAATGCGGGACCCGACAGACTCGAAGATAAGCCGGTGGGACTTGTTTATATCGGATGTGCGTACCGCGGAAATGTCTGCGCCCGGGAATATCACTTTTCGGGATCGCGGCAGGAGATCAGGCTCCTTACGGCGGAGGCCGCATTCAGACTGCTTTTGGAGTGCATGGAGGAAGAGCATTGAAAAAACTGCTGGACCAGATCGCAAAATTCGGCATCGTGGGCGTGATCTGTTTTCTCATCGACTACGTCATCTACCTGATCTTCAATGCGATCTTCCGCAGGACCGGTCTTGCGGATGTATATGAGAACTACTACCTGATCTCGCAGGCGATCAGCTTTATCGTGTCCATGGTCTGCAATTACCTGCTGAGCATGAAGTTTGTCTTCACGCGCAAGGACGACATGAGCAGAAAGAAGGAATTCGTGATCTTTGCCGTGCTTTCCACGATCGGCCTCGTCATCAACGAGATCTGTCTGTATATCGGACTCGGCCTGATCTACCGGCACGTTGCATTTGTGCGCAGACTCATGAGCGAAGGCTTTGCGGAGACATTCTTTAAATTCGGCGCGACGGGCGTCGTGATGGTGTACAATTTTATTTCGCGCAAGATGTTCCTGGAAAAGAAGGAAGCGTAAGGACGAAGAGGAGCTTGATCATGATGCCGCATACTCTGTATTATGTCATCCCCTGCTACAATGAGGAAGAGGTGCTTCCGGAAACGGCAAGACGTCTCCGGGAAAAAATGACGCAGCTTATCGAGACCGGGAAGGTCAGCGCGGACAGCCGGATCGTTTTCGTGAACGACGGGTCGAAGGACCGCACGTGGGAGATGATCCGAGGCCTGCACGAAGAGGATCCCGTCTTTTCGGGCGTGTGCCTATCCCGCAACCGGGGACACCAGAATGCGCTGCTCGCGGGACTTATGACTGTGCGCGAATACGCCGACATGACCATTTCCATGGACGCGGACCTGCAGGACGACATCAATGCCTCCGACGAGATGATCGAGAAGTACTACGAGGGTAAGGATATCGTCTACGGTGTGCGCAGTGCGCGCAGGACGGACACGTTCTTTAAGCGCACGACGGCGCAGAGCTTTTATAAGCTGATGCAGGCGATGGGGGCACAGGTCGTTGCCGACCATGCGGATTTCCGCCTGATGAGCGCCCGCGCCCTGGAGGCGCTGTCGGAGTTTCATGAAGTCAATCTGTTTCTGCGCGGCATGGTCCCGATGGTGGGATTTGAGACAGATGTGGTCTATTATGAGCGCGGGGAGCGCTTTGCGGGCGAGAGCAAATATCCGCTCAGCAAGATGCTCGGCTTCGCCATGCAGGGCATCACGTCGCTCTCCACACGGCCGATCCAGATGATCACGCGGCTCGGCCTCGGGATTTTCCTGGTGAGCATTGTGATGCTCCTCTATTCGCTGGTCCGCCACTTCACCGGCGCGACGATCATCGGCTGGTCCTCCATCATGGTCTCCATCTGGGCAATCGGAGGTCTCATTCTCCTTGCACTCGGCATCATCGGAGAGTACATCGGAAAGATCTATCTCGAGACTAAGGAAAGACCCCGCTTCATCGTCAGCGAGTATCTTGACGATCGGCACGGTTTTACCTACGGAAGGGATGCCCGCGTCCGGGAATGACCGGGAGAAAGGCGTCTTAACTGAGTCGAAGAGATTTCACATCCAGAAGCTGCCCGTAATCGCGCAGCCATTTCCTGTGTTCCCGGTAGTCCGGCAGGATCTTTTCCACGCTCGCCCAAAACGCGGCGGAGTGGTCCATATGAATGCGGTGGCACAGCTCATGTACGACGACGTAGTCGAGAACGCGGGGCGGCGCCAGCATAAGCTTCCAGTTAAACGAGAGATTTCCGGCAGAGGAACAGCTTCCCCAGGCGGTCTTCTGCGAGCGGATGAAGATCCGGCCGTACGTTACGCCGACAAGCGGAGCATAGTGGGCGACGCGCTGCGGGATATAGCGCGAAGCCGCCTCGCGGTAGACCTTTTCGAGAGACTTCTGCTGGGAATCCGTCAGATCGTTTTCCCGCACGAGGGAGCGTTTTTTTTCCTGCTCCGCCCTCTTTTTCAGGATCCAGCCTTCTTTGTCCCTGAGAAACGCTTCGATCTCCCGGGCTGGGATCCGGCGCGGAGCACGCACTTCGACCCGCGCGTCCTCCATGACATAGACCGCCATGGTGCGGCGGCTGCTTCTTTTCAGCGTATAATGCAAAATAACGGGACGCTTAGACCTGTCATATAGTATAATGGATTCATTGGAGATATCGTTCATACGAACAGTATAATACAGAATGCGCCGGCGGAAAAACAGCCGCTGCGGCGCCGTTTCTTATGGAGTGAAAGCATATGGCATCGAAACAGAAATGCATTCTGGTCTGTGCCGGCGATTTTGTGCCGGTGGATCTGGAGAAGGAGAGCGGCGATCTCCTGATTGCGGTGGACGGCGGCCTGAAATATCTGGAACAGATGGGGATCCTGCCGGACCATATCCTCGGGGATTTCGATTCCCTGGAGGAGCGCTATATGCGCATCATCAAGGCCTATGAGAGGGAGCGCAGGGAGAGCGTGACGCGCCTTCCGGTGCGCAAGGACGACACGGATTCCCATGCGGCGGTGAAGCTCGGCCTCTCCCGCGGCTACAAGCGGTTTTATATCTACGGCGGCCTGGGCGGCAGGCTCGATATGACGCTCGCGAACATCCAGACACTCCGGTTCATCAAGGATCACGGCGGGAAGGGGTACCTGCTTGGCGACAGGCAGATGGTCATGGTGCTCCGCGACGAGACGATTCATTTCCATGAGAGCTTTACCGGCCAGTTCTCGATCTTTGCGATGGACGAGCGGGTGGAAGGCGTCACGATCGAGGGCATGAAATACGAACTGAAGGACGGAATACTCGAGAGCAGCTATCCGCTCGGCGTGAGCAACGAGAAAGAGGCGGGAAAGCGCGCGACCATCACAGTCGGAAAGGGAACTGCGCTGGTCGTGTCGTCGTGGAAGTAGCGGCGGCAAAGCCCGCGCTTTGCCGCAGAGCCCTGCCGGGCTCCAGAAATGGTCAACGCAGCTGCTCCGGTGAAATAGCAGCGGCGGCAAAACCGGCGTTTTGCCGCAGAGCCCTGACGGGCTCCTGAAATGGTCAAGACAACTGCTCCGGTGAAGAACCGGCAGCGGCAAAGCCCGCGCTTTGCCGCAGAAAGGATGAATCGTAAATGACGCAGATCAAACACAAGCCGGTCGTGCTCATGATCCTGGATGGGTACGGCCTCAGCGACAGACAGGAGGGAAACGCGACTGCTCTGGCAAAGCGGCCCGTCATGGAACGGCTGATGCGGGAGTATCCCTTTGTGAAGGGCTACGCGAGCGGCCTTTCCGTCGGTCTTCCGGACGGCCAGATGGGCAACTCGGAGGTCGGCCATATGAATATGGGCGCCGGGCGCATCGTCTATCAGGAGCTGACGCGGATCACAAAAGAGATTGACGACGGCACCTTTTTCGAAAATGAGGCGCTTCTTTCTGCAATGCAAAACTGCAGGGAGAAGGGGAGCGATCTGCACCTGTTCGGCCTGTTGTCCGACGGCGGCGTGCACAGCCATATCACACATCTGTATGCGCTCCTTGAGATGGCGAAGAGAGAGGGCGTTAAGAATGTCTATGTAGACTGCTTCCTGGACGGGAGAGATACGCCGCCCCAGAGCGGCGCGGAATACATCCGCCGGCTGGAGGAGGAGATGCAAAGGCTCGGCATCGGCAGGATCGCCATGATCACCGGCAGATACTACGTGATGGACCGGGACAACAACTATGACCGCGTGGAGCAGGCTTACCGCGCACTCACGGAGGGGCGCGGCCTTTTTGCGGAGAGTGCGCAGGAGGCGATCTCAGCGGCATACGAGCGCGGCGAGACAGACGAGTTTGTAAAGCCCACCGTCATCACGGAGAATGGAGTGCCGCTTTGCACAGTCAAAGATGACGATAGTGTCATATTTTATAATTTCCGCCCGGACAGGGCGCGGGAGATCTCGCACTGCTTCTGCGACGACGACTTTGACCGCTTTGAGAGAGGAGGGCGCAGGAGAGTCACCTACGTGTGCTTCCGCGACTACGACCCGAGGATCCCGAACAAGCAGGTCGCGTTTCCGGACGTGGAGATCACGAACACCTTCGGACAGTACCTTTCGGCTCTCGGTTTAAAGCAGGCCAGAATTGCGGAGACGGAGAAGTACGCGCATGTGACGTTTTTCTTCAACGGCGGCGTCGAGACGCCGAATCCCGGCGAGGATCGCTTCCTGATCGACTCGCCGAAGGATGTCCCGACTTATGATTTAAAGCCCGAGATGAGTGCGTACAAGGTCTGCGATACCCTGGTGGACAAGATCGGGAGCGGGGCGTACAACGTCATCATCATCAATTTCGCCAATCCGGACATGGTGGGCCACACAGGTGTCCTTCCCGCAGCTGTCCGCGCGGTGGAAGTGGTGGATGAATGTGTCGGCCGCGCCGTGGATGCTCTCGTGAAGGCCGGCGGTGCGATGTTCCTGTGCGCGGATCACGGCAACTGCGAGCAGATGATCGATCCGGAGACCGGCGCGCCGCACACGGCGCACACGACAAATCCGGTACCGTTTATCCTGATCAATTATGAAGAGGGCGTGACGCTCCGCGAGGGAGGGGTCCTTGCGGACATTGTCCCGACGCTCATTGATATGATGGGGCTTAAACAGCCGGCGGAAATGACAGGGAAATCTCTTCTTGTCAGGAGAAAGTAACCCCCAAGCTGTACTGGCCGGAGGCTTACCTCCGTGCGGAAGGGAGAAGCTATGACGAATTGTGTGAACTGTGGGGCTCCGATCCCCGAGGACGCATCGTTCTGCACCAACTGCGGAACGAGGATCACCAGGCCGGAGGCGGCGGGACGCGCTGACGACGCGGCAGATCGTACGGAGAGATACGAACGGGCATCGCGCGCGGAAGAGCCTGGCAGGCGGGAAGCGGAGCCGTATCGCACACCGTATGAGAACAGATATGCGGTGAGAGACTATGGGGAGCCTGCGGAACCGAGCGTCGGAAGCTGGATGCTGACAATGTTCCTGGTGGGAATCCCGGTCGTCGGATTTATCATGCTGCTCGTCTGGGCACTGTCGGCAGGAACGCCGACG
>CACZQP010000166.1 GCA_902783385.1 uncultured Lachnospiraceae bacterium | reverse complement strand
TCCAGGGCCGGAAGGATGATTTCCGTCATTCCAGAATCATGATTTCCTCAGCCTGGACTGGTGCTGTAATAGAGCCCGGAATCTTCAATATGATAAGACAGCGCTCATCATCAAGGATGTCATGACTTCTCTGGATTACAATGCGGAGGAAGTCAGTAAGCTGCTTGATGATCTGAAGGAGTATCCGGAAAGAGGATACGGTCGCATGCATTCCATCGGCAGCAGTCCGGGCAGGTCTCGGATCGACTATTATCGTAGGATTTCAGATCAGATTCCAGATTATGAGGGCGCCATGGGATTTGTTCAGAAACTGCGATATCGTGATAAGTGCAGACAACAGATCAGAACAGAGAAGACGACGTCTTCCAGACCCTCGTTGGTAGAAAAGATTGAGTTGCCTGAACAAAAGACCGACTCTGAGCCTGAAAAGATGGAATCTTCATATGGTTCTCCGGAACTGGTAACAGCAGAAGAGTACAAAGCGTCAAAGCCGCAGATCATCGATCCAACTGCGGATGCGATTAGGGAAAAAGAGCAGCGGGATCAGGAGAGAATTAATAGAGAAAGAAGGCAATATAAAGCGAATAAGATATTGTATTTTGGGCAAAAGTACAATCGATTTGCGCAGTACCCGTTTGACCTTCCGGATTCATCAGAATATGCCGGCAGAGCACTTAAACGGCTGAGTACGTTGACTCCGAAGAACAGAAACTATGATTATGGACTTGAAGAGCGCGAATACTATTTTCGAATATGGCTTACCTGGATCAGCTTCAATCCTAACGAATCACATAAGAAGATAAGACCGGTAATCAGAGATTTTTTGTGGACATGTGATTCCACATTATCTGAGGAAGAAGTATACGAGGCAGCAGATGAGCTTCTTACGGGAAAACACGGAGAATCCGACATGCTGGTCCTTGACGATTCACTTTGTTCTCTGACCATTGAAAAGACCGGCGACAGGAGTATCTTGAAATTTGAAATCATGAGGATCAGTATGCCGGAGATGCCGGAGAATGATTCGTGGTACGAGGAGCATTCAGCCGAGCGCGATCCCAATTGCCTGCGAATAGAGAATCTGATCTATGAACCGATACCCGGCAGCAAGACCGTCTATAAAGTAACTCCGCTCGACCCGGACAAGGATTTTGATGTCTTCATGGACATCTACGGGGAGGAGTTTGAGACGGAGGATGATGCGTGGGATGCCTGGGAGGAAGGATATCCCTGAGAAAGAAGAAAGTTGACCTATTGACATATAGGGGATATATACCCTATCATAATAGGAGCACAATCCGTTTTCCATTGCAACCGGAGATCTTCTGGACGGTGAGTTTCCCCCAAAAGCACAGTTGATGGTAAAGGAATTCATTAACATTCATAAAGAAGAATTGAAGGAGATGTGGGAGACTGAAAAGTATAAAAGACTCCCGCCATTGACATAATGCATCACAGAGCTGAAAAACTGGTATTTGGAAAAGGCACAACGCTGGAAATCACATTCCAGAACGGAGAAGTCAAAAGCTACGATGTTTCAATGCTTTTTGACAGGTATCCGCAGATGAAATCTTTGAAAAACCGTCGGTTATTCTGCAGCGGAAGGCTTTCGGGCTCGTACGGAATCATCTGGAATGAAGATCTTGATCTGGAAGTTGAGGTGATTTACGAGGATGGGAAGCTGCTTCGGGCAGAAGACGTTCCTGTATCTGCCCTGATCGGGAGTGCCCTTGCAGAAGCCCGGTCAGACTGCGGCATAACGCAGAAGAAGCTCGCAGAGCTTTCAGGAGTGGATCAGTCCGATATTTCGAAGATAGAGCGCGGCGCGGCAAACCCGTCTGTGTCGACGATCGGGCGTCTTGCAGAAGCTATGGATTTAAAAGTGGAAATATCTTTGGTTAGAAGAAACCATGAATAAGATAGATCCGGAGAAGGTCCTCGAAGTCTTCCACAGACGGTATCGGATCAAAAAACAGGTGAATATTGCGATCTCATGTCTGATCGTCCTGCTGGGGGTGAGTTCATTCATTTACGGGCTGCATATCGAGCCGGGCGTGACGATCTTCCGCTTCATGACAGTGGACGGAACGCTTTTTATGACGTTCGGCGCCATAGTTTTCATTGCCGTGAATACAGTGGAGATCCTGCGGAGGACAGAGCTGACATCGGAGCTCGTGTACTTTATACGGCTGTCCGGAGCAGTCGCGGAGGCGATTATATTCATCGTGGTAGTGACGAGCCACCTGCCTTTCTTTTCGGAACATCTGACGATGTTTGACCGCTATGATTCCTTTGTGATGCATGTCCTGATCCCCATCCTCGGCATTTCTTCTTTTGTGCTTAATGACTCGCCAATCGGAAGACCGGGAGCGCTGAAGCTCCTGAACGGGACATGGTTTATTACAGTGTATGCCGTTATCATATTCTCGCTCATTGCTTCCCGTGCGCTTGCTTCGGAACAGATCCCTTATTTCTTTCTTGATTACAGGAACACTCCGCCGTCGCTTCTGGTCACAGCTTTTGTTTTTATTTACGGTGCAGCATGGCTGATGTCGATGTATCTGGCACAGTTGAACCGCAGGCTGTCATGGACCTGGTTCCGTGACATTGCCCGCGACTGATCGTTGATAAAGGAGCGAAAGCATGTTTTCGACGGGGCATTTGATCTGGATCGGAATATCCGTATTGTTGATCATAACAGGCTTTTTCCTGTGCCGGAGAAAGCGCCCGGGAGTTGACCGGATGCTGCGGATCTGTTTTGCGCTCGGGCTTCTTTCGGAACTGATCAAGATCTATTTGGTGACAAGGATCGTGCCGGTCGTGACGCCTGCCCTTAGCGGCGGCGCAGGGGCGGGGACGGGCTTCGTGCGGACTGGCGCCTATCAGCCGTACATGGAGCTGGAACATCTGCCGCTGGAGCTGTGCTCCCTGCAGATCGTGTTTATGGCGATGGCGCTTTCCGTTCGGGACCGCGCGCGCAAAGAGAAGATCCTGTCGCTGATCTATCCGACGGCTGTGATCGGCGGAATGATAGCGATCCTGTTCTCCTCGATCGCACCGGAGTTTGAGACAACGGCGGCCTTTATTGCTTCGCCGCGCGCGTGGCAGTTCTATCTGTATCATTCGATGATCGTCACACTGGGACTATATATTGGTTTCATCCCGGACAGCGGTGTTTCAGTGCGGCATCTTAAGAGCACGCTGACCGTGATCGCGCTGATGGATATTCCGACCTTCTATATCAACTCCGTTTTTGCACAGCCGGTTTATGTAAACGGAGAGCTTACCGGGCTCACTTATGGAACAAACTTCTTTTCTTCCTACGTCAACCCTCTGGGGATCGCGATCGCAGAAAAATGGCAGTGGGGCCTGTATCTTGTGATCCGCCTGTCACTTGCGCTTGCGCTCACAATCCTGCTGTTCCTGGTGCGGGAGAGGGCTGCTCTTGCGCAACCTGCAGATAATTGGCACAATAGTTTCGGAGGATAAAAGCGATGATCAAATCAGTACTGGACTATATGGATATCACGGCAGCGCGTTTTCCGGACAAGGCTGCCTATATTGACGAGGAGAAGACGATCACCTTTGAAGGCCTTCGGCAGGAGGTAAACAAAATCGCCTCCGGGATGCTCCCGGACGCGGTGTACGGCGAGCCGGTGCTCGTCTATATGGCAAAGAGCGTCGACTGCATCGAGGCGTTCCTTGCGGTGCGCGCGACGGGCGCATTCTACGTACCGATCGACGTGGAGATGCCGGCGCAGCGGGTCAGGCACGTGATTGACACCTGCAGGGCCAGGCTGATCATCACGCGCAGGTGCGACAATATCCCGGAGGAGCTGACCGGCGCCTGCAAGGTGTTGTATATGGAGGATCTTCTTGCATCGCCGGAAGCGGTGCGGGAGGAGGAGCTTAAAAAGATCCGCGCGCGTCAGATCGACACGGACCCGATCTACGCGATCTTTACGTCCGGCTCTACCGGCGTGCCGAAGGGCGTCCTGATCTCCGAGCGAAGTGCGATCAACTTCACGGAGTGGTACTGCGAGACCTTCGAGTTTACGGAGGAGGAGATCTTTGCCAACCAGACGCCGTTCTATTTCGATGCGTCGGTAAAGGACATCTACGCGACGCTCCGGTGCGGCTCCACAATGTATATTGTGCCGCAGAAGCTCTTTTCGCTTCCCGCGCGGCTCGTGCAGTTCTTAAACGACAACAAGGTCAACTGCATCGACTGGGTGCCGTCGGTCCTGTGCATGATCGTGAACTTCCGCACCTTCGAGAAGGTGAAGCCGCAGTACCTGAAAAAGGTCATGTTCCTGGGCGAGGTGATGCCGACCAAGCAGTTCAACCAGTGGCGGCGCGCGCTTCCGGACATAAAGTATGCGAACCTCTATGGCCCGACGGAAGCGACGGGAGACTGCACGTTCTACAAGGTAAACCGCGAGTTTGCGGACACGGAGCCGATCCCGATCGGCAACGCCTGCAACAATACGGAGGTCATGCTCCTGAAGGAGGACGGAACGCTCGCCGGGGACGGCGAAACGGGCGAGATCTGCGTGCGCGGCTGCTCGCTGGCACTCGGTTATTACAATGATCCCGAGAAGACGGCAAAGGCCTTTACGCAGAATCCGCTGCAGAAGAACTACGAGGAAAAAATTTACCATACCGGCGACATGGGACGCTATAATGAGTACGGCGAGATCGTGTTCGTCGCGCGCGGCGATTCCCAGATCAAACACATGGGGCACCGGATCGAGCTGGGCGAGATCGAGACGGCGGTCGGTTCGGTCGACGGCGTGGACCGCGTCTGTTGCATGTATAATAAGAACACAAACCGGATCATCGCCGTATATGAGGGCGCGATCGACAGCAAGGAGATCATCGCGAGGGTAAAAGACATCATCCCGCGCTACATGGTGCCGAACCAGTTTGTGCAGCTGGATTCCCTGCCGCTCAACATGAACGGCAAGATCGACCGGGCGCTGCTTGCGAAGACCTACACAGAGGCGTAGAAAGGAAAACATGAAAGACGAAATCAAGGCAATACTGGAAGAGATCTGTCCCGATGTGGATTTCGAGGCGGAGGAAGCGCTGATCGACGACGGCGTCATCGGATCGTTTGACGTGATCCAGATCCTGTCGGAACTGATGGAAGCCTATGACATTGTGATTGACGCGGACGAGATCGAGCCGGAGAACCTGAACAATCTGGATGCGATCACCGCGCTGGTAGAGAAGAAGATTGAAGAAAGAGAATAAGACCAGAAAAACCATTAAGCTCAGGGCAGTGAACGTCTCGGTGTTCCTGCTGGGCTTTGTGCTTTTATTCGGAGGCTTCCAGAGCCAGATCCGGAACAAGTGGAATGCGGGCTCCGACCTGCGGCCGGTGTATGCGGACTATGAACAGCAGCCGACGGGATCGATCGATGTGCTCTTCATGGGGACGAGCGAGATCCACGAGGGCGTATCGCCCATGACCATGTATCACGAAAACGGCATCACCTCGTACAATCTTGCGACGAGCTGGCGCCACCCGATCACGACCTATTACCAGCTGGAATATGCATTAAAGCACCAGACGCCGAAGCTTGTCGTCTGCGATTTTGCGGCGCTCTTTGAGCCGGATCTCTACGACGCGCTCGGCTATAAGATCTCGGATACGATGCCGGATCCGCTGGTGCGGTTAAAGCTCATCCACGCGATCTGTGAATACGACAAGTCGGTCGATCCGATCGATTACTTCCTGCCGATGGTGCGCGTCCACGATATGTGGAGTACGATGACCGCGGCGGATATCGGAGAGCCGGAGGACAACAAGAATTATCCACCGCAGTTTCGGGGCGGGATGATCTTTATGCGCGAGTATGACGGCGACGACGACTTCGAGATCACGCCGGAGCTGTGGACGCCGGATGATTCCGACGACACGATCCCGCAGGCGAATGCGGACTATTATGATAAGATGATCAATCTGTGCAGGTCGAAGGGGATCACGATCGTGATGCTCAACATGCCTCGCGTGGAGGATGCGCCGAACAAGGCGGCGACCTGGGCCGCGATGGAGAACTTTTTCACATCCCGCGGCGTGAAGATCTATGACTATAACACCTACGAGGCGGTTCAGGCGCTAGGCCTGGACCTGCATACGCACTACCGGGATGAGACGCACCTGAACTGGCGCGGCGCGTTTTTGTTCTCGGAGCATTTCGCACAGGTCCTGAAGGCGGATTATTCGCTTCCCGACAGGCGCGGCCAGTACGCGGACTGGGACAAGACGTACAGTGACTTCGCCGCGTACTACGGCATCGGGGGCTGACGGGTATGGCGCTGAAATCCTTCGGATTTGTTCTTTTTATCACACTGTTTCTCATCGTTTATTTCCTGGCTGGCAGGGTGGTCCCGCAGAAATGGATCATCCTGGCTTTCAGTCTGTACGTCGTCCTGCGCGCGACGGGGCCCGTCAGCCTGGCGGTCCTTATCATCGTGTGCGTGATGGTCTGGACGGGCGGCCGCATCATTGCGCGGGACAGAAAGAGCGACCCGGGGCGCGCGGGGCTGTGGTACCTGATCGGTCTTGTTTTCTGCATCGGGACGCTTCTGTACTTCAAGTTCCTGACGCCCGTCTATGACGGCCTTGCGGCGATCATCGCAAACCGGGGCGGCGTATCGCTCCCGGAGATCGCAGCGCCCATCGGGCTCTCGTACTACGCACTGTCCCTGGCGGCCTATCTGACGGATATCCGGCACGGCAAGCACGAGGCGGAGGAGAGCCTCCCGGATCTGTTTGCCTACGCGATGTATTTCCCGGCACTGTTCCAGGGCCCGATCAACCTCTATAAGGACCTGATGCCGCAGCTGAAGGAAAACCATTCGTTTGACCA
The DNA here is from genome assembly GCA_902783385.1 of uncultured Lachnospiraceae bacterium. Classification (GTDB taxonomy): domain Bacteria; phylum Bacillota; class Clostridia; order Lachnospirales; family Lachnospiraceae; genus CAG-791. The sequence continues at coordinate 15,466 of CACZQP010000166.1, read as the reverse complement.
GACGAACCTTATCTACGGACTGCAGCGTCTTTTGTGGGGCTACGTGAAAAAGGCCGTGATCGCGGACCGGATCGGGATCCTCGTCACGGGGATGCTGGGAGATGAGAACGTCCGCGGGGCGGCGCTCTTTTTTGCCATGGTCCTGTACAGCTTCCAGATCTATGCGGATTTTTCCGGCGGCATCGACGTGATCATGGGCGTCTCGGAGACGATGGGGATCACGCTGAAGGAGAACTTCCGCGCACCGCTCATTTCGCACTCCGTCACCGAGTACTGGCAGCGCTGGCACATGACGCTCGGAACGATCATGGAGAAGTACCTGTACTATCCGATCGTTTTAAGCAAGCGCATGCGGCGGGTGTCAAAAAAGATAAAGAGCAAGTATTTAAGCCGCGTCTTCGCCGCGACGGTCGCGACGTTCATCGTGTTTGTGCTGGTCGGCATCTGGCACGGGACGGGATGGAATTATGTCGTCTACGGCCTCTACCAGGCATTCTTCACCTCCACGGCGATCCTGCTTGGGCCGGTCTACAAGCGCATTAAGGAGATCCTTCACATACATGATAAAAATCCGGTATGGAGCCTGTTTACGATCCTGCGCACGTTTGTCGTGCTGACGTTCGGCAGGTACCTGATCCGCGTTGCGTCTCTTTCGCGCGCGGGCGCGCTGTATGCGCGGACCTTCTCGTTTGCGGGTGCACCGAAGCTCAGCGTCGACATGCTGACGCAGTGGCTCAATGCGCGGAACCTGATTCTGATGCTGTGCGGGATCCTCGTGATGATCGCGGTGGACATCCTGCACGACAGGGGCGTGCAGATCCGCACGACGATCCTGTCCATGCCGCTGCCCGTGCGGTACGCCATCTATTACGCCGCGATCTTTCTCATCATCATCTGCGGGATCTACGGGAAAGGGTACGACGCGGCGTCGTTTATCTACGAGCAGTTCTAGAGCGCATCCTTTTGCTGCGCAGCTTTCGGGGAGAACACAATGGGCAATAAGATCACTTTTGAGAAGCCGGGGAACTTCCTGTACCCGGTGCCGGCCGTCATGGTGAGCTGCCGGAACAAAGAGGGAGAGAAGAACATCATCACGATCGCATGGGCGGGAACGGTCTGCTCCGAGCCGCCGATGCTGTCGATCTCCGTGCGGAAGGAGCGGCACTCCTTCCCGATGATACGCGAGACGGGAGAGTTCGTCGTGAACCTGACCGACGAAAAGCTCCTGCATGCCTGCGACTATTGCGGCTGCACGAGCGGCGCCAGGGTGGATAAGTTTAAGGTGTGCGGACTGACCGCCGAGGAAGGGGAAAAAGTGAAGGCGCCCCTGATAAAAGAGGCGCCTGTCAACATCGAATGCGCGGTGACGAAGGAACTGGATCTCGGGTCGCACGTCATGTTCCTCGCGGAGGTGAAGTGCGTGCACGTGGATGAAAAATACCTGGACGAAAAAGGCGCGTTCCACATGGAAAACGTGGACCTTATCGCCTATTCGCACGGCAAATACCACGGCCTGGGAGAGATCCTTGGGACCTTCGGCTACAGCGTGCGGAAGAAGAAATAGTTCAGATCTCCTTCTTCCAGAGGCCGTGCAGGTTGCAGTACTCGTAAACGGCGACCGCCTCATCCCCGGGTGCCAGGGCGAACTGTGCGCACGGCTTTTCGCCGGCCTTCAGCTCCTTGCGCTGCATACCCTGCTTTGTCTCGAGCGCGATCCACATGATGTGGTGCTCCTCCAACATGGGATGCTCAACCTCGCCGACGACGGCCGTCACGATGTTTCCTTCGACGGTCACTGCGGGCACGTGCTTTTCATGCGCGCCGTCTGTGGTATTGGGGACCATTTCCTGCATCTCCTCGCCGCAGCACATCGTGGGACATGCGGACTTCTGGATCAGGCCGATGATCTTTTTGCATTTTGCACACTGATAGAATTTCATAGGAACCTCCTTTGGTTATTCATTCCCGGAACGCCCCGGGGCTTATTGATATATTGACTGTGCATCCTTACTTTACCGCATTTTCCCTGAAAAAGCGAATCGGCGGAAAAGAGACAAACGATCGGAACTTGGCTATAATCGAAGCATGGAACAGCAGCGGGCAAAAGAAAAATACATTTTTATCATGATCATCGCGCTCTTTGCGCTGCTGATCGGACTGCGCCTGTTTTACCGTCTGGGAGATATCGGGCTGCAGGACGAGGACGAGGCGTGGCACGCGGTCAATGCGTACGAGATGTACCACGACCACCGGCTGGTCATACACTCCTTTGCCGGCGAGGTGGACTACTACAACACGAAGCCCCCGCTGGGACTCTGGGCAATGATGGCGTCGTTTTCCGTATTCGGCGTCAGCATGTTCTCCATGAAATTCGCCTCCGCCCTGTTTGCCTTCCTTACCTTTACCGTGCTGTGCACCTTTCTCGCGGAAAAGTACTGCCTGCGGGCGGCCGCGGTGTTCTCCGCCGCCTTTCTTTCCCTGGGGATCTGCTACAACTACCATATGTTCCGGAACGGCAATTTTGATTCGCTGTTCGCGTTTCTGTTTACACTGGCGGTCCTTGCGCTCTATGGCGCGCGAAAAGACAACCGCTTTGTGATCGCGTTCGGCTTCCTGGTGGGCCTCGCGTTCCTTACGAAGGCGCAGCACGCGGGCGTCATTTTCCTGGTCGGCGTGCTGTATATCCCGGCGCTCCGGGGGAACTGGAAATGGCGGAACTTTTTTGGCGCGGCCGCTGCGGGTGCGTTTCCGGTCGCCGTTTGGGCCGTGCGAAGGTATCGCTTTGACGGCCTTAAGTTCTTCCAGGCGATGGCAGGGGAAGTGGACGGCGAGACGAGGAGCGGGCTTCAGCTTGAGTATCTGGCGGATCTCCTCCGGGAGCCGGTGATCGTCGCGCTCCTTATCGTAACAGCCGCGTACTTTGCGGCGGCGTTTTTCCTGCACCGCACGAAGCGGGAAGAGGGCGACGCCCTGTTCTGGCTGTGGTTTGCATTCCCGGTTGTTTTCAACATCCTGATCGGGTCATTTCACGTATGGTACATTTACCCCTCGTATATCGCCGCGGCGTTTCTCCTGGGGATCTATGCGGACCGGCTGCCGGATATCCTGCCGGACAAAATGGCAAAAGCGGGCATTCTTGTTGCGGCGGTCATGCTCGTTGTGAGCGCAGGCTTCGGCGCCCTGCATATCGCGGAATACAAAAACGCCGGGCTCTCCGGCGGGCCTTCGATGGGATATTTCAACGACCTGCGGGAGTTTAAGCAAAAGCATGGCGACCGCTATGACGGCAGCAGAATCTATATCCAGAACCTGTCGAGATACGAAGAGAGCAGACAGATCGACTTCTGGCATGACGATCTTGTCTGCTACTCCGATTATCTGTGTGACTTTTCCTGCCGGGAGGGCGGGGTCGAGGCCTGGCTGTCGGATGAGGAAGCGCTGCTGGTCTTAAACAAGGATCTCTGGAGTGAATATGAGGGGGTGCTGACCGGCTATGTCATCCTGCAGGACAACGGGTATCTCTACTTCTCGCACGACAGGTATTAGCGCGCATCAGGCGGGGCGACTTATGCGATAAAGGACCCCTTGAGCGTCACGGCCTTGCCGCTGCTCTTTCCGGTTGCGCCGGTGATGGTGTACTGGTACTTCTTTCCCTTCTTCAGACCATTTACCCTTACTTCGAGCTCATCATCGTCGCGCTCCGTGATCCGGACGCTGTAGCTCTTCTTGCCGTCGGAAATTTTGACGACAGGCTTGTTCCAGCGGACTTTTGAGGTGAGGGAGAATTCCACTTCCTTATCCCTTGCGTCGAACTTTACTCTTTTGATCTTCGGTGCGGCTGCAGCCGGAATCGAGATGGTGCCGGTGACGGAGCCGAAGGACTTGTCGCCCAGGGCGCGGATGCCCGTGATCTTATAGGTATACCTGCGGCCCGGGGCAAATCTGCGGATCGTGAATTCCAGATCGTCGCTGTCTTTTTCCGTGATGATGGCAGTGTAGCTCTTGCCGGTGTTATCCTTTACGGTGATCTTCGGATTCCTGTACTGGACGCGGGTGCGGAAGTCGATATCGACCTCGCCGCCGTCCTCGTATTTTGCCCGCTGGATTTTTGCGGCTGCCTGAACGGGGATTCCCGCCTGGAACATCATTGCGCCGGCGCAGGCGAGTGCGGAAAGCTGGATGGCAATGCGCTTAAAAAGATAGTTGTTTGTCATGGTGTTTTCCTCCTCTTGTGCTCTTTGTATTGTCTGGTAATATTGTTTCTGAGGACAGAATACCGTCTGAAAATGAAAGGAAGATGAATGAAAGAAAAAAATGCCGGACTGTTGAAAAAGATCTTTGCTGCAGGGATGGCCCTCCTCATGATCGCGGCAGCGGCAGGCTGCGGGAAGGCGTCCAGGCGGACGGAGAATCAGACAGTCGGCGTAAAGGAAGTGCTGGAGCAGGGTGTCGTACAGGCAGAGCAGGCGGTGCCGGCGACTTCAGCAGCTGCGGGATACGGGGAAGAAAATTCCGCCGAAGAAGCGCTTCCGGAAAAGCCTGCAGAGCCGGAAAGTGCTGAGGCACCGGGAAGTGACGCGGCACCGGAGAATGATGCAGAGCCGGAAAGCGACACGTCCACGGGAAATGCTGCAGCGCCGGAAACTCCTGCGCAGGAGTTTGATGTGGACCTGACCGCGCTCTCGAGCACCATGGTATTTTCCGAGGTCTACAACATGGTGTCCGCACCGGAAGACTATATCGGCAAATCTGTGAGGATGAGCGGGATGTTCAACGCTTACCGCGACGAGGTCACCGACAGGTACTATTATGTCTGCCTGATCCTCGATGCCACAGCCTGCTGTGCCCAGGGGATTGAGTTCGAACTGGAAGGGGAGAAGCACTATCCGGAGGACTACCCGGCAAAGGGCGAGATGATCACGGTGGCCGGGACATTCGATACCTATCAGGAGGGAGACTACACGTACTTTACACTTCGGAATGCGCAGCTGATGTAGCCGCCGGCGCCGGAAGAAACCTCACCTGTACGGACGAAAGGGAGAGTATATGAATACAGACAAGCATCAGGCAATTCTTTATATCGGACTCAATGATTCCGAAACGGGCGTCCAGAAATTCGATACGGAAAAGTACCTCTCTATTCTAAAAAACACCTGCCGCAGCTATCAGGTGGCCTTTTCCGTTCAGGTCATCAACGGCGGTTATATCCATGAGGACGGAAGATATGTGGAAGAAAACACTTTGATGCTCAGGCTGATCGATATCCCGGAAGAGACCATAAGGGAAATTGCAAAGGATCTGTGCTTCTTCTTCCACCAGGAGAGCGTCCTGGTAACGCTGCAGCCCGCCTCGATGTATTATGTCAAAGAAACCCTGTAAAGAATTCATATCGCCGGCAGTAATACTGCTGCTGTGTCTCATATTGACTGCCTGCGCAAGCGTTGATGCCGGCTCTGTCATCAGCGCAGATCCGGCAGCGGAATCCCTGCAGAATGCGAATGACGTAAGAATCAGCTATCTTGGTCCGGAAGGAACTTACACTGAGGAAGCGGCGCAGTTTTATTTTCAAAGCGGCAGCTTTCAGCCGAGAGATACTGTTGCGGATGCCATTTCGGATATCAGTGCCGGAAAAGCGGATTACGCGGTGATCCCGCAGGAAAATACCCTCGGCGGTGCGGTAACAGGCTATATAGACGCTTTGATCAACGAAGAAGCTGTCTATGTGACAGGGGAAGTGATTCTTCCGATCAATCAGACGCTGATGGGACTGCCGGGGGCTTCGATCAGTGATATCCGCACGGTCTGCTCTCATGCGCAGGGTCTTGCACAGAGCGAGGCGTGGAGAAAGGAACATCTGCCGGATGCTCTCACGAAGGAAATGCCAAGCACTGCAGCGGCAGCAAGTTATGTTTCGGAAAGCGGGGACAGGACCCTTGCAGCCGTTGCCGCACCCGGCGCGGCAGAACTGTACGGGCTTTCCGTGCTGGCTGAAAATGTGCAGCTTTCGGATACAAATAAAACACGATTCTATGTCCTGGCATCTTCCCCTCTGGAAGACGAATCCCTGACGAACGCTGTATTTGTGGCGGAGTGCGAGGCGAATCGGATAGACGATATTATCGTCGAGATTCATGACACCGGTGCAGAACTCGTCGCAATACATGATCGGCCGCAGGGCAGTCGGTTGGGGATGTATCGTTATATCCTTGAGGTGGAAAATGAGACGGGAATATCCGACAAGCTCCTGGGAAAACTGGAATCCATTCCGGAGGTGCGCTGTCTGGGGCGTTTCAATGTGCTGGTAAAGATGGGAGGTCAAAGTGGTGATTAAGAACAGAAAAGTGGCTTTTGGGATTTATGTGGTGCTGTGCTTGGTTTTTTGGAATCTGTTGGATTTCGCCTGGGCAGTTCTCATATCCAAAAGTTCATATCACTTCTCGGGAGGAAGAGACCTGGGTATTCCGCTGGGGCTTGCAATCATCAGCGGATACCTGCTGTTTCTCAGAAACAATACGAAATGAGCAAATGCTTCGAATTACTGCAGGAGGCCGCAGCTGCGGCCTCTTTTTCTATGGCATTATGCTATAATATAGTAGCTGTTTATAACTTGTAATACAACATGTTGAGGCAAAGTATGATGAGTAAACATACTGTAAAAACCGCAGGGCTGATCGCAGCGCTCGCAATGTCAATTCTGACCGCATCGGTTCTTACCGCGCCGGCATTGGCCGCGGAAGAGGACATCCCCAAAACAGGTGTCGTATACACACTGACCTATCCGGATGGCCATACTGTCACGAAGAACGACAAGGGTGATCCGCTCAGTTACGAGGATGTGACAAAAGCGCTTCAGGAAGACAACTGGCGGCTTTTAGGCAGCGATTATACCTCCGATAAAAACGGCAGGGTTGAACTTCCCGCGTCCTGGGAAAAGGGAACGATTCGGATCGTGGAGACAAAGGTGCCTGACGGGTATAAGAAGGACAGCGCCGCCGGGCAGACCGCGGAGCTGAGCAAAGGCTCCGTAAAGATTGTGAATCAAAAGGATCCAAAGGAAGAGCCCGGCGAAGACACAGAGCCGACCCCGGAGGAGCCGGAAACGCCGACGCCCTCCACGCCGACATCTTCCACACCGACGCCTTCCGCACCGACGTCCGGCACGCCCGCAGCGCCTGCAGCCTTAAATGCGCAGGAACCGGCCGCGCCCGCTTCACAGGATCCCGCTCACAGAACAGGGGATACCAGCCATATGGCAGTGTGGCCGGTGATTCTCCTTGCGTCTGCTGCATCACTGGTATTCCTGGTTAAAAAGAGGAGACATTCGGGATCCGCCGGCAGCACCGACACCGGGACGATCGGCAGGCTCTTTCTTGCAGCTGTCGCCGCGATATCCGCACTGCTTCTTGCAAACTCGGCCTATGCCGCGACCGGCTTTGTCATAAACAAAGTAGACGACAGCGGGGACCCCGTAAAAGGCGCCGTCTTTGCAGTCTACGGGAAACCGGAGGTCAGCTGGAAAGACGTAACGCCCGCACCCTGCAGGCACGACCCGCCGGTCGAGAAGAAACTAAACGGCGACACCCCCGCCGAACCCTACGAATTCTCCTTCACCATGAGACCGACAGACCCCTCGTATCCCATGGTTCCGGGCAGCGCAGACGGCGTAAAGACCGTGACCGTTACGGGACCGGGCAAGGTCGAATTCGGTACGATCACCTTCACAAAAGAAGGCACCTACGATTACATCATCAGCGAGGATGATCGCGAGGAGGACGGTTTTACCTACGACGACAACAAGTACACCGTCCGCTATAAAGTCGAAAACAAAAACGGCAAACTCGAAGCCACACGCACTTTCCTGAAGAACGGAAGCGTAGTGGAAGGCCTGAAGACGATCACGTTCGAAAACACATACACTGCGCCGGAGATGATCAGCATTTCCGGTACGAAGACATGGGACGATGCCGACGACCAGGACGGCAGGCGACCCGATCAGATCACAGTGCGGCTGCACGCGGACGGAGCGGTCGTCTATACGCAGACCGTGCGCGAGGGTGCAGGCGGGGTATGGAAGTACGAATTCGCCGATAAGCCGAAATACCGCGACGGCAAGCAGGAGATTGTCTACACCGTTACCGAAGATGCGGTAGAAAATTACACTTCTGCACAAAAAGGATTTGATTTCACCAACCGGTATACACCGGGCAAGACAGCAGTTTCGGTGAGTAAAGAATGGGATGACGCGGATGACCGGGATGCGATTCGCCCCGGCTCTGTTACGGTAAAACTCCTGGCGGATCGCGCAGATACCGGCAAAACGCTTACACTGAATGCCGGGAATGACTGGAAAGGAAAGTTTGAAAACCTTAGCGAGTACAAAGACGGCAAAAAGATCGTTTACTCTGTTGAAGAAAAAACAACAGAAGTGATCACCGGCACCGACGGACCTGGTACCTATGCCATCACGGTATCCGGCGATGCGTCGGAGGGCTTTGTGATCACGAATAAGCATACGTCCAGGACGGATGTTCCGGAACAGATCAGTATTTCCGGCACAAAGACCTGGCCTGATGGCGGAGAGCCGAGGATGGGCTGGACGATTCCGGACAGCATCACCGTAAAGCTTCAGAAGAAGGTTCACAATGCCTGGACAGACGTTGAAAGCAAGACGGTATCTAAAGATGCTGCTACCGGCAAGTGGACCTATACCTTCGAAGGTCAGCCCAAGCATGCCAATGGCGCAGAAATTGAATATCGTGTTGTAGAAGAGCCAGTGGCAGGCTATAAGGCAAGCGGCGGAACAAAAGCGGATGACTATAACCTGACCAACGAATATGATGAGCGCACCATTACGCTCACCAAGACGTGGAAGGGAGACGGGCGTTTTTATGAAATACATCGGCCCGGTCCTGCCAAGTTTGCGACTTATCTTGAGATTTATCGAAATGATGAGCTGCTCGCCGGCGACGACGCTCCAACGCCGAATGCAGTCAACAATGGGAACCATACTTACACTGTCACATATACCGTACCGAAGATCGATGAAAACGGGACGGAGTACGAGTACAAGATCGAGGAGACCAATGTTCCGTACTATGTCGAAGGTGAAATCACCGGCAGTATGGACGACGGTTTTGCAGTCACCAACACCTACGAGACGGTTGAAATCACTGTTCACAAAATCTGGGTTGGCGATGAAGGCAACGAAGACAAGCGCTATCCGTCGGATCCGACGTATGACAAGAATCAGTTCTTTGCCGAGCTGTTTACGTTGGATGACGGCAACTACGAAATCCCGGGTTCGCAGGCGCCCACCTATGGCAATCCCTATCCTACGGATCCTGAGTATTGGCATATAGTGGTTTTCTCCGGTTTGCCAAAGTACTACGAGACGGGCTCTGACGGCAACCCCATACCTATCGACTGGAAGATCAGAGAGGACAACCCGCCCGAAGGCTACACATCCGCTGTCACGGCTGGCCCCACCAGGGATGAAAACGGTAACTTTGAGGTCACCTTCACCAACACCTATAACCCTTCCTCTGCAAGTGTAAACATCAATGTAGGGATGACGTATCGGGTTTATTCCGGAGGCAGCTGGGGAGACGTTGTCGCAACACCGCAGGAAGTAACCATTTCCGAAGGGGCGCTCACTGAAAACAAAACCCTGACCTTTACGCCGGGTTCTGAGGCTCAGGAGGTAACGCTTCCGGGGGCCGGAACCTATACGATTGCAATGAAAGGGATCACGAAGAATGATCTGAAGTCGGAGGATAGTGATAGTTTGCTGGCATTGCCGCTTCCGCTGATCATTGATACGGTCAGCGCAACGGTAATAGTTGACGAAGACGGCAACTGCACAGTAGACAGCAGCAGCTGCACGTCCTTTGCCTTTGGTGCCGATCAGGGCAGCAATATGATTTATAACGATATCGATGCATTGAAAGAAGCATATCTCGAAACAGAGGCAGAAGACAGGCTGGACACCTTAAATCCCCATTCCCCTGATGCGGGAGCAACTGCGTCGGGCAATACGGTCACGCTTACCACAGTTATTTCTGAGGGATGGGGCGATAGTACAGATATATTTGTATCATAACACCGACTGAGTCAGCAGAAGCGGTTTCAGAGGGGACGGTTCTGAAAGACAGCATTTTACATCCTGCTGTCAACGAGAACCGTCCCTGTTCATAAGTGCAGCCTTATTTTCCATTGCATTCGTCTGGAGCTTATAGTAGACTGTTACCGACAGGTTGTCGGTCGAGGGTCAATAACAAATGAGAATCGTAAAAGAAGCAGAGATCAGAAAGAGCGAAATACTTGATACGGCGGAGAAGCTGTTCGTCCGAAAAGGTTATGAGAACACCAGCACTACGGATATTCTGGGTGAGATCGGTATTGCGCGCGGAACGTTGTACTACCACTTTAAATCAAAAGAGGATATTCTCATTGCAATGATCGACCGCCAGGTCGGTCAGATGGCCGCAAAGGCGAAAGCCGTTGCAGAAAACAGGGAAATTCCTGCCCTTCAGAGGCTTATCCTTGCTGTTTCCGCAATGAAAGCAGATAACGGGCTTGGGAAGGAATTAACCGAGCAGATGCACAAACCGCATAACGCGCTCATGCACCAGAAGGCACAGGCCGCCCTTCTTTCAGAGGTCAATCCGATCCTGACCGGAATCCTGAAGGAGGCGGTAGACGAAGGGGTGTGTTCAACTGATTATCCCGACGCAGTGATTGACATGATTATGGTGTATACCGGTCACACCTTTGATGATCTGTCCGAAATAGCTGAAGATGAACGGGAAAAGAAGATAGACGGCTTCATATACAATACAGAACGCCTTCTTTGCGCTGCGGAAGGCAGCCTTCGCGAATTGATACTGCCGTTGTTTGCCCGCTGAAACGATAACAGGTTCACTGCCGCCAGAAAAGGAGAGAGTCGGCTCGAACCTGTTTTTTTGGCAGACATAACCGACAGGCTGCCGGTCTAATATGGCACATAAGGAGAAAGATTCGGAATGGGAAAAGGTAAAAACTTCAGGAGATTTATTCTGTTATGGCTGGGTGAATTTATATCCTCGGTCGGCGGGGGACTCACCAGTTTCGGACTGGGCGTGTATGTTTTTCGCATGACGGGCAGCGCAGCAGACATGGCAATGATATCACTGCTGGCCTTTTTGCCCACGCTGCTTCTGAGTGTTCCGGCCGGCGTCCTGGCTGACCGTATGGACCGGCGTCTGTTGATGATGGCGGGGGATGGATGCTCCGCACTGGGACTCATCTACATTCTGATCTGTCTTGCCGATGGAAGCGCATCTCTTCCGCAGATATACATCGGCGTTTCGATCAGTGCGGTGTTTTCTTCTTTGCTGGATCCGGCGTATAAGGCGACGATTTCCGAACTCCTGACAAAGGAAGAGTATGCAAAAGCAAGCGGCCTGGTAAGCATTGCCGGGAGCGCGCGTTACCTCATCTCTCCCGTGTTGGCGGGAATGCTGCTGGCAGTCGCAGATATTCGGCTTCTGCTGTTCATTGACATCCTCACTTTTGCGCTGACCGTCATATGCACCGGCATTGTCAGAAAAGGCATTGAACACAGCAGCAGGAAAGAGACCGGGACGCCGTTCCTGCCTGAGATGAAGGCGGGCTGGCAGGCAATCACGGAAAAGAAAGGTATTCTCGTCCTGGTTATCATGTCGTCCTTCATGACACTTTCGATGGGGACTATTCAAGTGCTCTCAGAACCCATGATACTTGACTTTGCAGACAGTGCGACGCTCGGCGCTGCCGAAACGATATGTGCCTGCGGAATGCTGGTGTCCGGTGTCCTGCTCGGGATCAGGGGAATGCAGAAAAACTACGTCAGGGCACTTGGATTTTCGCTCTGCCTTGCGGGGATCGCGATGGTCGCTTTCGGTGCGAGAGATAACCTTGTGCAGATCTGTATTGCCGGCTTTTCTTTCTTCGGTATGCTTCCGGTTGCGAATTGCTGTCTCGATTATCTTGTGCGCGTAAATATCCGGGAGGAGCTGCAGGGGCGCGCCTGGGGGTTGATTGGCTTTCTGTCGCAGATCGGCTATATTGTTGCATATGGTTCAGCGGGACACGCTGCCGATTCTTTTGCGAAGTATCTGGCTGTCAGTACCGGCAGAGGCAGCGGGTATATCATCATGATATTCGGCGTTTTTCTTTCTGCTCTGGCGGTCGTTGTCTGTTCCCTGAGAAGCATCAGACAGCTTGAAGAGGGGATTTCATGAACCGGAAGATATTGAAAAACGATCTTGTCAAAAACAAGCTCGCGAACCTTTCCGTGTTTGCGTTTTTCACCGCAGCGAGTGTTTTGTTTGCTGTGACGCTTTCTCTTTCGGTACAGCTGACGGACTCCATATCCGGCCTCATGGAAACGGCTGTGACGCCCGACTATCTTCAGATGCATGCCGGAGAGATCGACGAGGAAAAGATCGAGGCGTTTTTCAACGCGCAGGAGGATGCCCGCGATTTCCAGATATGCAGATTTCTAAACATCGACAGCAATGACTTCTGCCTGGAAGACTGTTCCTTATCAGGAAGCACGCAGGATAACGGCGTGTGCATCCAGTCTGAACGCTTTGACTTTCTCGTGGACATGGACAATCAGGTGCCGGCGCTGAGGAAGGGTGAAATCGGCGTTCCCGTTTGTTATATGCGGCAGTATGGCTTGAGCAAAGGCAGCGCCGTGACCATCGGCGCCATGGAGTTTGAGGTTGCCTGTTTCATAAGAGATTCCCAGATGAATTCCATGATGGCCTCATCCAAAAGATTCCTCGTATGTCCGGAGGATTACCGGGCCCTTTTGGATATCGGCGAAGAGGAGTATCTTATCGAATTCCTGCTATCCGAAAATGCAGACACGTCGGTGTTCTCCGCTGAGTATGCAAGAGCCGGTCTGCCAAAGAACGGGCCGGAGATCACAAGGAGCCTGATCCTGATGGTGAATGTCCTTTCGGATGGCATCATGATCATGGTCATACTCTTTGTCAGTATCCTGGTGCTGCTCGTAGCATTGCTTTGCATCCGGTTTATCGTTCTGACCAAGCTGGGAGAGGACAAAAAAGAGATCGGGATGCTGAAGGCACTCGGAATATCCCGCAGGGAAATACGAAAGCTGTATTTTTTCAAATATGCTGTGATAGCGGCAGCTTCCCTGGTGGCGGCCGTATGTATCGCAATGGGCTTAAGTTCACCGCTTGGCAGGCAGATAAGAGAGCTGTACGGAAACAGTCAAAGCGCTGCCGCAATGGTGTGCATGGCCGTGCTGGGAAGCGGCATGGTTTCCGGCATAACCCTGCTGACGATCTGGAACCTGCTTAAAAGAACCGAAAAAATGTCTGCCCGGCAAGCCATTTTTGACATCAGCGACAGCAGGAAAAAGAAGCTGACGCTGAAGTGGTATCTGCCGGCAGTGCTCATTGCCGCCGCCGGCGCAATGCTGATGGTTGTTCCGATCAATATTCACAGTACGATCTCTTCACCGCTGTTTGTGACCTATATGGGGATCGGCAGCGGCGAGATCAGAATTGACGTGCGTCAGTCAGGGAGAATCGCCTTTGATGCCTGCGAGCTGGCCGAAAAACTGGAAAAAGACGAGAGAGTGTCCGGATTTGTCCGGCTTGATACGGTCTCCACAAAAGCAATGACAGCGGGCAGCGAAGAGATCAACCTTCTGGCGGAGTACGGGGATCATTCTCTTTTTCCCGTCAGTTATTCCGAAGGATCCGCCCCTGACGGCGACCGCCGGATCGCGCTTTCCATTCTCAATGCAAGGGAACTCGGCCTCCGGGTCGGCGATGAGATCAGGATCATCCGAGACGGCAAAGAGATCCCTTATGTCGTCTGCGGTGTCTATTCGGACATTACAAACGGCGGAAAAACCGCAAAGATATTCGATCAGGATCTGTCCGCTTATGGCTCGGACCAGGTCATGTGGAGCATCTTCTATGTCTCGCTGGCTGACGGACGAAACATGAAAGAGTGGATAGCAGAGTATAAAGCCATCGGGGATAAAACGTTCAGAGTATCCGATATTGCGTCCTACGTGACATCGACGTTCGGACAGACGATCACACAGATCCGGCTTGCCGCAGTTCTTTCGGTAATTGCGTCCTCGGTCATCCTGTTTGTCGTACTGCTCCTTTTTTCCCGGCTTTATATACAAAGCGACAGGAAGGATGTTTCTCTGAAAAAGGCATTGGGTTTTCGATGGAAAGCGGTTGCAAAAACCTATGTAAGCAAATACGCGTGCTCCATACTGGCCGGGATTGCGGTCGGCGAAGCGCTGGGATTCCTGTCGGGAGAGTCTCTTACGGGTCTTTTGCTGAAATATCTCGGCGCGGATGGATTCAGGTTTATACCGGACTGGCGAAACGTGCTCTTAAGTGTACCGCTCCTGGTGTTTACTGTATGCGCGACGGCTGTCTGCTGCGGCATTCATGAAGTTAAGCGGGTCAGGCCCGAGGAATGTGTAACCGGAAGAGAGTAGTTTTTGGAGAGAAATGAAATGGAAAAAGCATTAGAGGTTCACAATCTTGTCAGAAGCGGAATCCTGGACAATATTTCATTCGATGTGAAAAAAGGAGAGCTGCTGGCGATCATGGGCCCCTCCGGATCGGGCAAATCGACGCTCCTTTACCATGTTTCCGGCCTGGAACATATCGAAGGCGGACAGGTCATTCTGGGCGGCACAAGCATCGGTGAAATGACGGAGGATGAACTTGCGGACTTTCGACTGACAAAGACCGGCTTTGTCTTTCAGCAGATGAACATGATGGCAAGCCTTGATCTTCTGGATAATATCCTGCTGCCCGCCTATCATGCCTGCCGCACAAAGGCAGAAAAACGGCAGAAAAAGGAGCGGGCGCTGGCCCTGATGAAAAAGATGCAGATCGATTCTCTTGCCCACAGGGAGATCTCGCAGGTCTCCGGGGGACAGCTTCAACGCGCGTGTATCTGCAGGAGCCTGATCAATGATCCGGAAATACTGTTCGCAGATGAACCAACGGGTGCACTCAGCAGAAGCAGCGCAATGGATATCATGGCGGAACTCCGGCGGCTTTCAGGCGAGGGGACGACCATTCTCATGGTTACACACGACAGCAAGGTGGCGAGCTTTTGCGACAGGGTGCTTTACCTGCTCGATGGAATGATCAAAGGTGAACTGACCTTTACCGATGGGGAAAGTCAGCCTGAGAAAGAAGAGCAAATCTTAGCATGGCTGCAGGAATTGGGCTGGTGATTCATCTGCTTATCAGCCCATTGATAAACTGACTCAATGCTTTAATTTTTGTTGAGAAAAATGGACTAAATAGTTTGAAATTCTCAATTGGATATGATATTTTTTAATTGCGAAAAGAGAACAAATTAGTCCAAAATTCTCAAAGAGGTATATATGATAATTAAAAGAGATGAATATATTCAATTACTAAAC
>CACZQP010000165.1 GCA_902783385.1 uncultured Lachnospiraceae bacterium | reverse complement strand
CGAAAACTACGCAGAGAACATCTCACTGGACTCTGTTGCGAAGCATTTTTATATCAGTAAATCCAGACTGTGCAAGATCTTCAAGGAACACACGGGATTCTCAGTCGGCGATTACATTATCACCTACCGGATCCGCATGGCATGCGTGCTGCTCAGAAAGGGCATTCACGTAAAGGAAGTCGGAGAACGGGTAGGCTTTAGGACAAGTACGCATTTTATCCGCATATTCAAACAGCGAACCGGTTATTCGCCGGGAAAATTTGCCAAGGGAAAGAGCTGATCGCCAAAAGAGCGATCGTTACAGTGCATCGAGGAAAGGAGTAAAAAATGAAGTATCCTGTTGAACAAATCAGAGATTTCTGCGAGAAGGTCTGGGTGAAGGCGGGCCTCTCCGAGGAAGATGCAAAGGCCTGTGTCGACGTCCTGCTGGCGGCGGACATTCGCGGACAGCGCACACACGGCACTACGCACATGAAGGACTACTGCACAAGGATGCAGCTTGGCACGGCCAGGAACGGCGATGCGGTCGAGATCAAGAAGACCGCTGAGGCGACGCTTACCGTTGATGCAAATCACGCGGTCGGCATGGTCGCGGGACCCCGCGTCATGAAGGCCTGCATCGAGCAGGCAAAGGTCTCCGGCGCGTGCTTTGCGTCCGTCCACAACGCCTGCCACTATGGCCTTGGCGCTTATTATCCGATGATGGCGGCAAAGGAGAACATGATCGGCTTCTCCATCGCCAATACGCCGGCGCTCGTTGCACCGCTGGGCGGCGCGGATCCGATCCTGGGCACGAACCCGATCTCCATCGCCATTCCTTCGTCCGACAAGTATCCGGATCTGGTTCTGGATATCGCTACCAGCGTGACTGCAAAGGGCCGCATTTCCCTTGCACTGAAGGAAGGCGAGAGTATTCCGCTCGGCTGGGCGCTCGATCCCGAAGGCAGACCTACGACAGACCCCGCAGCAGCCAACAAGGGCGTGCTGCTGCCGTTCGGCGCACACAAGGGCTATGGCCTGAGCGTGATCGTTTCCGTCCTTGCAGGCGCACTTTCCGGTGCGGCGATGGAAGTTGATCTTCCCCGCTTCTTTGAGGAGCCCGAGAAGATGACCAATGTCGGCTGGTTCATGGGCGCCATCGACATCAGCAAGTTTACGGACGTGGATGCGTTCAAAAAGCGCGCAGAGCTGATCTACGATGCGTTAAAGGGCTGCCGCCTCTCCGAGGGCTCCAGCGCCGTCTTTATCCCGGGTGAGATCGAGGCCGTCAAGACCCCGAAGGTCATCGAGGAGGGCATCGACCTCTCTGAGGCAACCTTAAAAGACTTTAAGGACATGGCCGAGACGTTCGGCGTGGAGTACACGTTCTGAGATATTAAGGCTTTCGGAACAGAAGTGTTCTGACAGAAAAGCGGCGGCCGGAGATCGGCTGCCGCTTTTTGTGTCAACTGTTCCCGGCAGATTTTCAGTCGTTTGCCTTGTCGATTCTGTCCTGGTAGGCGTACAGCGGGTTCTGGACGCAGAACTTCGCGCCTGCGATCTCCAGCTGCGTGCCGTTGATATAGCCTGCGCGGTCGGAGGCGAGGAACACGATCGCATCCGCGTCGTCCTGGGCCGTGCCGAAGCGCTGCATCGGGATGGAACTCATGAGGTATTTGCCGTTCGTCGCGATGTTTTTCGCGGAGATCTCCGTCGCAGTCATGCCGGGGACGTAGGCGAGAACACGGATCTGGTCCTTCGCCAGCTCTGCCGCATAGGTGCGGGTGAGAGAGGAGACGCCGGACTTGCAGGCGCTGTAGGCGCCGCGGCCTGCATTCGGGATGACGGCGGAGAACGAAGAAGCGTTTAAGATAACGCCGCCCTTCCCGTCTTTCTTCATGTGGAGCGCCGCGATCTTGCAGCCCGCCCAGACAGCCATCAGGATCACGTCCATCATATCCCGGAATTCCTGTACATCGTAGTCGATCAGGCTCTTGATGTGATTGGAGCCCGCGTTGTTGATCCAGATGTCGATCCTGCCGTAGGCGGCCTCGACCTCGTCCGCATAGGCTGAGAGCGCGTCATAGTCCGTGACGTCGACGCTCTTGATCATGATATCCTTCCCGAGCTCTTCCTTACATTCCTTCTGAACATCCTCGAGCTTCTCCAGACGCCGTCCGCAGATCGCGACGTTGCAGCCCTCGCGCAGGAACTCCTTTGCGGTCGCCTTGCCGATGCCGGTGCCGCCGCCTGTGATCACAACTGTTTTCCCTGTGAGATGTAAATCCATATCCTACCTCCTGTGATTATATTTCTAAAAATAATGAATTATTCGTTTATTTGCGCCTTGGCATTTTGTCCCACCGGCGCAGGATTTCTCTCTGACTGTCCAGGTGTCCCGTCGCTTTCATTCCGTCTGTCACGCGGCTATTCTGTGTGCCGTAGACAATCTGCACAAGCCGAAGAACCTCTTGGTGGTCCGAGGCTGCTTTGCGCACAGAAATCAAACTGTCTGAGCGGAGCGAGTTTTTGATTTCTGTGCGTGCTCCTTGCAGACGAGGAGCATCTTAGAGGTTCCCGGCGCGGAAGCCGTCTGCGGCATACAGAATAGCCGCGAAACGGACCGCGGGATGCTTACGCGTACACCCCAATCGGCCAGATCGCAAACTCGTCCGCGCCGACGCCGAGCTCCTCGCTCTTGGTGCGCTTGCCGGAAGCAACTATCAGGATCTCCTCGAAGATCTGTCGGCCCATCTCCTCGATATCGCAGTCGCCGTCGATGATCGTGCCGCAGTTGATGTCCATATCGTCTTCCATCTTGTTGTAGAGCGGAGTGTTGCTGGCCAGTTTGATGACGGGAACCGTTTTGGAGCCGTAGCAGGAGCCGCGGCCTGTGGTGAAGCACAAAAGGTTTGCGCCGCCGGCGATCTGGCCGGTGGATGCCATGGGATCGTAGCCGGGCGTATCCATAAAGTATACGCCGCTTCCCGTTACGGGATACGCATATTCCAGCACATCGACGAGCGGGGTGGTGCCGCTCTTTTTGACGCCGCCCAGTGACTTCTCCATGACGTTGGTGATACCGCCCTTATTGTTGCCGGGAGAGACCTTGCCGTTGATCTGGCAGTCGCGCCCCCTGGTCTGCTCCAGCCAGAAGTCGAGGCGCTTAACGAGCTTTCTGCCGACCTCCTCCGAGACCGCGCGGCGTGTCAGGACGTGCTCCGCGCCGAAGATCTCCGTGGTCTCGGAATGAATGCAGGAACCTCCGTTGCGGACAAGGATATCCATCGCCTTGCCGAGAGCCGGGTTGGCGGACAGGCCGGAAAAGCCGTCCGAGCCGCCGCATTCAAGGGCAACACACAGGTGCTCTGCGGAACATGGCTCGCGCTTTACGTCGTTGACCTGCGGGAGGATCTTTTCGACAAAGGCGATGCCTTCCGCGATCGCCTTCTTTGTGCCGCCGACCTCCTGCATGACAAGGCGCTTTAAGGTGTCGGATTCATGCAGATCCTGCGCCTCCATCAGCTTGTCGATGTTGTTGCGCTCGCACCCGAGCGCAATGAGGACAGATGCCGCGATGTTGGGATTGCGGATATAACCTGCGATCGTGCGCTGCAGAAGAGCGAGCGGCTCGCCGGACTGCTCCATGCCGCAGCCCTGCTCCGTGATGAGCGGCACGACGCCATCCACGTTCGGATAGGCCGCAAGGCGCTCGGGAGTGAAATAATTCGCAATATTGCGCGCCACGGTCGCAGCGCAGTTGCTGCAGATGATGACGCCGATGTAATTGCGGGTCGCGACTTTTCCGTTTTTCCTGCGGATGCCCAGGAACGTCCGGCGCTCACCCTCGGGAATATAGTCGACGGGATGACAGTCCGCCCCGAAGGCATAATCGACGCCCCGGGCGTCAAATTCGTCGTTGTGGTTGTGGACGACCTCGCCCTTTTTGATGTCGCAGGAGGCATAGCCGATGACGGTATTGTACTTGCGGATCGCCTCCCCCTTCGGAATGTCGCATGCCGCCACCTTGTAGCCGGCAGGGATCTCCTCGAGTGTCGTAAGGTCCTCGTCTTCCATGTAAAGGCCTTTTTCAAGGTCATGCCGCGCAATGACGACATTGTCCTCTTTTTCCAGGCGGATGACATATTTATTCATGGTATAGCGCCTTTCTTTTTCAAAAGAAGCGCTGCCTGTCTGGAGACAGACAGCGCTTAACAATCAGAAGTTAACGCAAAAGATGTTGATCTGTTTCAGGCAGCAGCCTGTGCCGGTGTATCCGGTGCCTTCGGGCCTTCCTTCTTTGCGCGTCCGTTCTGAAGGAACAGAATGGCTGCGAGGATCGCGATACCGATGGCATCCGTCAAAAGGCCGGAGCTCACCAGGAGGAGTGCGGCCGCAAGAAGCGGAATACGCTCCCAGATCTTCAGGTTGGTTTTGTAATAACCGATCATGGCGCCGCCCAGGCAGTAGCAGCCGATGCAGCCGCTGATGGTCGCCCAGATGATCTGCAGTGCATTTCCCTGCAGCATCATCAGCTCAGGCGAATACACGAACAGGTACGGGATGAAGAACGCAAGCAGACCGATGCGGACGGCCGTCCAGCCGACCTTGTTCGGGTTTGCACCTGCGACGCCCGCGCCCGCATAGGATGCCAGGGCAACCGGCGGTGTGATCGCGGAGAGCGCTGCGTAATACAGGCAGAAAAGATGCGCTGCAGCAGCAGGGATCCCCAGCTTCGTGATCGCGCTGACGGCGACTGTAGCCGATACGATGTATGCTGCGGAGGTCGGCATGCCCATTCCGAGGACGACGACTGCCAGCATGGTCATCAGCAGGGTCAGAAGCAGGTTTCCGCCGGCGAGCTTCACGATGATGTTGGAAAGCTGCAGGCCGATGCCGGTCAGGTTGACGACACCAACGATGATGCCGCAAACCGCGGTTGCGATCGCGACGCTCATTCCCTGCTTCGCACCGTTTTCCAGCGCCTTGATCAGGGACTTCGGATTCAGTCTGGTGCTCTTCTTGAAGGAAGAGACGATGACCAGCGCGACGATGGAGATAAAGCAGGAATAGGACGCCGTGTAGTCCATCATCAGCATGGCAATCAGAAGGATAACGGGGATGACCAGGTGGCCTCTTGCCGCAAACTCCTCTTTGATCTTCGGCAGCTGATCCTTCGGATAGCCCTTCAGACCGGTGCGCCTCGCCTCAAGGTCAACGTTGATCCAGAGGGCAACATAATACAGGACAGCCGGAATGATCGCATAAATGATGATATGGCGGTAGGAGACGCCCAGGTATTCCGCCATGATGAAGGCCGCGGCACCCATGACGGGCGGCATGATCTGACCGCCTGTGGAGGCGACGGATTCGACCGCGCCCGCGAAGAAGTCGCGGTAGCCGAGCTTCTTCATCAGCGGGATCGTGAAGGCGCCGGTCGTGACGACGTTTGCTGCAGCGGATCCGTTGATCATGCCAAGGAGACCGGACGCGACGATGGAGACCTTTGCAGGACCGCCGTCCTTGTCGCCTGCGATCGCCATTGCGACGTTCGTGAACAGCTCGGACAGGCCCGTCTCAGACAGGAATGCGCCGAACAGGACGAACAGGAAGATCGTGGAACATGACGTGCCGAGCGGGATGCCGTAGATACCTTCCGCGGACGGGACCATCATCTTGATGATGCGTGCCCAGGTGAAGCCGCGGTGCTGCAAAAAGCCAGGAAGAAGCTGGCCGTATTTTGCGTAAACCAGGAAGACGAGCGGAAGGATGGTCATGATGTTTCCAATGCTGCGTCTGCCTGCAATCAGGACAAAGACAATGATGACAGCGAAGATGATGTAATCCATCTGCGACAGGACGTTGCCGTTTGCCGCCAGCGGATTGATGCGGGTGTAGAGGTACAGGTTGGAAAGCAGCGCAACTGCTGCGGCAACCATGTTCCACGGCGTAAAGCTGATGAGCGTACCGTCCTTCTTCTTCGCAATCGGAACATTGATGAAGATCAGTGCCATGACGAAGCCCAGGTGAATCGCACGCGCCTGTGCAGCGGGAACGGTTCCCCAGGGACTTGCCAGGTATAGCTGGTATACTGAAAGGATGACGGCCATGATCGTGGTGACGCGGGCTGTAAATCCTTTGTTTTCGAGCATTACGGATTCGGAGTCGTACTTCTGCAGGGTTTCTTCGACATCCACCATTTCGATATTGTCGAGGACCGATTTAGTTTCAGTCGTTTTTTCGGTGGCATTGGGAAGATCCTGAGCAGTTTCGACGGTCTTGTTTTCGTTATCCAAGGCGTTGCTCCCTTCTTTGGATCTGTTTTACAGGGTAATTGAATAGATCCGAATCTTTCGCGGGGAAGGGGACTGCATTCCCCTTCCCCGCAGTTGTCTTTACTTAAGTGGTCAGATTGTGAAAATTACTGGATCGCACCGACTTCCTTGTAGTATCTCTCTGCACCCGGGTGAAGCGGAACGGTCATACCGTTCACGCAGTTGTCAAGCGAGAAGTTCGAGCCGAGGACGTTGTGGATCCCCTGGGTCTCTTCGATGTTTTCGTACAGCATCTTGACCAGTGTGTAGACCGCGTCTTCATCCATGTCGGAACGGGCATACAGCCAGTTTGCAACCGCGAATGTCGTGACATCCTCGTCCTGGTTTGCGTACGTGCCTGCAGGAATGGTGAACTTGTAGTATGCGGGGTTCATCTTCAGGATCTCATCAAGCTGCTCATCCGTGAAGGAAAGCAGATGATACTTGCCGGTGGAATACAGCTCGGTAACGGAAGCCGCACCTATCGCCGCGATCAGGTTCGCGCCGTCAGCCTGGCCGTTCTTCATCAGCTCGACAGACTGGGACTCGGACGTGAACTGCATCTTGTCGGAATACTCCATGCCAAGCGCCTTGTACATGTGCTGCGTGTTGGTCTCGGTAGCGGAACCCGAAGCGCCTGCGCAGAAGCTCTTGCCTGCGAAGTCCGTGAAGTTCTCGATGCCGGAGTTGTTCGCAACGGCGATCTGCATGACGTTGGGATACATATACGTCACGGAGGAGATATTGACGAACTTCGGCTGATTGCCGTCGCCGTACGTGCCGTCGATCGCGGAGCGGGCAACGCCTGCCTGACCCATGCCGAAGTCGGAGTCGCCGCTCTCAAGAAGGCGAAGGATCTCCAGACCGCCGGCCGTGGACTGCGCGGAAGCCTTGAACCACTCAGGCAGCTTGTCGTTCATCATCTGTGCAAAGCCGTTCATGATCAGGAAGAACGTGCCGCCGGATGTAGCGCCGACCAGCTGGACAAGATACGGGGAGGACGGAGGCGTGACCTCTGCGGGTGCCTCTGCCTCAGCCGGAGCCGCCTCTGCGGGTGCTGCGGATTCAGCCGGAGCTTCTGCTGCGGGAGCTGCGGACTCAGCCGGAGCCGCCGGAGCCGCTGCCGGAGCTGCTGCCGTGCCGCCGCATGCCACCATGGAGAGAGCCATGACAGCCGATAATACCATAGCTACGATTCTCTTTTTCATTTAATACCCTCCTTGATAAATGAAATGATATTTTTCACACAGCAGCGTGGACGAATGAGATCCTGCCGCAGTGAGTGTGACCCTGATGCTCAGTCTCCTTATTATACATCCTGCGCCGGAGTGTGTGTATGTCTGGAATTTGCGGGAATCCCGCGCGCCGGCCAGCCGAACAGGCAGAGGTTGTCCTTTTCGTCGAACGGGATCGGCATGAAATCGCCGATCGTTTCGACCTTGTCCTTAAACTGTTCCGGGACCAGATCGAGTGCTGCCCGGGACATGTACAGATCGCCCATCTCGTGCGTGGAGACGCCGATGATCATGGATACCTGCGTGCGATCCGGCTTGCCGGAAAACTTTGCTGCGGCCTGCAGGACCATTTTGTCCGTTGCGAGCACCATCGGCATCTTGGCGGTGCCGATCGCGGTGGAGGTGAGACAGTTGACGTAGGCCTGCTCAATCTCCATTTTGTCGTAAAACCGTTTTGAAATAAAGTCTCCCTGGCCCATGCCGTTGGGATTGCCTTCGGATTCATCCGAGAGGTCAAGGATGCCGATCGCGGTAAAAACGGGACCGCCCGTCATGCCGGGCGTGTTGTACCTTCCGATCAGGTTGGAGTCAAGACCGGAACCTGAGACTTCCTTTCCCTGCTTCATCATGATGAGGACATCCGATTCGTCCACATAAAAGCGCGCCATCAGTTCGTTAGCGCGGACAAGGAGCTTCGGTTCCTCTGCGAGGATCTCCTCCTGCCTGAGCACATGAATTTCCGCGAGATGGCCGAAGGCGTCCTCGATCGTGCCGATGCCGCAGACGATATTGAGCTTTGAAAGGGTGACCTTTCCGACGGAGAGGATGTTTTTCCCCATGTTTTTAAAGCCGAGGATATGTGTGTATTCAGCGCCCTTCTGCTTCGCGAGGCCGATGGCGGTCATTTTGGTGATGCCGCTCTCGATCGGGCCGCGGAAGGCAGTGTGACATTTGACGCGGTTTAACAGGATAATGCCATCGCATTCATAGGCATTCTTATCAATATAGACAGGAAGGCCGCGGTCGCTTGTCCCAAGCTCCACCACTTCCATGGAGGAGAGGATGGGGGCGCCCATGGCTTCCTCCGTGATGCCGAAGCTGTGAAGGACCATGGTCTGGCCCTCCGCCGTACCGCCGCCGTGGCTTCCCATTGCGGGAATGAGCACAGGCTGCGCGCCTTTGGACTTTACAAAATCGACGGTCGTCTTTACAAGCAGAGGATAGTGATCGATTCCCCTGCTGCCGCATGTGATCGCAATCCGCTGGCCGGGCTGAATATCAAGATTACGGCCGTTTAACTTTTCCGTGAGCGTCTTTGCGACGTCAGACATTGCGAGGTCGTCAAACTTCTGACGGACCTGTATGATCTCCGGAAGCTCCACGCGGGAGAGGATCTTTTCGACTTCTGTCATTTATCAGTGTACCTGTTCGGGCGTATGCCCGCCTGTGTGTTTATTCGACCTCAGTTATTAGCTAATTTGAGTCATGCCGTACAAATTGGTCAAAAACTGATTGTGCTTAAACAAAATAGTAATTACAATTCAATTCTACCATTTTAGCAGAAATGCACCTGTATATTATGCCGACTGGCCATGAAAACAAAAATAGCGCACATTCCCATTATTATCAAAAAAGCTTGCAGATATTACTGCATCTGCTATCCGGCATGGAAGAAGGCGTCCCCGGAATTCTATAATGTTGCGCGTCGATGTTTTCACGGAATCAAAGCGCCGCATCTCCCCTGACGGCCTGATGCGCTGCTGGAAGGAAGAGCATTATATGACGGTAATGATATCCCTGATCAGACAGATTGCCGCGATGGTCATCATG
>CACZQP010000164.1 GCA_902783385.1 uncultured Lachnospiraceae bacterium | reverse complement strand
TGAGATCGATCTGGTGATCTTTCTGCGCGATCCGCTGACACCGAAAGCCCATGAGCAGTCCACTGACAACATGTGCCGGATATGCGATACGCACAATATCCCGATCGCGACAAATCTGGCATCCGCAGAGCTTCTGATCAAGTCTCTGGACAGAGGAGACCTTGAGTGGCGTGAAATGTATAAATAAGATCTTATTCTGCGTCCTTTTCCTGCTGTGCCTCATCCAGGCCGGCTGCGGCAGCTCCTTTGCCCAGCCCTACAGGGACAACAAGGAGGACGTCAGTTTTCGACTGTTTCAAAAAAACACCTATAATTCGCAGATTGCGGATTCCTTTGCCTCCGGGCTCTGTGTGGCGGATGCGGATGCCGAGCAGGCGCAGCCGATCCAGACCGATGCGCTCTCGGCGGCTCTTTTTGATGTGACGCGCTGCAATACCGTCTATGCGGACAGCGTCTATGAGCGGGTCTATCCGGCGAGCCTCACGAAGATCATGACGGCGCTCGTCGCATTAAAATACGCGGAACCGGATATGGTGCTCACCGCATCTTCAAGTATCTATAACCTGGAATCCGGCGCGCAGAAGTGCGGTCTTGCCGCGGGGGATACCATGACGCTTGATCAGGCGCTCCGGATCCTTTTAGTCTACTCGGCCAATGACGTCGCGATCATGATTGCGGAGAACATCGGCGGCAGCGTGGAAGGCTTCCTTTCCATGATGAACGCCGAGGCATCCAGGATCGGGGCGACCGGCACGAATTTCACAAATTCCAGCGGGCTTTCGGACGCGGAGCATTACTCCACGGCCTATGACATGTATCTGATTTTCTCGGAAGCGCTAAAATATGATCTTTTCACGGAGATCATCAACATGCCTTCCTACAGTACCGTCTACCGGGATTCCTCCGGAAACGAGAAGAAGATCGACGTAAAGAGCACAAATTATTACCTGCGCGGTGAAAAGAGTGCACCGGCGGGCATCACCGTGATCGGCGGAAAGACCGGCACGACGACGGCTGCGGGGCATTGCCTGATCCTGCTGACGCGCGATATCGGCAGTAAGCCTTACGTCTCCGTCGTCATGCGCGCCTCCAGCAACGATTCGCTCTACGCAACGATGAACGAGCTTTTGTACCGCGTGCCGAACTGAAAAGATCAGTGCATTTCTGCGGCAATATAAAGGCTGCGTCCGCTTGTCTTTTTTACAGGCATACTCTATAATAAATGCAACAATCAACTTGAAATGGAGGGCATTTCCCATGGTTCAATTAATTGTCGGAAATAAAGGCAAAGGCAAGACAAAATGCTTATTGGATAAAGTCAATTCTGAAGTCAAGAGTATTCTCGGCAATATCTGCTATCTCGACAAGAGCAAAAAGCACATGTACGAACTGAATAACCGGATCCGACTGATCTGTGTTCCTGATTTCAGCATCTCGAACGCGGACGAGTTCTTCGGTTTTGTCAGCGGCATCATCTCCCAGGATCACGATGTCGAGCAGATGTATTTTGACAGTTTTCTTGATATCGCCGGCTTAAAGGGCAAGGACATCACGCCTTTCATCGAGAAGCTGAAAAAGCTGAGCGCCGATTTCGGCGTTGACTTCATTCTCAGCGTTTCCATGGATGCTGCGGAGCTTCCCGAAGGCGTAAAGGACCTCGTCAGCGTTGCACTTTAACAGCGGCCGTATGTGATGGCGAAACGCAGTACCGGAAATACCCAGTATAAGAGACCGTGGAACATCAACATCGGTTTCATTATATTCGCTGTCATCCTGCTTTATCTGGTCATCAGCATTTTTTCGTATATGACGACGGAAAAGCTGGTGGGATACGAAGTAAAAAGCGGCTCCTTATCTACCAACAGTGTCTACAAAGGTCTTGCGCTCAGGCGGGAAGAGATCGTTCTGAGCGACTATTCCGGTTATGTAAACTATTACAATGAGGAAGGCGACCGTATCGGCAAGGGAAACCTTGCCTATACGGTCGATGAATCCGGAACCGTTATGGACTACGTGGAATCCATGACGGCAGGAGAAGCCATGTTCAGCGATGAGGCGCTCTCGGAGCTGCGTCTCGATATCCTGAGTTTTACAAATCTCTTCGACCCGAAGAATTTCCAGAGCGTCTACGAATTTAAGAATTCCATCAGGAGCACGACACAGCGGCTCTCCAGCAACAGCATCCTTGCAAATATAAGGGAGATGGACGGGAGCGGTCTTTCGGCGTCGATCCACTACGGCTATGCGCCCGCGACGGGCGATATCGTCTTCTCGGTGGACGGCTATGAGAATCGCACGTTTGCGGATATTGTGATGGATGATTTCGATCAGTCACTGTACCAGAAGACACGCCTGGATAACGGACGGCTGATCGCCGCCGGCGACGCGGTGTTCAAGC
>CACZQP010000163.1 GCA_902783385.1 uncultured Lachnospiraceae bacterium | reverse complement strand
GGGGAGAGACGAGAACTACCGAAAGGCCTATGAGATCCTGTGGGACCGCTTCCCGGAAGACGCGCAGGACGTAACGGGAGAGAATGACGACATGGAGGGAGAGGACGGCATATGAAATACGGAGAATCCGCATTTGACATCATCTATCTTCTGACGGCGCTGATCGCCGGTATCCTGATCCTGAAAAAGGCGGGGGACCGGACGGAAAAACAGATGGGCATGGCGGTCCTGATCCTCGGGTGCGGCGACGCGTTCCATCTGGTGCCCAGGGTGCTCAACTATTTCGTCGACGCGGATTTTACTGCGGCGCTCGGAATCGGCAAGCTTGTCACATCGGTTACCATGACGATATTCTATGTACTGCTGTACCGGATCGGATGCGGCCTGTACGGGCAGGAGGAAGAGAAAAGTGCCCTGACGGCGGTCTTATCGCTGGCAATTCTGCGCATCGCCATCTGCCTGCTTCCCGGCAACGGCTGGCTTACAAACAGCAGCAGCATGCTCTGGGGGATCCTGCGCAATATTCCGTTCGTGCTGCTGGGGATTCTGGTGATGCGGCTGTTTTACCGGAACAGGGCAAAGATCCGGCAGTTCAGAAATGTCTGGATCTATATCCTTTTATCCTTTGCCTTTTACATTCCGGTCGCGGTTTTCGCGGGCATTGTCCCCATGCTTGGGATGCTGATGCTGCCGAAGACGATCTGTTACATGGCCCTGATCTTTGTGTTTTACCGCGCGGTCACGCGTAGGTCCTGATGATTTCTTCCGCGACATCCCTTCTAGAGACGCAGCGGTCCATCGCCTGCTTTTCCACGTAGCGGTGCGCCTGCTGTTCGTCCATTTTAAGCTCGGAGATCAGGAGCCATTTGGCTCTGTTGACCAGTCGTATCTCCTCGATCTTTTCCTCGATGGACAAGGATTTCTTCTCCATTTTTTTCAGACGTTCCCTGGCGCTTTCCATCCAGCAAAGAGAGAGCGTAAGGAGAGGTCTGGACAGCGGCTTTGCAAGCGTGAAAATACCGTACTCCATCACCTTGTCGCGGATCTCTTCGCAGAGCTCCGCGCGGACAAGTAAAAGCACGACGGTTCCCTTTGTATCCGAGGCATCGATCGCAAACCGGACGCCGCTCTCGTCCGGAAGCGGCGAGTTGATGACCAGAAAATCAAAGCTCTGTTCGCTCCATGCGCGCTTTCCTTCGCTGACGGAGGAGACGAACCGGACAGGCTGATAGCGGGATTCCGGCAGGAACGACAGCAGTGCAGTATTCAGTTTTTCCGCCGCGGAGACGACGAGAATGCTATACGTCCGCTCCTTCAGATCCATCCGGTGATCCTTTCGCAGTCTGTGAAAAGCTCTTTACTTCCTGCAGTAGATATCCAGGATCTGTTCCGGGATATGCGCCCTGATAAAATCGCTGGAAGCAGCTGCCCTGCATGCCTCTTCAAAGCTTTCGGGGAGCTTTTCGAAAGTGGAGAGGACTTCCGGGGCCGCCGTGTAGAGATTGATGTCCGAGGATGCGCACAGAGGGAGCCTGTTTGTGATACCGTCAAGTCCCGCGTAGATCATCAGGGAAAACGCGAGATACGGATTGGCGGTCGGATCCGCGGACCGCAGCTCCGCGCGCCGGTATTCACCCTCTGCCGCGGGGATGCGGATGAGCTGGGAGCGGTTTTCGGCAGACCATGACACATAGCGCGGGGCCTTGTGAGAACCCAGACGTCTGTAGGAGTCCTCGTGGGGATTTAAAAACGCGGTCATCGCCGGCGCATGCTTCAGGATCCCGGCGATCATGGCGGAGAACTCCGCACCGCTTCCGAACGGGCGCAGGGACATGTTGATGTGAAAGCCGTTTCCGGGTGCGTCCGAAAGGGGCTTGGGAGAGAAGTCCGCAGTCAGTCCGCTGCGGTGCGCGATTGTCTTTACGACGCGCTGGAAGGTCATGGCATTGTCCGCGGCGGAGAGTGCGTCCGCGTAGCGGAAATCAATTTCGTTCTGGCCGGG
>CACZQP010000162.1 GCA_902783385.1 uncultured Lachnospiraceae bacterium | reverse complement strand
TAATGCTCCCCGCGCCGATGAATGCGCCGTCTCCGATGACGATGGGCGCAGACACGCCCGGCGCCTCATAGGATAAGACACGGTCTTCGTAGGAAAGCGGGTGAAAATCCGTGTCCCAGAACCGGCAGCCGCCGCCGATCATGACATGATCTCCCACTGCGATGGAAGCCGTGCTCACAAAGGCGGAATTGGAGATTCCGACACCGTCTCCGATGCGGATCTTCCCTTTTCCGATGGTCTTGAAGACTGCACGGGTATCACCGCCGATCGCGTTGTAGCGCGCGCCGGAGTTGAGCTTTAGGTTTCTGCCGATCTTAATTATTCCCGCGCGCGATTTCTGCACGGTCGGGATCCCGTTGATCTCAAGGGGCGCGCCGTCAAACGAGATGCCCCGCAGTTTCATATAAAGAAAGCCAAACATATCCGCCGGTTCCTCTCCTTTCACGGCATCGCGGAGAACACTTCCCCGATCACGCCGTCGATGACAAGATCCGCCTCCTCGTCTCTCGCAGTCGGCGCCTTGTTGATCACGACGAGCTTATTCCCGCGATAGTAATCGATGAGACCGGCCGCGGGATAGACAACGAGACTTGTTCCGCCGATGATCAGCACATCCGCCGCGGCGATCGCCGCGACCGCGCCGTTTATCGTATTCTGGTCCAGTCCTTCCTCATATAATACAACGTCAGGCTTGATCCTGCCGCCGCAGCTGCACATCGGGACGCCGTCCGTCTCCGCGTGCGGCAGGGCCATGTATTCCACGTCGTAGAACTTCCCGCACTTTTCGCAGTAGTTCCGCAGGATGCTCCCGTGAAGTTCATATACTTTCCTGCTGCCGGCCGCCTGGTGCAGTCCGTCGATATTCTGCGTGACGACCGCTTTCAGCTTCCCCTCTTCCTCCCACTGCGCAAGCTTTAAATGCGCGGCGTTCGGCTTTGCCTCCATGTGAATGATCTTGTCACG
Source organism: uncultured Lachnospiraceae bacterium (assembly GCA_902783385.1). Classification (GTDB taxonomy): domain Bacteria; phylum Bacillota; class Clostridia; order Lachnospirales; family Lachnospiraceae; genus CAG-791. The sequence continues at coordinate 5,267 of CACZQP010000162.1, read as the reverse complement.
GTAGAAGCGGAAGAACTCATCCGGATGCTGCCTGTAGAAGGTGTGACTCAGGATCTGCTCCGGCGGCCACTTGTACTTCAGGTTGTACAGCCCATCCACACTTCTAAAGTCCGGGATCCCGCTCTCCGTCGACACGCCGGCACCGCCGAAGAAGACGATGTTGCCGGAGCCCTCGATGAACGTTTTCAGCCGGTCAAGTTTTTCCTGATAATTCATGATTTCTCCCTCCTCTCCGTTCCAATATTATAGCATGAAGAACCGGCTGCACAGCCACTTGGGCGTGCAGCCGGTCGGTTATTTCTCTTATCCTGCACCCCGCTTTTGTCCCGGAAACCGGAACTGCGGCAGCGCTCAAAATTACATGATCCTGTGGACCCAGCCTGCGGGCGCCTCGATCCGGCCGCTCTGCATGCCGGTCAGTGTGTCGTAGAGCTTCTTCATGACAGGTCCGATCTCCTCCATGCCGCTCTCGAAGCAGATCTCCTTCCCGTGATCATTGATCTTGCCGATCGGGGAAATGACTGCTGCCGTGCCGCACAGGCCGCACTCGACGAAGTCGCCGTTGTCGACTTCCGTGAGGAAGACCTCGCGCTCGATGACGTTCATGCCGAGATGGTTCTTTGCCACGTCGACGATGGAACGGCGCGTGATGGAAGGCAGGATGCTGTCGGACTTCGGAACGACGAGGTTCCCGGAGCGGTCGACAAGAAGGATGTTCGCGCCGCCGGTCTCCTCCAGCTTCGTGTGGGTCGCGGCATCCAGGAAGATGTTCTCCGCAAAGCCCTCATGGTGTGCGATCTCCAGCGCGTGCAGGCTCATCGCGTAGTTGAGGCCCGCCTTGACATGGCCTGTGCCGCGCGGTGCCGCGCGGTCGAAATCGCTGATCTTGACGACGATCGGCTTTACGCCGCCCTTGAAATAAGGACCTACCGGCGTGACAAAAATACGGAACTGATATTCATTTGCAGGCTTGACGCCGATGACGCGGCCGGTTGCAAACATGACCGGGCGGACATAGAGAGATGCGCCGGTGCCGAACGGCGGAACCCAAGCGGCGTTCGCCTTTACGACTTCCTCGACAGCCTTCACGAAACGGTCCTGCGGGAAGGCGGGCATCTCGAGGCGCTGTGCTGAATCGCACATACGCGCCGCGTTCATATCCGGACGGAAGCAGACGATGTGATCATCTTCTGTCGTATAGGCCTTAAGTCCCTCAAAGACCGACTGTGAATAGTGCAGTACGCCCGCGTCCTCACTGATGACCAGTGTGTCATCGGATACCAGCGCGCCTTCGTCCCATGCGCCGTTCTTGTAATTGCTGACGTAACGCTTGTCGGTCACCTGGTACTCAAATCCCAGGTTCCCCCAGTCCAGATTTTTCTTTTCCATGGTGATTCCCCTTTCCTGATTGCTTTATAAACATATGAACACTTTCGGGAACGTTCCTGAAAGCATCCGCATTGATTCAATTTTATAACGCCGGCGCGCAATTGCAAGCATTAAATCCTCATCCCGCGCAGCAATCGGTGCGCTCTGCGCGCAAGATAAGGCGCACGCGAAAGAACAAGGAGCTGTCGCCGCTCTTTGTCTGACAGGTACGGATCCTTTCGGATCCCTTCGGCGTGCTCCCGCAGATAGCGCACGACGCCGCGGTAGAATGCATTGCTTTCGTTCATGTCGTCCACGGGTACGTGCAAAAGGTACAAAAGCCGCGTCCGAAGGCCGAAATGATCCGCCGCTTCCCGCAGGGACGGGAAGTGCGCATCGGCCTGTGCGGCCGCTGCATCCGCGTGAACGATGATATCCTCGTAGGCTCTCGAAAAATCCTCCGGGCTTTTTCTGCGCGTCGCGCTTCCCGCTCGGTGTGTGACCAGGTATCCCCGCGCGGGCAGAAGGTACACGCCCTCCAGATCAGGGAGCATCTCCATATGAAGCCGGAAATCCTCGCCGAGTCTCCCCTCCGGGAAACGGTGCGTGTCAAACAGCGCGCGCGGCGCAAGCTTCGTACAGAACGAGGAGTCTCCCCTCCACAGCAGCAGACTCTCCATGAATGCCTCCGACGGCACGAACGTGTTCTTTGCAGGCGGCGTCACGTCGTCCGGAAGAGGGTTCCCCTCTTCGTCTGTCTCGCGCCGCCCTGTCTGGACGAGTATGCGCCTGGGATCCCGGCCCTCTTTTTCCGCATCCGCAAAACCAGCCAGCAGGTTTTCGTACATGTCCGGCTCAATTAAGTCGTCCGCATCGACGAAGCCGACGTACTCTCCCTGCGCATGACTGATCCCGAAATTCCGGGCAGAGGCTGCGCCGCCGTTCTCCTTGTGCAGAACCCTGATCCGCGCATCGCCAAGGGCCAGCTTGTCGAGAATTGCCGGCGTTTTGTCCCTTGATCCGTCATCCACCAGGAGGATCTCCAGCGCGCCGTGCGTCTGCACCGCAATGGAACTTACGCATTTTTTTATGTATTTTTCCGCATTGAAGACCGGCACGATGACCGAAACAAGTGTCTCCTGATGCATAAAGTCTGCCTCCGGTGTCTGTTACTGCGGCCGCACGAACGGTCTGATGACTTCCGCGGGACTTAAGGGACCTTCCTGCGGTGCATCGAAGGTACCTCCCGTTGTCACGCACCGGCAGAAATCATAAAACCGCTCCGCCGCTTCCTGCGCGTTCCAGCTGCTTAGGATAGTCCGGTATGCCGCGCGCCCCATGGTGCGGATCCGCGCGGAATCCTCGATAAGCTGCAGCGCTTTCCCGGCCATATCCTCTTTGTCTTCGTTCCGGAACAGCAGTCCGTTTTCGCCCTGCCGGATAAGGAACGGCGCCGCACCTGCTGCCGCGCCGGCAATGACAGCGCAGCCGCTGTTCATCGCCTCGTTGATGACGGTCCCCCACCCCTCGAGGTGATTGCTCGGAAACAGGAAGATGTCCGCCGTCTCCATGATGTCCCGCACCTCCTCCGGGGTCTTTGCGCCGTGGAATGTCACAATATCCGCAAGAGCGTCCGCCGCAGCCTTCGCGCGCATGTTCTCCTCCAGCTCACCGCCGCCGATCATATCGAGCAGGATGCCGCGCCCACAGGGATCTTTTGCCGCCCTCTCCCGGATGCGCGCCGCCAGATACAGCGCATATTCCGGGTGCTTTAAAGGGATCATACGCGCCGCGAAGCACAGCCTGATCGGTCCGTCTATGCCCGGCGCACTCTCCGCGCCGTCCGCGCGGAGCTTTGCCTGCGGGAGACCGCCGGGATACGTGCGCAGCACGGGAAAATACCCCCACTTGTACATTTTGCCCGGGAACGCCCCGATGAGGGCAAAATCCGAGGCCGCATAAGCGCCTGCACAGAGAAGATAGTACGGCATGCTTTTGTAGCGCACATACTGGCGGTGCTTGTGGAGCAGGCCCCGCGGCGACACCGCTTTCCACTGCCCCTCGCGATAGATCCGCTCGCTGATGCGCACGACCGGCCTGCCGATGCGCAGTCTTCTGTCGATGAGGTCGTCAAAGCCGTCACCGCCGATGAGGAAGACATCGCTCTCAAGGATCCTCTCCCTTATCTCTTCCCGGTTTTCCTGCGACAGCCGAACGACAAAGGGCGGTTTTCGGAGATCGTCTGCCCAGCCCATGGCGCGGCGCTCTTCGTCCATGGCCATCTGCTCCACAAAAAGAAAGTCCACGCCGCCGCACGCGGCGAGCGCCTCGCAAAACGGCAGCTGATGATGATTGAAATAATTGGAGGCAAATGTGATCTTCACTGCAGCGCCATGCTCCTGTATATTTCCAAAAGCCGGGCGAAGTTCGTGTCCGGATTGTGTGTGATCATTGCGCGGCGTCTCGCGCGCCGTCCGAGAAGTCCGGCCAGCTCGCGCTCGTCAAAAACCGCCTTTACGCCCTCCGCGAGCTCGCCGTAGCGTCCGGAGGGGAACAGGATTCCCTCCTCGCCGTCGGTCAGAAGGTCCGGTATGCCGCCGACCTTTGCCGCGATGGCGGGCATCCCGAGGATCATCGCCTCACCCAGGGAGTTCGGCGAATTCTCAAGGACCGAGGGGCATACATAGACATGGCTCTTTAAATACTGCTCCTTCATCTGCTCCGCGTTCAGACGCCCCAGCATCGTCACATGGCCCTCCAGGTGTCCCTGGCGGATCAGGCGTTTTAAATACAGCCCGTAGGCAGTGATGCGCAGCGCAAGCGGATACTTTGATCTCTCCCTGAGGGCGCCGCCTACATTGCCGATGAGCGAATCCCCGCCCACATAAAGATGAGCGTCCGGATATTTTTCCAGAATGAGCGGCATGGCCTGCAGCATAAAGTGCAGGCCCTTGAGCGGATAGTTTCCCTGCGAGACAAAAATGCTGTGCTTTCTGACGCGGTCGATGTCCCACTCCCCCTCGTAGAAGGTATCCCGCAGCGTCTCATTCATCGGATGATAGACCGCGTCGGGGTTGATCCGCGCCGTTGCGCGGCGGTCAAACATCGTGCGGCCCGTGATATGTCCCGTCTTTTCCAGCGCCTCTTTCTCCATCTGGGCGCGGAGACGGAACTTCTCCTGCTGCTCCTTCAGGGAATCCCTGCGGTAGCGGTCGCGGAACGTCTTTGCGTGCTGCACGACATAAGGGAGGTCCGCCATGTAGACCTTCGCGATCTCGCTGCAGACGCCCTGCACGCCGATCAGCGTCTTCTTCGGCTTCCCGAAGGCGCGCGTCATCGCGAGCGTGTGCGGATACTCCGTGCCGAAGATATGCACGATGTCCGGAGAAAAATCGTCCAGAATCTTCTTAAAGCGCACCTCCAGCTGCGGATCGTACCGCTCCGCGGCATCCATGTTTTCCCTAAAGCCGTAGAACGTCACACCGTCAAGCTGTGTCGTCAGCTCCGCGTATTTTGCCGAGAGCGGCATACACACGCCGAGCTCGATCAGTCTCTCCTCGCCGGTCGCGCTCTTTAAATCAGGCTCCCTTTTTGTCCTCTCAAAAATCCCGTCGATCCAGCCCCCGCCCCAGTTGACCTTCATTCCGAATTCCCGTGCGAAAGCGGTCGGGATCACATTACAAACCCACAGTACTCTCATGATTTTCCGGCATACGCCCTGTCCTTCAGCCAGCTATACACGGCCGCGGTCCTGGGATCGCGCGCGATCTTCTCGCGGAGCGGCTGCAGCGTCACGGCCATGTAGATCCGGTAAAGCAGAAGCTTTCCGGCAGGCAGATACCGCGCCGTGATCTCACGGTGCTCCCTTGCGGAGTAAGCTCTTCCTTCCGGCGATTCGG
>CACZQP010000161.1 GCA_902783385.1 uncultured Lachnospiraceae bacterium | reverse complement strand
TCGGGATGAAGCGTACGGCCGGTGCCGCCGCCGGAAGCAACTGAGAAATACTTCTTTCCTGCCTCGACGCGTTCTTTTTTATAAGTACCTGCAACAGGATGCTGGAATCTTGTCGGGTTGGTGGAGTTGCCGGTAATGGAGACATCAACATTCTCCTTCCACATGATCGCAACACCTTCCTGGACATCATTCGCGCCGTAGCAGTTGACCTTTGCGCGTGCAGACTCGGGATCCTTGGAATAGCACTTGCGGAATACTTCTTTGACCTCGCCCGTGCTGTAGTCATACTCTGTCTCGACATAAGTAAAACCATTGATACGGGAAATGATCAGGGCTGCATCCTTTCCGAGACCGTTCAGAATGACGCGAAGCGGCTTCGTGCGGACTTTGTTTGCTTTCTCTGCGATACCGATCGCACCTTCCGCTGCGGCGAAGGACTCATGGCCCGCAAGGAATGCGAAACATTCGGTATCCTCTTCAAGGAGCATCTTTCCGAGGTTGCCGTGACCGAGACCTACCTTGCGCCGGTCCGCAACAGAACCCGGAATGCAGAATGCCTGCAGTCCGATGCCGATTGCTGCTGCAGCATCTGCAGCGCGGCGGCAGTTCTTTTTGATTGCGATTGCTGCGCCTACTGTGTAAGCCCATTTTGCATTTTCAAAACAGATCGGCTGGATCCCCTCGATCAGATGATAAATATCAAGACCGGCCGCCTCTGTGATTTCTTTACACTCTTCGATGGAAGAGATCCCATATTCCTTCAGTACTGCAAGAATCTGAGGCTCTCTTCTTTCATATGATTCAAATAATGCCATAATATTTCTCCTTAAAACCTCTTACTCTTTACTCACGTCTGGGATCGATCATGCGGACAGCATCCGCAACTCTTCCATACTTGCCGCTTGCTTTCTCCAGTGCTTTCTGCGGGTCATCTCCGGCTTTGATAAAATCCATCATCTTGCCGAAATTCACATACTCGTAACCGATGATCTCATCATCTTCATCCAGTGCAAGTTTGGTAATATAGCCGTCAGTCAGTTCCAGATAACGGGGGCCTTTGGAAACTGTGCCATAGGTCGTGCCGATCATGGAGCGGGTACCCTTGCCGAGATCCTCAAGGCCGGCGCCGATCTGCAGTCCGCCCTCGGAGAAAGCGCTCTGGGTCCTTCCGTAGACAATCTGAAGGAACAGTTCTCTCATTGCTGTATTGATCGCATCGCAGACAAGGTCGGTATTCAGAGCCTCCAGGATCGTGAGTCCGGGAAGGATCTCTGCTGCCATTGCTGCGGAATGTGTCATACCGGAGCAGCCGATCGTCTCAACGAGGGCTTCCTGGATCACTCCGTCCTTTACGTTCAGGGAGAGCTTACAGGCACCCTGCTGCGGGGCGCACCAGCCTATACCGTGTGTATAACCGGAGATATCCTCCACCTTTTTCGCTTTGACCCATTTTGCCTCTTCCGGTATGGGAGCCGCACCGTGATGCACTCCCTGGGCAACAGGGCACATGTTCTTGACTTCAGTAGAATAAATCATTCTGTCCTCCTCTTATCTTAATTCTATACAGGGATTCATCCTTTTTTAAGTTTTAGCACGAAATACGCAGATCCGCCACCTGTTTTCATCTTTCCGGAACATTTGTCATGATCTGCATGCTGCTGTACCCGAAGCTGATCTGCCCGTCGATCCACGACTTTTGCGGCACATCGTGGATGATATCATCGTCTCTGCTGCCGCCGATCAGAAATGGAGATTCAGGATCATGCCGGCGGCTGTTAGCCAGGACCTCCGCAGGTTCCGCATTTGCATAGCAATACCGGCACAAATGTTTACAGGTATTATAAGCACCGATATCGCAGGAAAGATAACAGGCACATTCCGCCCTGGCCCCCTTCTTTTTTGGGGCATTCAGGTGCGCGCCGGCCGCCTTTTCATAATCGCTGATCTTCATACAGCCGCTGCAGTCGGCTCCATAGACGGCAAGTTCTTCACCCTCCGCGCATGGCCTGACCGTCATGCCGTGCGCGGAAGCGATATTGACGAACTTCCTGCCCAGCGCCAGACGCTGCTCCTTTGTCACCTCCCGCGCTTCGGGAAAGTTTCGTCTGACTTTGGGATACAGGTCGATAAAACTGATGACTGCTGTTTCTGTGTATCCGTCCAGCGCCGCCGCAATCTGCTCAAAAGCACGGAGATGGTAGTCCATTGTATATCTCTCTGAAATAAAAACGGGATCATACCTCCATCCGATGGAATGAATGCCGACAGTATCGGAAAGTTTCCTGAAATCATCAAGCAGACGATGCTTATTCGGAACATTCGGCTCAATATCCCGCCCGTAAGGTGTAATCGTGACAAACCAATACTGTCCGTAATCCTTCAGAAGGTCCATATACGGAAACATCGGCGCGGGATTTTTCGTACAGAATCCGATCACGTCCACAACAGCAGGATCCAGGAGATAGCGGCTGACCTGCCTCGGATTATACGGATTCCGGACACAGACATAGCCCGCCTTCAGCCTGTTTGCAAACCATTCGGCATAAAAAGCCGGGATATCCGTTCTTTGTCCGGTATTGATAATCACAGTTTCTCACTCTCCTTTGCTATTTGAATATAAATATTTTCCATCGTATAATCAACAAAAAAGATAGATTGGAAACAGTCAGGACAACTGCAGATAGGAAAGGAGCTTATGAGATATGGAAAATAAGTCGGCACTGAGTCCGGAAGAATTAATGGCACTGAGCCCGGAAGAATTGCGGGTAATTATGGAAAAGGCTACGAGAGAAGCACAGGCGCAATTTGATAAGATGACACCTGAGGAGCAGGCGCGGGTTCGAATGGAAGCACAAAAAAAGATCGAGGAAAGTAATGCCTCTATGCAGAAAATGATAGAGAGCGCCAGAAAAATGCTGGCTGAAACGGAGACAGGAACAAAAGAAATGCCCAAATTCTGTACGAACTGCGGGGCTCCTGCCGGGGGCGGGAAATTCTGTACATACTGCGGAAAACCTCTGATCAATGCATGACGGATAGCTGAGGACTCTTCAAATCATAAGAAAGGGATGCACCATATTGGTATGATGCATCCCCTTTTTTTCTGATCTGTAATTCTGTGGGCGTCTTATGCCTCAGCAGGCGGATCTGTCTTTACCTGCGGCAGTGAAAGTTTCTCAAACTTCGGCATAGCCAGACCGTCGATTTTCCATTTACCGTCTTCTTTGATCAATGTCAGTTCGATGGTGCCGGTCATTTTGTCCTGGTAGTCAAAGCCG
>CACZQP010000160.1 GCA_902783385.1 uncultured Lachnospiraceae bacterium | reverse complement strand
CTCGCGGGAGTACCGAAGCAGCTCCTGATAGATCCGCCAGCCGCGGGGCAGCCAGTAGGGCATGCCGGGCGCCGTCTCGTCGAACATAAACAGGTCCTGCTGCGCGCCGATCTTCTTGTGGTCGCGCTCGAGCGCCTCCTGGATCATGGCCTTGTGCGCCTTGAGCTGCTGCTTGTCCGGGAAGGCATATGCATAGATTCTCTGCAGGCTGTCGCGCTTCTCATCGCCGCGCCAGTATGCGCCGGAGACCGCGCGGATCTCAAAGGCACAGTTCATCAGCTCCTGTGAATTTGCGATGTGCGGCCCTCTGCAGAGGTCAACGAAATCGTCTCCTGTGTGGTAGACCGTGATCTTTTCGTCCTCGGGCAGATCTTGGATCAGCTCTGTCTTGAACTTCTGGTCCCTGAACAGCTCCAGCGCCTCCTGCCTGGAGAGCTCATCGCATCTCCAGTCCTCGCGGCGCTTTATGATCTCGCGCATCTTATCTTCGATCTTGCCGAAGTCATCCTGCGTCACATTGCAGGGAAGAATGAAATCATAGTAAAAACCGTCCGCGATCTGCGGTCCGATCGCATACTGCACTTCCTTTCCGTACAGCTCGATGACTGCCTTCGCAAGTATGTGAGACAGGGAATGACGGTAAACCTCCAAAAACGCTTCCTTTTCCATAGTGTGTTCCTTTCGCCCCGGTAATATGGTGCTTTCCAAAAAAGCTACCTACTAATATAGTTGAAAGCCTCCCTTTTTTCAATGCCCCGTCCGGCCGCGGAATGCTTTTTGTCATGCAACGCGCCGGAATTTTTTCAGGACCGCGTCATAATAGTACACGGAATCCGTGAGGATATCGCGCTCCTCCACCTCCCTCCGGTTGACGCTGCAGACGATGTCCTTGAGTGAGGCTGCATCTCCCAAATGATCATCCCTGAGCAGCAGCATCTCGTGAAGCGAGCTGGGCAGCGCAAAATAACTCCCGCCAATGCGCGATGCGGCCTCTTCCTGCACGCCCGGATAAAAAATGCATGCGGCGCCGAACCGGTTGTCTTCATTTGTCAGCACAAGGCACTCCGGTGCGGAGGTCTTCTCCTCTCCGGGAATGCCGATTGCCTCATTGAGGTTCTGCATTCTTGCCGGAAGCGCCCGCGCGCAGGATGTGACCGCATCCTGATAGAGCTGCACGACAGACTTTCCCCACCGCTCTCTCTGCCTGTGGCCGATCACGATCGCCCGGTCCGCACCTTCTTTCCCCTGCGGCGCGTAAAGCATGAGCAGCGCCAGGTCGCAGCACTGCACGTGCGGCACCTCATCCAGCACCTCCCGGTACCGATCCTGTCCGACCGCTATAATCCTGAGGCGCCATCTGACCTGCGCATATTCATCCGGCAGATGAATACCGCTCTCCCCGCGCCTGAAAATGTATCTGTCCCGGTTAAGACCATCCTTGCTTTCCGTATTCTGTGACATAGACCCTCCTGAGAAAATAAAAAAGAGACAACAGCTGTGCCATTGTCTCTTTGCTTCAGAAAGGTCTGCCGCTTATGCGGCTGCAGACAGCGCTTACGCGCGGGAGAGATACTCCCCGGTGCGGGTGTCGATCTTGATCTTCTCCCCGTTGTCCACAAACAGCGGGACTGCGACCTGCGCGCCGGTCTCCACGGTTGCGGGCTTGGTTGCACCGGTCGCCGTGTTGCCCTTAAAGCCGGGCTCCGTGTCGATGATCTCCAGTTCCACGAACAGCGGCGGCTCAATCGCGAACGCATTGCCGTTGTAGGAATTGATCCTGACCATCTCATTCTCTTTTACGAACTTCATGGAATCGCCTACCACGTCCGCGCCGAGCGAAACCTGGTCGTAGTTCTCCGTGTCCATAAAGGTGTAGAGATCGCCGTCCTTGTAGAGATACTGGTACTCCTTGCGGTCGATTCTCGCCTGCGGGAATTTTTCCGTCGGGCGGAAGGTCGTCTCCGTCACGCCGCCGTTTACGATATCCTTGAGCTTTGTTCTTACAAACGCCGCGCCCTTACCGGGTTTTACGTGCTGGAACTCGATGATCTCCAGTACCTGGCCGTCCTTTTCAATCGTTATACCGTTTCTGAATTCGCTTGCAGAAATCATACAGATCTTCCTCCCAGAGAAAATAAGTCATAATCCGGATTACATTTTATTATAGCACCTGCGTTTTTTCAAGCACAACTCTGCATGTACAACTACTGCATGCACACCACTGCATGCACACCACTGCATGCACACAGCTGCTCACTGCGCCTTAAGCAGTACATCCCGCACCGCAGCCTCCTGCTCCCTGCTCACGCTGACGCCCGTCCACAGTTCGAAGGCACGGATTCCCTGGCCCAGCAGCATACCCAGACCGTTCGCATACGGAACGCCCGCCGCCTCCGCCTGCTCAAGGAAGCGCGTCTTCAGCGGTGCATAGACGACGTCATAGGCGAAGTCCGCCTGCCGGAAAAAGCGTTCGTCCTCGATGGGGCTTTTGTCCCTGTTTTCCCCGAAGCCGATCCCGGAGCACTGGATGACGAGATACCGCTCCGCAAGCGATGCGATCTCATGCAGGCCGATTGCCCGGACAGCAAGATCGGGATGACATGTCGCAACTTCCTCCCCCAGCGCCTGTGCCTTGGGCAGCGTCCTGTTCGCGATCACGAGTGACGCGGGTCCGCACGAAGCGCACCAGAATGCTGCACCGCGCGCCGCACCGCCGCTCCCGATAATGAGGATGTTTCTCCCCGCCGGGGATATGCCATGGGAGGCGAGGTCTCTCTCCAGCCCCGCAATGTCCGTGTTGTATCCCTTGTAGCCGTTTTCTGCGCGCACCAGTGTGTTCACTGCCCCGATGCGCTCTGCGACCGGATCGATCGATACAAGATGCGGAATCACGAGCTGCTTGAACGGGATCGTGGCGTTGAGTCCCAGGATATCCAGCGCATAGGCACCCTGCACGAGCGCGCGCATTTCCTCTTCACTGCGCGCCGTTACGTGAAACGGCACATAGACGAGATCGATCCCGCACAGATCCGCCAGCATGTTCTGGATCAGCGGGGACTTTGTGTGTGCGACGGGATCTCCGATCAGGCCGCAGACTCTTGTGGTACCCTTTACTTCCATAAAAACCTCTTCAGCTTCCGCTGCCCTCACGCGGTTTCCTTCCGTCCGCGAAGATACGCCGAAAGAACCGGCTTTTCCAAAAGCCGCTTCAGTCGGATCTGGGGTTCCTCGTCGAGCGTAAAAGGCGCCGTCAGGAACGCGCGCATATTCAGCCGCTTCGCGCCCCAGATATCCGTGTAGATCTGGTCCCCGATGCAGGCGACTTCACCGGGTGCAAGGTTCATTATGGAAAGCGCCTTGCGGTATCCCTTCAGGGAGGGTTTTAATGCCTTGCACACATAGGGCGTGCCGAGCGCCTCGGCAAAAGGCCCGACCCGCTTTTCATTGTTGTTGGAGACCAGCACCGTCTGGAGACCGATAGCACGAAGGCGGCCAAACAGCTCGGCCGCCTTGTCATCTGCAGGTGCATCCGGGTATACCAGTGTATTGTCGATATCGAAAATGATGCCGCGCACGCCGTCCCGGTACAGCTGCGCGTAGTCGATCGCATATGCCGAATCCGCATATGCGTCTGGAAAAAACGGATTGCTCACTTTGAACCCTTTTTCTTTTCGTTCTTGAGAAGCTTCTTCAGCTCGTCCATAAATGTCTCCGCATCCTTGAACTCACGATAGACGGATGCAAAGCGCACATACGCGACGGGATCCAGGTTGTGGATCTTCTCCATGACAAGCTCGCCGATCTCCTCGCTCGAGATCTCCTTCTCCTCGCGGTCATAGATCTTTGCCTCGATCTCGTCCACGGCGGTCTTGATCTGGTTGATGGACACCGGCCGCTTATGGCACGCGCGGAGGATCCCCGCCTCCAGCTTCGAGCGGTCGTAGGTTTCCCGGTTATTATCCTTCTTGATGACAATGAGCGGGATCGTTTCGATCTTTTCGTATGTCGTGAAGCGCCTGCCGCACTTGTCGCAGATCCTTCTGCGGCGGATGGAATTATTGTCCTCCACAGGTCTCGAATCGATTACTCTGGTGTCATCATCGGAACAATACGGACATTTCATAACGAAACTCCCTCTCTGCGGACACGCATAAAACGGGATGCCTCTGCCATCCCTTCCGTATCCGTCTTCCCCTCATTAATAGTATGCGGATCAGTTTCCAAGCACAAATATAACACTCCTGTCAGAAAACTACAAGAAGAAAATTACATGGGCGTCAATTTTCAGTTCACACGGGCCGGATTTCCTGCTCATACAGCTGCCTGTAGGATCCGCAGCGTTCCAAAAGCTCCTGATGGGTCCCAAAGTCAAGAATCTTCCCGTCCTCGACAAATAATATCATGTCCGCATGCACCACCGTAGAGAGCCGGTGCGCGATCATGATGACGGTCCGGTCTTTTCTGTGTTCCTCAAGGGCTTTGAGGATTTCCGCCTGGGTCACATTGTCGAGCGAAGAGGTCGCCTCATCCAGCAGGATGATGCTGGAATCCCGCAGAAGACATCGGGCTATGGCCAGCCGCTGGCGCTGTCCGCCGGAGAGATCGACGCCGCCTTCCCCGATCACCGTATCGTATTTCTGCGGCATCCGTTCAATGTCGTCGGCGATCCGGGCCGCCCTGCAGGCTTCCACCATCTCCTCCTCCGTCAGGTCGGGCTTCACGAGACGCAGATTGTCCCTGACCGACAGATGGAAAAGATAGGGCGCCTGGCTGACGACCGTCATATTTCCGCGGATCGACTCCCTGTCGAGCGTGCTGATGTCTGTCCCATCCAGGAAAATGGTTCCCCCCGTGTTCCTGATCAGCCGGCTGATCAGACGAAGCACGGTGGATTTTCCGCATCCGCTCCTCCCCACAAAAGCCGCCGTGGTGCCCGCGGGGATGACAAAGCTCATGTCTTTCAGGATATCCCTGTTCGGGAATCTCGGGTCATGAGACTCGTAACGGGCGTTTACATGTTCGAACCGGATCTCTCCGCGCACGGATTCCAGATGCGTCTGTCCGAACCGCTCTTTGGGAAATTCCGGATTGTTCATTATCGCGCAGACTCTCTCCGTGGATAGATCGAAGTTCTTCAGAAATTCCAGGAACTGCCCGAGGATCAGCACCGCAGGCGCGCCCAGTTCCGAATAATAATTGAACAGGACGAGCGCCAGGGCGGGCGCCATGCCGTACTTCAGGATGAGGACAGCCAGGAGACATGTGAACACGAGCCTTCCGGCCTCGCCCACGCCCCATCTGGAAAGCTTGTATTTCCATGATTTCATGAGCATGTGCATATAGCTGTTGTTTGCGTCTTCTATCCGCTTTACCACCTCTTCCTGAAAAGCATTCTCGCTGTTCAGCACCTTGATGTCGCTGACGCCGTGAACCATTTCGGAGACAAAGCCGGAAAAGCGCTCGGCGGCATTCCGGTGGATCCGGTCGTCTTCCATCAGGCGCCTCGTCCTGATCAGTTCAATGGCGATCTGGCCGGCGAGCAGCAGCAGGACGACAAAGAAAACCGGGGGGCTCACGATCAGCATGGCGATCAGGATGCCGATATAGCGGAACATCTGCGAGAGCAGATCGGCGATCGTATTAAAGCCGGTCGCCAGGGTGGACGTATCCGCCGTCAGCCGCTGGATAAACAGTCCGGTACCTTTGCTGTCCATACAGGAACCGGTGATGCGCAGCGTGCTGCTGGCCAGATCGTTTTCCATGTCGGAAAGGAGCCGGGTGTAAACCATATTGTATCTGGTGTTGCAGAAATAAAGACTCAGATTGGACACCGCGTTGACGAAAAAGATCGCGATCGCCGTCAGGATGATCTGCCGGATCTGCGAATCCGAATAGGCGATGATGATCCTTGCGCTCAGAATCGGCGCGACGATACTCAGAATCACATTGAGCCACTGGCATCCGATGGCAAAAAAGAAGGTCTTCCGATACTGCCGCACATAGGACCAGGCAAATTTCAGGTTGTGAAATGTGGTGTCGTACAGGGGGACCGTCAGCACAAACCGGTTGCGGCCGTTTCTGTATTCCCGGCGGGGTTCGGGAAGGAGCGACGCGCTGAACAGTCTGCGGAGGATCTCGCCGTCCGCCAGGTCAGGACCTACTTCCGGTCCGGATACGCTCAGGCTGCATAGGATCTCTCCGAATCCTTTCCTGATATCCAGCTCAAATTCCGCCGCTTCATCCGCCGCCGACCGGCAGATCAGCAGGATCTCTTCCAGCGCGACCCGCACGGACAGGCGCATCTTTTCCTCCACGCCCTTCCGCTGCAGATACTGTTCGGCCCGGGAGACCGCCCCGGCAATTTCTTCGTTTCTGACTGTTCCGTGTATTTTCACAGGCAGGATCCTCCATTCAGTCACTCTTTTACGGCGCCGGCCATGATGCCGGTCTTAAACGCCTTGCGGAAAAACGGATAACAGAAAAGGATCGGTACGACGATCAGCACCACGACAGCCATGCGGAAAGCCTCCGTCGGGAGATCCACGATGACGGCGCCCGAAATATTCTCGTTGGCTGCCATGAATTCCACATTTTTCTGCAGGTTGTACAGGACGAACTGCAGCGGGAACAGCTCCCGGTGATTGGCGCTGATGTACAGCATGGCATAATACCAGCTGTTCCAGTAGCTGAAGGCCTCGAAAACGCCGATCGTAAACAGGACAGGTCTGGACAGGGGCAGCACGAACTGAAGGAAGATCCTCGGCATCGAGGCGCCGTCGATCCCGGCCGATTCCAGGATCTCGGCGGGAATGTTCTGCCGGAAATAGGTTCGCATGACCAGAATATACCAGCTGGAACAGGCCCCCGGCAAAAGCAGCGCCAGAAAAGTGTTCTTCAGGCCGAAAAGCTGCGTATTGACGACGTAGGAAGCCGCGAGCCCTCCGGAAAAGAACATGGGGATCACGACCAGCGCGGTCCAGAGCTTCCGGAAACGAAACTCCCGGCGGCTGAGAACGAATGCCATCGTGCTGATCAGGATCAGGGAAAGAATGGTTCCCGCCAGCGTCAGCAGGACGCTCAGGAGGAACGAATGCCCGATATAGTCGATACTGCGCAGAAGATACCGATAGGCGTCCAGAGACCACTCCGAAGGGAAAAAGCTGTAGCCCTTTTTGGCGATGGACGCCTCGGAGGACACCGAGACGATAAAGACGAAAAGCAGCGGCAGCACCGTCAGGATGCTCAGCAGGATAAACAGCGCGCTGAGCAGCAGATTCGCGCCTCTGCCGAGCCGGTTCCAGGCCCATCCGCCGTTTTTCCGTCCGATCCCGCGCGCGCTCACAGAACACCTCCGTCCGGGTCGATCCGGCGGGTCAGGCGGTTCGCGCCAAGGAG
Organism: uncultured Lachnospiraceae bacterium; assembly: GCA_902783385.1. Classification (GTDB taxonomy): domain Bacteria; phylum Bacillota; class Clostridia; order Lachnospirales; family Lachnospiraceae; genus CAG-791. Next base: position 5,095 of record CACZQP010000160.1, on the reverse strand, counting down.
CAGCAGACACCCGATGCCGTTCTGCAGCAGGCTGGCTGCCGCGCTGAAGCCGTAATTGGACTGGTCCATCAAGGCTTTGTAGACGTATACGTCGATGGTCTCCGTCGCGGAAAGGATCGCTCCGGAATCCCGGGTGACCTGATAAAACAGGCCGAAATCCGAGGACAGAATGTGTCCCAGGTTCAGCAGCACCAGGACGGTAATGACACCCCGCAGCTGCGGCAGGGTAATATGGCGGATCATCTGTCCCGCGGAGGCGCCGTCGATGGCCGCGCTTTCATAGAGCGAAGGATCGATCGCGACGACATAGGAATAATACAATACCATCGAATAGCCGAAGCCCTTCCAGCCGTGAATGACAACCAGCAGCAGCGGCCAGACGGAAGGGTCCTGATACCAGCGTACGGGCGAAAGGCCGACAGACGTAAGGATCGTATTGAAAAGGCCTTTGTCCGTGGAAAGGAAGGAAAAGGCAAAATAACTTACGATGATCCAGGAAAGAAAGTGCGGGAGCAGCGCGGCGCTCTGGGAGACAGAGCGCAGGCGCTCGGAACGGATATAGGAAAGAGAGATCGCCAGCATGACCGGCAGGGTCGTGCCAAGTATGAGAAAACAGAGATTATAAAGCAGGGTGTTGCGCACCGCGATCCCCATCTGCGGATTGAGAAACAGGAAGCGGAAATTCTCCAGCCCGACCCAGTCGCTGCCGAAAAAAAGGCTGTACAGGAAGCCTTTGCCGGGAATCATCCGGTAGCGTTTGAAGGCAATCACGATGCCAAACATCGGCAGATAACAGAAAGCCAGATACCAGAGAACCGTCGGCAGCGACAGCAGAAGCAGCGACCGGTCGGATGCCCGGAGCACGCGTTTATGCGCGTTTCTGCCCTTCATTGCATGTTCGCCAGATAGTCGTCAAGCTGGCGCTGTGCCTCTTCCCTGACCTGATCCAGGCCTGTAGCCCGCATCTGCTTTTCGATCTCTTTAATCGTTTCATCCGGATCCACCGTACCCGTAACCAGCTCGGAGCGGTAGTTTTCCCATAGGGCGCTGAGCGCCGCCCTGACGGCATCCGTGCTGCTGCCGTCAAAGCTGAATCCCCGGGTGTCGCTCTGCCTGGCGTTCTCATACTCTTCGTATACCTTCGTCCACTGGTCGCTGTCAGCCAGGATCTCCTCGCTGGCCGAGACGACGGAAGCGCTGACTGCCGGGCCTGTGACGAAATTGTCCATCAGATAATCGTCGCTGCCCTGCTGTGTGCGGATCACCGTACCTTCGTAATAGTTGAAATGTTTCCCCTCGATTCCGTAAGCCAGAAGATCGCGGAATTCCCTGTCAGTGTAGAGCAGCTCCATATAGCGCAGGCATGCTCTGGCGTGCTCTTCCGAGGCCGCCGCGTTGACCGCGATCAGGGAACCCTGCTGCGTGGAGCGGGACATGTTCGGTCCGATATAGCGCACAAGCTTTACGTTGAAACCAACCGTCTCCGGATTGGACCAGCCCTTGTAGCCGGTCCAGGCCGTTCCGCTGCGGACCGGCGTCAGCAGGGAATAAGGCATGTCTGTCGTGGTGGCGGCATCCGGGTTGATATAGCCGAGCTCGTACCAGCGGTGGAGGCAGCGGAGCATATTCATATAGTCCTCGTCCTCCCAGACGGGAATGATTTTTGTGCCTTCAGGCGTCCCCGTCTTGCTGTATGGTATCACCAGATAAGAGCCGACGATTCGCTCGTGGCACTGGAACATACCGCTCAAGCCGGACTGCGTCATATAAAGCGGGTATTCGTTCGGATGATCCTCCTTCCAGATTTTCAGCATCGGCTCCAGTTCGCTGAAATCCATGCTCTCCGGGAGCTCCATTCCCTTTTCCCCTTCGAAATAATCGCTGTTGATTCTGAAAAACACTTCGGCGCCCAGATCCTTGAGCATAGGGACCCCGTAGATGCGGTCTCCCAGACTCCCGATTCCCCACCAGGAACCTACGGCGTCATATAAGGCAGGCGTCTCGCTCCTGACCAGCTCCGTGAGGTCGTAATAATAACCCTCCCGGGCGTTGTTGTCGAAGTTGTTGCACCAGTCGCAGCTGAAGGTCATGTCATAGTAATCGCCCGTATTCAGATCAAGCGTGAACTGTTCTGCGTTCTTGAACTGCATGTCGACCGTGACTCCGATCTTCTCGGCGCTGATTGCGTTGGCCTTTTCCAGGACCTCATCCAGGGCGTTCGGCGCGCTCGTGCTGATGTAAGTCCACCAGACCAGCCTGATCGGTCCGGCATCCTCCGGCGCTTTCTGCGCGTTTGATGCGCATGCGCATAAACTGACCGCCATATACGCAGCTAGAAGCATACATATTATTCTTTTCATCGCGCGGATCCTTTCCATTCCTGTGAATCATGCCTACGGATTTTATTGTATCCTTTTTTCCTGATGGAGCATAGGGGGATCCCTCCGGCGGCTCTGCCGCCTTTCTGGCCGGCCTTCGCCGTTCGATCCCCCTATGCATGAAAAAAGAATCCACGGTCTCCCGTGGATTCTTTCCTGATGGAGCATAGGGGGATCGAACCCCTGACCTCCAGATTGCGAACCTGGCGCTCTCCCAGCTGAGCTAATACCCCAAAGCGCTGCGTGCTGAAGCAGCGCGTTAACACCTTAACTATTCTTCTGCAAAAACGACGGAATGTCAAGCTTTTTTTGACTGACGGAGCTCTGGATATTTCTCGGCTTCTGAGCGGTCCCCGGTGCAGGTGTCGCACCCGGTGTTCCGAACGTGCCTGCCGCACCCGGCTGACGAAGGGAGGACGCAGGAGACGTAAAGCTCGGCTTTAAGCCAAGGCCTGCCGTCTTCGGGCGCGCATCCTTTGAGCCGATGCCGGTCGCGATAACCGAAACCGTGCACTCGTCCGGACGGCTGGGATCATACATGGCGCCGAAGATGATGTTGACATCGTCGCCGGCCAGCTCCTGAACATAGCCCGCCGCATCGGAGGCATCCATCAGGGAGATATCGCCTGAGACATTGATGATGACATCTGTCGCGCCGTTCACGGTCGTCTCGAGAAGCGGAGAATCCACTGCCATCTTGACGGCGTCGGAGGCCTTGTCCTCTCCCTTGCCGTAGCCGATGCCGATGTGGGCGATTCCCTTGTCCCGCATGACTGTCTGCACGTCTGCAAAATCCAGATTGATGATCGCCGGTACATTGATCAGATCGGTGATGCCCTGCACGGACTGCTGGAGAACCTCGTCCGCCTTCTTGAGTGCATCGGGAAGTGTCGTGCGGCGATCCATGATCTCAAGGAGCTTATCGTTCGGAATCACGATGAGCGTATCCACATTCTCCTTGATCTGCTCGATGCCGGCCAGCGCCTTGTCCATACGGTTCTTCGCCTCAAAGCGGAAGGGCTTTGTCACGACGCCGACGGTGAGGATTCCCTGTTCCTTCGCAATTTTCGCAATGACGGGTGCCGCTCCGGTTCCCGTGCCGCCGCCCATGCCGCAGGTTACGAACACCATATCGGCACCGCGCAGCGCTGCGGAGATCTCTTCCGCACTCTCCTCGGCCGCCTTTTCGCCGACCTCGGGATTTGCGCCCGCACCCAGGCCTTTTGTAAGCTTCGCGCCGATCTGCAGGAGCTTGGGGGCACGGCATAACTGCAGTGCCTGTACATCCGTATTGACGCCGACGAACTCCACGCCGACGATCGACTCATCGACCATGCGGTTCACTGCATTATTTCCGGCGCCGCCTACACCGACGACAATAATTTTACAAGCCGATTCCGTATCGTTTGTCTTGATCTCAAGCACGGTGGCTTCCTCCTTTGTCGAAATACTGTATTACCGTCATTTTTGCGAATTGCAAACGAATTCACAATATATAATACAATTCCGTTCATAAATAATCAATCATGTTTTTAGCCGCCGCCCTCTCCGCTTGCGCCTTCCGTCTCCGCGGCCACGCGCTTTTCCCGGAAGGTCGTATACTTGGTCGATGGCGTGTATCCGGTCATGTCGATCGTCCCCGTCTTCCCCTCCAGGTTCGGTATGATGAACTGAAGATTGGCGATCTTTTCATCCGTGTAATCGGCCTTTCCCAGAAGCACCCGCACACCGCCGAAAAAGAGCGTCATGTTTTCCGAGCTGTCGAAAAAGATCTTGTCGGCCGTAAGGTCATACTTGCCCAGAAGCTGCGCGACATCGAGAATCCGCTCGAAGATCTCCTCGTTGTCAGTGTGAAGCTTCTCGTGCAGGATAATCTGGTCAAATGAGAGTCCGCGCACCTCCGGCACGCCCTTGATCACGCGCTTCGACGCCTCCACCACCGTGCCGTCTCTCGTAAAATAGACGCGCTGGCCGACATATTCCACATAGCCTGCAATCGCCTTCTCGTAGACCTTGATCCTTATCGTCTCATGGTCGATGGTCTCGACGTCCATTTTGTCCACGAGGTTGATGTCATCAATGCTCTTATTCCGGTACAGAAAAGAGAGATAGAGGGAATTGTGCCCAAGCGGGCCGCGCATGACCATATCCGAGATCTCTTCGTCCGTATACTGCGTATTGCCGCTCACATAGACCTTGCTGACGCGAAAATATACAAGGACGAAAACCGCCGCGCCGAGCAGCGCGATAAGGAGAATAAAGAGCACAATGCGGATCCGTTTTCTCATGACTCAATCGCCCTGAGCGGCGTCCCGCGGCCGACAGAAAGGCAAAGTCCTACTTCCATGAGCAGAAAGAGGATCGATGTTCCGCCGTAGCTGATGAACGGGAGCGTCACGCCGGTATTCGGGATCGTGTTCGTGACGACCGCGATATTGAGAAACGCCTGCACCGCGATATGGGCCATGACGCCCGTGACGACCATGCCGCCGAAGAAATCTGCCGCATTGTTCGCGATGGCGAGAAACCGCCAGATCAGCAGGATGAACATGAGGATGATGCTGATTGCGCCGAACATGCCGAGCTCCTCGCAGATGATCGAGAAGATCATGTCATTCTGCGCCTCCGGAATATAACCGAGCTTCTGCATGCTCTGCCCCAGCCCCTTTCCGAAGACGCCTCCCGAGCCGATCGCGTACAGTCCCTGCAGCGTCTGG
>CACZQP010000159.1 GCA_902783385.1 uncultured Lachnospiraceae bacterium | reverse complement strand
GTGACGGCAAGACGCAGCAACCACTACGGCCGCTGCGCCTATTACACCCGGATGGCGCTGGAGGAGGACATGATCGGTTTCTCCTGCACAGTCGGCGGAGGCAACCTCATGGCGCCGTTCGGCGGGTCGGATTCCCGCGTGGGGAACAATCCGTTCAGCATCGCGATCCCGGCGGGAGAGCGGTACCCTGTCGTCCTCGATACGGCGCTCAGCGTCGTCGCAAAGGGAAAGGTCGACGTCGCGGCAAAGACCGGGAGCGCAATCCCGGACACCTGGGCGCTGGACCGGGACGGAAACCCGACGACGGACCCGAACGCCGCGTTGGAGGGGAGCCTTCAGGCAATTGCAGGCTATAAGGGATCGGGCCTTGCGATCATGATCGGCTTCCTGTCGTCGGTGATCAGCGACGCTGCGATCGGCCCTACCTTGAAGACCATCTATAAGGACTTTGACGGGAGCCTCAACAAGGGACAGTGCTTTGCGGCGGTCGACCTTTGGCGGATGACGGACATCGCGGCATTTAAAGAGCGGATGGATGCGCAGATCGCCTTCATCAAGGCGTCGCCCCTTTCCCCGGGAGCGGAGGAGGTTTACCTCCCGGGCGAGATGGAGTGGAAAACCCGCGAGCGCCAGCTGCGGGACGGAATCACCTACCCGGTGGAGGTCCTTAGCGAGATCGCGCTGATCTCCGACAGACTGGGCGTGCCGCGGCCTAAGTGGCTTTCGGTCTGAATTTGATCTGAATAACGAAAGAAGAGATGTGAACGATGCCTTGAGAGCGGGGGAGATAAGAATGAAGACATATGAAGTAGATGAAACGATCCGGGCGGGCGTCCTTGCGTCACTCCCCATGATCAGCGAGATACAGGATGAAGACCTGCGGAACAAGGTGCTGGATGCGTGGGCGATCTCCCTGAAGGAGAACGGCTTTACGAAGCTGGAGGAGGTCGACGGACCGCTGGATGTCACGATGTACTGCAGCCAGCCGAAGCACATGATGGCGGTCGCAAAGATGGCGCTCCACGCCGCGGAGTGCTTTAACGAGGTGCTCGAGGAGCCCCTGAACATCGACAGGGACCTCCTGCTCGCCTGCGCGCTCTGCCACGACCTCGGCAATCCCTATGAAAACAACGTGCAAAAGCGCGCAAAATGGAATGAGGATCCCTCCGCGGAGGGGAGCCCGTGCCTGCGCCACACCTTCTACGGCGCGCACATCGCGCTGACCGTGGGCCTTCCGGAGGCGGTCGCGCACGCCTGCGCCTGCCACTCCAAAGAAGGACGCTTCGTGCGCCGGAGCGATATCACCAGTGTGCTGTACTATGTCGACGACGCATTCTGGGGTGTCATCAAAAACGCGCACGGCATCACGACGTAAAAGGCACATTTTTGCTTGACGGCGCGCCATGGCTGCCCTATAATATTGCACGTGCGACGGTAAACGGCGTTCGTTTTCTGCGCGTAAAACGCGAGAAACGTGCCAAACTCCCCGGTTTTGTAAAGTCGTTTGCCCACTGCGAACCGCACGAGAAATGTTGACGTATTTTACGGAGGAAACATGATGAAAACGTACATGGCAAGCGCCTCTGCGATCGAGAGAAAATGGTACGTCGTAGACGCCACCGATAAGACACTCGGCCGCCTTGCTTCCGAAGTGGCGAAGGTCCTTCGCGGCAAGAATAAGCCCACATATACCCCTTTCCTTGACACAGGCGACAACGTCATCGTTGTCAATGCCGAAAAGATCAAGGTCTCCGGCAAGAAGATGGAGCAGAAGATCTATTTCTCCCACTCCGATTATGTCGGAAACGCAAAGTACACGACCCTGCGCGAGATGATGAACAAGAAACCCGTCAAGGTCATTGAGAAGGCCGTACGCGGCATGCTGCCTGCAGGAAGACTCGGCGATCAGATGTACAGAAAGCTCTATGTGTACGAAGGCCCTGAGCACAATCACGCGGCACAGAAGCCCGAAGAGCTGAAATTCTGAAAGGAGTAAAGGAAAATGGCTAAAGCAGCGACGTACTACGGCACCGGCAGAAGGAAATCCTCTGTTGCCCGCGTATTTATGAAACCCGGCAAGGGAAATATCACCATCAACAAGAGAAGCCTTGACGAATACTTCGGACTGGAGACCTTAAAGGTCATCGTCCGCCAGCCGCTGGAAGCGACCCAGACGGCGGGACAGTATGATTTCAACATCACCGTCAAGGGCGGCGGCACGACCGGCCAGGCAGGCGCGATCCGTCACGGCATTGCAAGAGCCCTGTGCGAGGCGGACGAGGAGTTCCGTCCTGTCCTCAAGAAGGAAGGGTTCCTGACCCGCGATCCCCGCATGAAGGAGCGCAAGAAGTACGGTCTCAAGAAGGCAAGAAGAGCACCGCAGTTCTCGAAGCGCTGATCAGTGGCGCTTCTCAGGACGTCTCTATACAATATATTGCGTCTTGCAACGTGGTTTTTCCACTATATGTAGTTGTGAGAAGTCGTATGCAGCAATTCGCCGCAATAGATAAGTAGCGTATATGCAGCATGCATGCAGCACACCGGAAT
>CACZQP010000158.1 GCA_902783385.1 uncultured Lachnospiraceae bacterium | reverse complement strand
CTAGAGAAGCTAAACGAGACAGATGACGGGGAAGAGATGCAGGCTTTGTATGTAAAACAAAAGAACGGGCAATTGATTTACCATACGCGCAAGCGAATTGCTCCGAGCGGGAAGCGGCAATCGGTAATGCTCGGAGATGAGAAATCGACGGAAGTGATTCGGATCAAACAGCGCCATTTTGTCGCGGAGTTGAGAAGGACGCTTCGGAAGAACAAGGAAATGCTAGAGCGCATGCGGGGAAAGTATCTGGCCTACGATCCGGAAGCAATCGATGAACGCCTGTTTCCAATCTACCGGGACGATACGGGATCGGTGAATAAGAACCCGGGCATGATGGACGATGACGAATGGAAGAAGCAGCCTTATCGGCATAATCCCTATGCGATGAAGCAGGAAGTCAGCATTACGTGTGATGGGGAAAAAGTCCGGTCGAAAGGTGAAGTGATTATTTACAATATCTATAAATACCTCGGGGTTCCGTTCCACTACGAAGAAGATATTAATCTGGTAAATGAGGCAGGAGACCATATCTACAAGAACGCGGATTACGTATTCCGTGATCCGCTTCCGAATGCGTTGACAGGGAAAATCATCCATGAACACCTTGGCATGTTGGCGGATAATGAATATCTTGAGATGAATGTCAATAAGATCCGCATTTACATACGGAATCGCTATACGTTGAACAATACGTTGTTTTTGTCTGCGGATGATGCGGACGGGCAGACTGATGCGTATACGATCACCCTTCTCCTTAAAAACATGATTCTGCCGCGAATCGGCTTTAAACCTGTGTTTTGGCCGGATGTGGAGAAGAGGCGCTGAAAGCAAGAGGTGGGGAAACGGAAAGAAGACGGCAGTTCGGATCAATAAAGCAGAGCCGCAGGACGCTTTGCCAGTATCGGCGCGCTTCCTGAAACGATTCGCTGCATCTGCCAGCGCCGGCGCGCTTCCTGAAACGGTTTGCTTCGTCTGCTGTTCCGGCTTATTGCTCTTCGCCCAGTACGGCTTCCAGGCTGGTTCGGAGCTCAGATAAAAAGCCTTCGATCTGCGGGGTGATCCATTTGTTGCGGTGCAAAAGGATCTGGACAGACTGGTTCAGTTGCCATTCCGGGATGTTTAATACACAGAGCTCGCCTCGCAATACGTAAGAGCGTACCGCGTAGAAGGGGAGCAGGGAAATGAATTCTTCCTCCAAGATGAGTTCTTTGGCCGCATTGGCGCTCGGGATGCGCAGAAAGGGGCTGTACTCGATATTGTGCCGGGCCAGAAGCTTTTCAAAATACTGGCTGTAAGGCGCGTCCCGTTCCATCATGATCATCTGGCTGCCGGCGAGATCGGCTAAGGAAATCGATTCCCGTTTTGAGAAAGGATGACGCGGATTGGCGGCGAGGACGATCGGTACCGCGATCTGATGCCAGATCTGCCAGTCCGTGGGAGAAACCGGGTCGGCGATGATGCAGGCCGCGTCGATAGAGCCTTGTTGGAGTGCCTGCGTCAGGTTTGCGGTGGTATCCACCGAAAGCTCGAGCGTGACTTTGGGAAACCGGTCATGGTAATGGATGAGACTCTTTTTCAGAAGCAAGTCGAACAAAGAATCAGTGATGCCTATCTTCAGAAAACCGGGCATCATCTCCGGGGCCTGGCCGAAGGCCTCCAGGGCCATCGTAGCTTTCACGGCATCGCGGGCGTAGGGGATAAGCGCTTTTCCGTAATCGGTCAGTTGTACGTTTTTGCCGATCCGATCAAACAGGGGCAAGCCCAGTTCCTGCTCCAGCTTATGAATATGTACGCTGACAGCAGATTGCGAATAGCCAAGCTCCTTTGCGGCCTGGGTGACGTTCTCCAAAGTGGCTACCTGCAGAAATGTTTTCAGGTTCCGTATTTCCATCTTTTGCTCCCGCTCTCCCTTTTCTCAATGTTTTTCCGTCTTCAATATACCATTTTTGACCCGAAAATCAATTAATATCTTTAATAAATATTATAATATTTATTCGTTTTACAAATCGAACAGGAGCGGCCATAATACAAGTGACGATCATCATATGTCAACACCCGAACGAGTTCATTGCCTTAATAAGGAGGGTCAATCATGAAAAAGAAAAGCGTTATCGATCTGTACAACATGAAGCTCAATGGAGAAAAAGTATCCTGGATCACTGCTTACGACGCGCCGTTCGCATCCTTCACCGAGCAGGCCGGCATCGACATGATCCTTGTCGGTGACTCACTGGGAATGGTCGATTCCGGCTTTGACAGCACGCTCCCGGTTACTATGGATATGTGCATCGAGCACTGCCAGTCTGTCCGTCGCGGCGCCCCGAACACCTTTGTCGTCGGCGATATGCCCTTCGGTTCCTATCAAGTCTCGGATGAAGAGGCTGCCCGCAACGCGATTCGCTTCCTGAAAGAAGGCGGCGTGGACGCCATCAAGCTCGAAGGCGGAAAAACAGTTGCCAGCCGCATCCGTGCCATCCGCAACTGTGGCATCCTGGTCTTCGGCCACATCGGCCTGACCCCGCAGTCCTCGGGCGTACTGGGCGGCCATAAAGCGCAGGGACGT
>CACZQP010000157.1 GCA_902783385.1 uncultured Lachnospiraceae bacterium | reverse complement strand
TCTATGAAGACAATCTCATGGATGAGTTCAATCTTTGGGCGGGAACCTACAACCGGAACAGTCTGTTTGTCAGCACACAGGAAAATGTCCTTGCCTGCTGGGGAGCGATGATCATCCTTGCGGCTCTGTTTGCGGTCATCTCCGTGATCGCGCTGGAGTTCATCGACAGGGACAGACGGTGACGCAATCGGTGAAGCGGCAGGGCGGGGCCTTGAACCCGGGCCGGAGAAATGAGGAATGGTATGGAAATGAAACAGGAAAAGCTCAGTTTTGAGAGCGATTACATGAAGGGGGCGCACCCCGCCGTGATGGAGGCGCTCGTTCGAACGAATCTGGAAAAAACCGGCGGATACGGCCTGGATCCTTACACGGAAGCAGCAAAGGAGAAGATCCGGGCCGCCTGCGGCTGCCCGGAGGCGGAGGTGGAATTCCTTGTCGGCGGTACCCAGACGAACGCGACGGTGATCGATGCACTGCTGCGCGGCTACCAGGGCGTTGTTGCCACAAGGAGCGGACACATCAGCGTGCACGAGGCCGGCGCGATCGAAGCGGACGGGCACAAGGTCTTAACGCTGCCGGAGCATGACGGCAAGCTTGACGCAGGGGAGCTCCTTACATACCTGCAGGATTTCTATGCGGACGAGAACCACGAACATATGGTCATGCCGGGTCTTGTTTATATTTCCCACCCGACGGAGTCCGGCACGCTCTACAGCAAAGAAGAGCTCCTTTCGCTCCGCGAGGTGAGCGCCTCGTTCGGTCTTGCGCTCTATCTTGACGGCGCGAGGCTCGCCTATGCGCTCGGATGCCCGGAAAACGACATCACGCTCGAGGATCTTGCCGAGCTGTGCGATGTCTTCTATATCGGCGGTACGAAATGCGGCGCGCTCTTCGGGGAGGCGGTCGTCATTCCGGATCCGGAAAGGATCCCGCACTTTTTTACGATCATCAAGCAGCACGGCGCACGGCTTGCAAAGGGCAGGCTCCTGGGCGTGCAGTATGATGCGCTCTTTACGGACGATCTTTACTTAAAGCTCGGTGCAAGGGCTGTGAAGGCGGCTGACAGAGTCCGGCAGGCGCTGGTCGAAAAAGGCTATAAGCTCTGTTTCGGCTCGCCGACCAACCAGGTATTTTTTGTGATGGAAAATACCGCGCTCGCCGCATTCGGAGAGAAGGTGTGCTACAGCTTCTGGGAGAAGGCGGACGAGGAACACACGATCATCCGTCTCGCGACGGACTGGGGCACGACGGACGAGGAGGTCGATGCGCTGATTGCTGTCCTGTGAGCTGAGGGCTTCGCAGTGATGATCTGCGGAGAACAGGGGGAAAACAAAAGGAAATGCCGCACAGCTTTTGCCGTGCGGCATTTCTTCTTTCATGCAGGAGATGGGACTTGAACCCACACGTAGTCACCTACGTCAGATTTTGAGTCTGATGCGTCTGCCATTCCGCCACTCCTGCAGACACGAGAGTAATCTTAGCATATCGCCGGCACTTTCTCAAGGCGCGGGATGAAGCCTGCGCGGAGCAGGGATCCTTACCGCAGCAGCGCTCCGAGGTCGTCAAAAAATGACGGATAGCTGATGGCGACACAGGATGCATCATCCAGTACCGTCACGCCCGCTGCGGCGAGCGCAGCGACTGCAAAGCTCATCGCGATGCGGTGGTCGGCGTACGTTGTGATTTGCGCTCCGCAGAGTGCGGATCCCCCTTCTATGATCATTCCGTCCGGTGTCTCCTGTACCGCAGCGCCCATGGCTCTCAGGTTTTCCGTCATCGCTGCGATGCGGTCGGACTCCTTAACGCGCAGCTCTCCGGCGTCGGCAATCGTGGTCGTCCCATCCGCAAATGCGGCTGCAACTGCGATGACCGGAAGCTCATCGATGAGGGCGGGAATGATGCTGCCGCGGATATCCACGCCATGCAGTGCGCTGTGACGGACAAGGATATCCGCATACGGTTCCGGGCGCTCCGCCTTGACAGTGACAGTGATATCCGCACCCATTTGGCGAAGGACCTTCAGAATCCCCGCGCGGGTCGGGTTGATGCCGACATCCGTCAGCAAAACTTCCGAACCGGGTACGAGCAGCGCCGCCACAAGGAAGAAGGCGGCGGAGGAGATGTCGCCGGGCACGCGCACTTCCTGTGCGGAAAGGTGCGCGCAGGGTTTCAGGCTGATCCGGTAGCTGCCGTCATCGAGCGGCTTCGTAGCGACCTCCGCGCCGCAGGATGAAAGAAACCGCTCCGTATGATCCCTGGAGAGGGACGGCTCCGTCACGGAGACGGGCCCGTCCGCATAGAGACCGGCCATCAGGATCGCGGACTTGACCTGTGCGGATGCGACGGGAGAGACATAGTCTATTCCGTGCAGCTGCGAGCCGCGGATGCGAAGCGGCGCACAGCCGTTGTCGTTTACGCTTTTTATATCGGCGCCCATTTCGGACAGCGGCTCTATGACCCTGCGCATGGGACGCCTGTTGACGGAATCATCGCCGGCCAGGATGCTCGAAAAGGGCTGCGGCGCGAGGATCCCGGAGAGGATCCTTGTGGTCGTGCCGCTGTTTCCGGTGTACAGGGACACCTCGCCCTCCGGGGCGCGCAGGCCGTATAGTCCCTTCCCACGGACAGTGACGTTGTCCTGATCCCTGAGGAAGGTGATGCCGAGCTTTTCAAAGCACGAAATCGTGGAGAAGCAGTCAGCACTGCTCAAAAATCCTGTGATATGGGTGTCGCCGTCCGAGAGCGCCCCGAACATGACAGCGCGGTGCGAAACGGACTTGTCACCCGGAACCTTTATGACGCCCCTCAGGGGCTGTGTCGCGGAAGTAATCTCTTTTTTCATGCTTACAACATATCATTTTGGCCCGCCGAATTCAATGAAACACGATTGTATTTGCTTTTCGGAAAATGCTTTGTTAGAATACAGCTTACCATCGGACGCGGAAAACCACATTGTCCGGTGCTCTTACGGCTTATTTTCTGAAAAGATCATACCGTACCCGCGGACAGGCTGTCCGCATTCCGGTGCGGGAATCCACGGTGAAATCTGTATAAGCTCCCTGGGGCGGAATCAATTCCGAACAGGAGGTTTAAAGAGTGAAAGGAATCAGGATCAGACTGCTTTCCCTTCTGCTGGCCGCAGTGCTCCTCACAGGCACGGGGCTTCCCGCGCTCGCGGCGGCAGATGCGGAAGGCGGCGCGGAAGCTGTGGTTACACAGGAAAACGTCGATACAGCCGACACGGAGGAAGAAGAAAAGGATGAAGAGTCGTCGGAAGCGGCAGAGCCGGAGGAACCGACGGAAGATGCGGATGAAACACCGGAAGAAGCCTCGGAAGAAACCGCAGAAGAAGCCCCGGAAGAAGTCTCGGAAGAAACCGCAGAAGAAGCTCCGGAAGAAGTCGCAGAAGAAGCTCTGGAAGAAGTCGCAGAGGCTGCCGAAGAAGATGCGCAGGAGAGCAGTGAGCAAGCCGGGGCAGAGGATGAGAGCGCAGCGGAGATCACGAGGATCGAGGAGAAGCTGACAGCCGCGGAGTATCTTCGGGAAGGAGAAGAGAAATCGCTTCGCATGCGGCTGAAGGAGCTGCGTGCGGATTTAGCGGCGGCCGGTGGCCCTCAGCGGATGCTATTGAAGGCTCCTGCCCGCGGATCGGAAAAGAAACTGATCAATACGGGCGGGGTCAGCGTTGTGCCTTCCGGTGCGGCTGCGGACGGAAACTATTCCTTCGTCTTAAAGCCGACCAGGCAGTCAACAGTCACGTTCTGGTCTGACGGGGGCTTTCAATGGGAGACCTCCAGAAGAAAAAATGACGCCTGGAAGTACGGCGTGCTGCCGAAGAACGGGTCGGGCCACGCAGGTGCGTGGGTGACCGATATGGGCAGCTACAACGGGAAAAACATCGATGTCAAGATCACGTATTTTTACCCGGACGGCTATTACGTGTACACTGCGCTTCATGCGGACAGCTATGCCGGCGTGCTGGATCATTACTGGTCCGGAATCGAATACACGGCGCGGTATGAGCTCTACCTCTCGGACGATCACACAAAGAAGGTCTACATCAACACGGGCCTGAAGTTCCTGGATCTGGACTTCTGCCAGGTATTTCAGTTCAAAAATGTGGACGGCGTACTGGAAAACGTGAGTGTCCGCAACGACAGCTATGTGTACGGCTTTGAGGAAAACGGCATCTGGACGTTGATCTCCTCGGGCGAGGGCGATGACGAGGATCACCAGAACCTGGAGAGCCAGTCGGTCCGTTTCGAGCTGAGCGGTGTCAGCACCTTTGATTTCACGGTCTCCGAGCACGGTTTCCTGAACGGCTATACCAACGCAATCGACGAGACCGGCGCATGGACGCAGAGCGGTTTAAAAGAGTATTACAACAACAAATCAAATCTTTATGCGAGCCACCTGACGGACGACTGGCTGGAGGCGGACGGAGGGTCACACGCCGCCTTTAACGGGACAGGATACGGCCCCTGGAGCATCGCGACGCCGGAGAAAACAGTCAGCGACGCGGACGAAGACGAGGTGACGGAGAATACGCTCTCAAAACAGGGGGAACAGCTCATTTACAGGGTTCATCAGGATATCCCCAATGAGTCGAGCGACGCACACCGTTATGCGTCATTCCGGTTCACAGATACGCTTCCCGAGGGCCTGACCCTCCTGTCACAGAGAGTTTTGTGCGGAAAAGAGAATGTCTCCTCCCATTTTAGTTTTTCGGCGGATGGCCGAAAGCTCGCGGCATCGGCAAAGTCTCCCGCGGACTGGCCGTTTTACGGATCGATCCTCACCTGGGAGATCACGGCTCGTGCGGATGCGGGGACAGAGTACGTCAACGCGGCCGAGGTTTCCGTCACCAAGAAGAACGGGAACACCGACACAAAAAAGAGCAACGAAGTAAGGACCGGCTTCGGGAAAAA
Organism: uncultured Lachnospiraceae bacterium; assembly: GCA_902783385.1. Taxonomy (GTDB): domain Bacteria; phylum Bacillota; class Clostridia; order Lachnospirales; family Lachnospiraceae; genus CAG-791. The sequence goes on along the minus strand of CACZQP010000157.1, from coordinate 12,313 downwards.
GACAGTGAAGACAAGCGCCGTGCACGGGAGCATAGACCCTTCCGCGACGGTGAGTACGGGCGATAACCTCACAGTGAACTATCAGCCGGACAAGGGATATCACCTGGTATCGGTAACGGTCGACGGGAAGGCGGCCGACATCAAAAAGTATCCATCCTCCTATAGCTTTACGAATATCACGCAGGATCACGAGATCCGTGTCGTATATGAGATCAATACCTATAAGGTGGTGACTGGCGCTGAAGGCGGTACGATCGATGCCACAAGGGAGGGGATTGAACACGGATCGAAGCACACGGTAAATTACCAGCCGGATAAGGGATATCACCTGGCATCGGTGACGGTCGACGGGAAGGCGGCCGATATCAAAAAGTATCCCTCCTCGTATACCTTTACGGATATCTCGCAGGACCATGAGATCCGCGCCGTATTCGAGCCGAATACCTACCGGGTTTCGACGCAGGCGGTGCACGGGTCAATCGATCCTGCAAAAGAGGGGATCGTGCACGGTGCGGATCACACAGTGAACTATAAACCGGATGCGGGATATCATCTTGTTTCGGTGACGGTAGACGGAAAAGCGGTCGACATAAAAAAGTACCCCTCCGTGTATGCTTTTACAAATATCACGCAGGATCACGAGATCCGCGTCGTCTATGAGATCAACACTTACAGGATCACGACCGGTGTGCTGAACGGATCGATCGATCCGGGAAAGGAGGCCGTACCGCACGGCTCGACGGAGAAAGTCGCATATCGCCCGGACGAGGGCTTTTTCATCTCGGAGATCCTTGTAAACGGAGAGCAGGCGGACCCGAAGAAAGTTTCGGAGTCCTATACCTTCGCAAATATCACCGCGGATCAGTCGATCCGGGTCATCTGCACGCCGCTGCCGAAAAAAGAAGTCCTAAGTGCGAAGGGCGTCAGCCTGGACGGGAAGACTGCCGGCAGGGGCGAGATGGTCACATACAGGATCACGGTCTATAATGCGGGAACACTGGCAAAGAGTGTTACGGTCACGGATACCGTCCCGGATGAAATGGAGTTTGTATCCGCAGAGGGCGGGACCCTGAAGGGCAGGACGGTGACATGGACGGATGTGTCCGTGCCGGCCGGCGGCTTCCGGGCGCTCACCTTTACGGCAAAGAGTCTCGTGAGCGGAAGGGCGTATGAGAATGCCGCGCAGGTCTCGTACGGGAGTGAGAAATACACGACCAATACTGTGCGGCACTATGTGCTGCCGGATCCCGTCAAGACAGTGGTGCAGGACGGCAGGGATGTAAATGGCACAACGCTCTTTCGGGAGGCGGGACAGGACAACAATATCCTGACCTATTTGATCACATGGAAGAATATTTCTGCAGAGGAACGCGAATTTACGGTCACAGATCCGCTCCCGCGCGGCGCGGTTTTCGTGTCTGCGGACAATGGAGGCGTCTTTGGGAACGGTGCCGTTGTATGGAAGGGCAGCGTTCCGGCAGGCGGGGAAATCCGGCTCACGACGACCGTGCGGCTGCCTTCGGAGGCAAAGGAAACGGTTTTCAGAAACAAGGCACATCTGGTTTCCCGGGAGTACAGCGGCGACACACAGGAGGTTGTAAACTACCTGGCGCCGCTCCCCGTCAAGCGCGTCCTGAATGAGAGCGGGAAAAGGATAGACGGCGAGATCATCTGCGTCAATGATCTGCTCATCTACGAGATCGAAGTGGAAAACCCGCGGGATGAAGAGACGGAATTCATCATTACGGATACACTGCGTGAGGGACTGGCCGTGCAGGAGGTTTCCGATGCGGGAAGCGCTAAGGGACAGACGGTCAGCTGGAAGATCCGCATCGCACCCGGAGGAAGAAAGACTGTCCGCGTATCGGCAAAGGCGGGAAGCGCCCTCGCAGGGGAAAAAGTCACCAACAGGGCTGCCGTTACAGGTGACGGATATGACGCAGAGACGAATGAAGTGACAAATTACGTGCTGAAGGATCCGGAAAAAAAGGTCGGAAAGGTGAATGATCCGGATACGGACAGCAGCGGGAGACTCGCCGCAGCAGGGGAAGAACTCATCTACAGCATCACTGTGAGAAATCCTGCGGATGTGGAGAAGGCGTTTGAGATTCTCGACGTTCTGCCGGACGGCGCGGAGTTTGTTTCTGCCGACAACGAAGGCACCTGCAGGGATTATGCGGTGAAATGGACGGTGACGATCCCGCCGCACGGGGAGAAGACGGTGCGTGCGCGGGTCCGCATCGATGCCGCTGCAAAGGGCACGCGGATGAAAAACAGGGCGCAGATATCGGTCGACAGCGTCGAAAGAGAGACCGACGAAGTGGAGACACCGGTGCCGGAGGATCCGAAAAAGACGGTCAGGGACGCCGCCGGAAACGACGCAGACGGGAAGACTGTCGACCCGGGGAGCCTCCTTCGATACGGAATTCGGTTCCGGAATCCCGGAAAAGAAGCGAAAACCTTTGTGATCACCGATAAAGTGCCGCAGCATCTCATCCCCGACAGGATCGGAGAGGGGGGCGTATTAAAGGACGGCGTCATAGCCTGGACCTGCGCACTTGCTCCGGGAGAAGAGAAAGAAGTTACGTTCACGGCTTCTGTGAAGGAAAAAGGTGTCGCATTCGACAATTCGGCTGATATGACGGCGGAGGATGTCACGCTCCACTCCAACATAACAAGGAACGGCGTTCCTGCGGATCCGGTAAAAAAGGTCCTCAGTACGGACGGCAAGGAGATCGACGGGAGAGTCCGAAGGGCAGCGGACCTTCTTACCTATACCATCACGGCATCCAATCCCATGACGGTCGAAAAGAGGGCGGTTCTGACAGATGTGCTGCCGAAGGGGGCCGTATTCCAAGAGGCGGACTGCGGAGGTGTCTGCAGTGCGGGAACTGTGACATGGAATCTCACATTTGCGCCGGGGGAGACGAAGACAGTGCGCGTGAGCGTGAGCATCGCGGACACCGCAAAGGATACTGTTCTTCAGAACCGGGCAGCCATCCGGTTTGACAATACGACGCAGACAGGACACGTCACGACGCCGGTTGCGGGAGACCCGGTCAAAAGGGTCCTTTCCGACAAAGGGAAAGACCTGAATGGCCAGGTCGTGAGCGACGGGCAGGAATTGACCTATGCGGTCACATTCCGGAACCCGTCTTCACAGGAAAAGGTTTTCTCCGTCACGGACGTTTTGCCGGAAAATACTGAATTTGTGCGCGCGTCGGACGGGGGAAGAGTATCGAACGGCCGCGTGATATTTGAAGCGCGTCTTAAGGGAGGCGAAACAAGGACTGTCTCCTTTGCGGCAAAAGCAAAGGGCAAGGGCTGCGTGATAAGGAATTCCGCACTTGTCATGGTTGACGATGTCCAGGTCAGGACAAACGAAGTGGTCAACGCCGTGCCGCTCGATCCGGTGAAAAAGACAGCGGATCTAAAGGGGAGGGATATTGACCGCAGAGTCATTGCGCCCGGAACGGAATATTACTACATCATCTGCGTGGCTAATCCGTTCGATTCGGAAAAGAGCTTCACGCTCACGGACACGCTTCCGGAGGGGACGTCTTTTGTGGAAGCGACGGATTCGCCCGCAATAGAAGGAAGGAAGCTCACGTTTAAGCTTAACATGAAGGCAAATGAGCGCAGGGAGATCCGCATCCGCGTGATGGCGCAGGAGAAGGCAGCGGGAAAAGCGCTGGTCAACCGGGCGCTGATGGCGGCAGACGGCTGGAAGCAGGAGACGAACGAGGTCACGAATTATATTGCGCAGGCCCCCATCAAGGAGGTTGTAAACAGTGAGGGGAAAGACCGGAATGGGAAGGATGCGAAGATCAACGCGGAGCTGACGTACCGGATCACGGTTTCTTCTCCGAAGGGCGCAAAGGAGGCTGTCTATACAATACGGGATTATTATCCCGCGGATAAGCTGGAGGTTTTGTCCGTCGAAGACAAAGGCGAGGACGGAGCAGACGGCAACAACAAAAGAAGGGTGTACTGGGAGATCCCGCTCAAGGGCGGCGAGAAAAAGACGGTTTCCTTCCGGGTCCGTGTGCGAAATGCCGCAGAGAGTGAGATCCGGAACCGGGCGGAGGTGACGGTGAATGACACTGTGCTGTATACCAATACCGTTACAAATGAACCGGTTCGCGCGGATGAGGAGGAAAGAGAAGATGAGCCGCAAAAACCGGCTTCCGGGGAAACACAGGCGCCGCATGTTCCGACGGTTGCTGCCGCGGAGCGGTCCGGAAGCGCCGCATCCGGGACGGGCGACAGCGCAAGAATGCTCCTGTACGGCGGGATCTGTGCGGCAGCAGGCGCACTCCTGATCACCTTTGTCTTCTCGGGCCGTCTAACCCGCAGAAAAAGAAGAAAATAGTTGTAGTAATTGCTTTTGCAGGCTCCTATAATCTAATTGGTGAATTTTGGGCCATTTATTATACAGGAGTTTTGCAATGAGTATTTTTGATGTTTTATCCCTGTTCGGCGGACTTGCCATGTTCCTATACGGCATGCGCCTGATGGGCGATTCGCTGAAGGAGAATTCCTCCGGGACACTGAAATCCGTCCTGGAGAACGTGACGGATAACCCGGTAAAAGCCTTTCTGCTTGGTCTTTTGATCACGGCCGTGATCCAGTCGTCCACTGCGACGATCGTCATTACGTCCGGTCTGGTCGGTGCCGGGATATTAACGCTTCATCAGTCACTCGGCATTATCATCGGCGCGAATGTGGGTACAACGGTCACGGGACAGATCATAAGGCTGCTGGACATCAACGCTTCCGGCAACACCTTCCTGCGCCTTTTGCAGCCGTCCACGCTCGCGCCGATCGCTCTGATCATCGGCATCGTACTCATTATGGGCGGACGGTTTAAGAATGCGAAGTCGGTCGGGAACATCGCGATCGGCTTCGGCATTTTATTCAGCGGTCTGCTCAATATGACAAATGCGGTAAAAACGCTCTCAGATACCGGAATATTCGAGAGCCTTTTCAGCAAGCTCTCCGGCAATCCTGTCATCGGATACGGCATCGGCGCTCTGGTTGCTTTTATTCTGCAGAGCTCCTCCGCGACGATCGGTATCCTGCAGGCTTTCTCCACGTCCGGGATCCTTACATTCAAGGCAATTTACGCGGTAATTGTCGGAATCTATCTCGGCGACTGTGTCACGACGGCCATTGTCTGTTCCATCGGGGCAAAGGCGGAGGCAAAGCGGGTCGGCGTTGTGAATATCCTCTTTAACCTGAGCGAGACGGTCGCTGTGCTGCTTTTCGTAACGGCGGCAAAACATCTGGGTCTTCTGGAATGGATATGGGACAAGACAGCAAATGCCGGGATGATCGCAAATACCAATACGGTTTTCAACCTTGCCTGTGCAGTCTGCCTGTTTCCGCTGATCTCGTGGTATGAGAAGATGAGCCGCAGGATCATCCGGGATGAGCCGGTCGCCGAAAACCGGTACAAGGTGCAGATGGAATCTCTCAGCCCCGCTTTTTACAGTACGCCGGCGCTTGCGCTGCGAAGCTGCTATGATATCCTCCTGACCATGCTGACGGCATCAAGGAGCAATCTTACCGAAGCGGAGAAACTGTTTGAGAACTACGATGAGGACCGTCTTCTTGCGATTGAGGAGGAGGAGCAGAACATCAATCTTCTTACGGATAATCTGAGCCGCTACATGGTGGGTCTCCTGCCACGCATTCACGGGGAAAGCTTCGTGCCGATCCTCGACCAGTACTATGGGACGGTCTCCGAATTTGAGAATCTCGGCGACCACGCAAAGGACATCGCGCAGATCGCAGCGGATATGAATGCAAGGAAGCTGACATTTTCGGATGCGGCAAATAAGGAATTAAATCTTCTGTACGAGCTTTGTGACCGCACGCTGGACAAGACGCAGAAGGCTTTTGAGAGGCGGGACATCACGGAGGCGGAGGGGATCGAACCCATGACACATGCTGCAGGTGATGTGATCGGCGCAATGCGGAGCAATCACCTCTCTCGCATGAGCGCAGGAAAGTGCGACATCGCGATCGACGCGGACTTCATGAATCTGCTGACATGCTTTTCCCGTATTTTCGATGTCTGCTCCAATGTCGGCATGTCGGTTATCGTGCGGATGCGGCCGGAGCTGGCGGACCAGGAGCACAACTATATGGCAAGCCTGCGCGCCGGTGCGGACGCGCGCTTCAATGCCGCCTATGCACATGAAAAAGAAAACTATCTGAAGAGAATCGAAAGAATCGAAAAAGAGGAGAACTGAGATGTCGATAGAGAAGGTAAAGGCCTATTTCCGGCAGTTCGGGATGGAGGAGAGGATCCGGGAGTTCGAGGTGTCGAGCGCTACGGTGGAGCTTGCCGCGCAGGCGCTCTCCTGTGAACCCTGCAGGATCGCAAAGTCGCTCTCGTTTATGACGCCGGAGGGGCCGGTGCTGGTTGTCGCGGCCGGGGATGTGAAGGTGGACAACCATAAATACAAGGAGACCTTCCACACGAAGGCAAAGATGCTGACGGCGGATGAGGCGGTGGACCTGATCGGCCACGCAGTCGGCGGCGTCTGTCCGTTTGCTGTCAATGACGGGGTCACGGTATACCTGGATGAGTCGCTGAAGCGATTTGAGACAGTGTTCCCCGCCTGCGGAAGCAGCAACAGCGCGATCGAACTGACGATACCGGAGATGGAACAGTACGCAGGCGCAGCCGGCTGGGTGGATGTCTGCAAAGGGGCGCAGTCTTGACGATACGGGAATATCTTGCTTATCACTGCGATGACGAAATGGATCTCACGTGCGGCGCGAGGGTCCGCCTTCTCAAAGGCGAGGGGCGCACGATCAAGGGCGGAGGCACGTTTGTTTATGACAACGAGATCGATGTCGTCACGGGGGATTACGAAAACGGTGCGGTCGTCACGGTGGAGGACTTCGACGGATACGTGATGGGACGGGGCATGATCAACGACCTGTCAAAGATCCGCGTCCGCATGCTCACGAGAAGGAAGGATCAGCCGGTCACCGCAGCGTTCCTGAAGGAGCGGGTGCGCGCCGCATGGGAGTACAGAAAAAGGGTCATCGACACGGACAGCTGCCGCGTCGTTTTCGGTGAGGCGGATTTCCTGCCGGGTCTCACGGTGGACAAATATGGAGATGTGCTGGTCGCCGAGGTGCTCTCTCTCGGCATGGACAGGCTTAAGCCCCTCGTCTTGTCTACACTTGTACAGGTTCTTGCAGAGGACGGCTGCGCGGTGCGCGGCATCTTTGAGAGGAGTGATGCCGCTGTCCGGACCAGAGAGGGGATGGAGCCGTTCAAGGGATTCCTGACGGAGCCCTTTGATACGAAGGTTCCCATCGAGGAAAACGGCGTCCGGTATATCGTGGACATCGCAAACGGGCAGAAGACCGGCTTCTTTCTCGACCAGAAACTGAACCGGAGGCTGATCCAACCCATCTGCAGAGGGATGGAGGTGCTCGACTGCTTTACGCATACCGGCTCCTTTGCCCTGAATGCGGCTGTTGCCGGCGCAAGGAAAGTGACGGCGATCGACGCATCGGAGACGGCGATTGCGCAGGCAAAGGAAAACGCGCTTTTAAACGCCGAACGGATCCCGCAGGATTGCATCTCCTTCGTCTGCGGCGATGTCTTTGCTTATCTGCCAAAGCAGGAGGAGGCAGGCGTATCTTACGACGTCGTCATCCTGGATCCGCCGGCCTTTACCAAGTCAAAAAGCACTGTGCAGAGCGCATCGCGCGGGTACCGCGAGATCAACCGGCGCGGCATGCAGCTCGTCCGCGACGGCGGATATCTTGCGACCTGCACCTGCTCGCACTTTATGGAGGAGGAGCACTTTAAGCGCGTGATCGAGGCGGCGGCGCGGGATGCGCACAGACGCCTGAAGCAGGTTGCGTTCCGCACGCAGGCGCCGGATCATCCGATCCTGTGGGCGCAGGATACCTCCTATTATCTAAAATTCTACGTATTCCAGGTCCTGAAGGAGAAGTGATATGGAGATCAGAACAGTAACCACGGCGGGCCTTTCCATGGATTATTTCTGTTTCGGAAGCGGCGAAAAGATCCTTGTGATCCTGCCGGGGCTCAGCATCCAGAGCGTCATGGGGTCCGCGGAACTGATCGCGCAGTCCTATCAGGACTTTGCCGCTGATTATACGATCTATGTCTTTGACCGTCGAAAGGATATGCCGGAATCCTATCCGGTATACGAAATGGCCCGCGACACGGCGCAGGTCATGCTTGCGCTCGGCCTTAAGGACTGTTATCTGTTCGGCGCCTCGCAGGGCGGTATGATGGCCCTTGTGATCGCAATCGAATATCCGGAGCTGGTACGGAAGATGGTGCTGGGCTCCACCTCGGCGCACATTCTGGACAGCCAGTACACAAAGCTCCTGGGCTGGGCTGCCCTTGCGAAAGCCGGCGACAGGAAGGGGCTTTATCTTGCATTTGGAAAGGAAATCTACCCGCCGGAAGTCTATGAGCAGTACAGGGACGCCCTCATAAACGCGGCGGAGACAGTCACGGAGGAGGATCTTGCGCGGTTTCTTGTTCTCGTAAAGGGTACGGAGGGTTTTGACGTCACGAAGGACCTGCACCGGATCCACTGCCCGGTTATGGCGATCGGTGTCTACGAGGACGCGGTCCTTGATTCGGATGCGACCATGGAGATCGCACAGGAGCTGGATGCACGGTCTGATTTCAAGCTCTATATGTACATCGGATACGGCCATGCGGCATTCGATACGGCGCCTGATTATCATGCGCGGATGCTGAAGTTCTTCGGAGAATGACATCCATCTGTTGACAAATAATTGAAACTTGTTACACTAAAATTGTAACACTCATCGGTGCTGCCTATCGGGCAGCATCGTCCGGCTTTCCAACAGGTGAATCATGAAAAAAGAGAAGACCGTAATCGAGGGGAGAAGCGAATTTGCCTCTCGTGTGGACCAGTACAGTCCTCGCATGAAAAAGACGCAGAAGAAGATCGCGTCATACCTTCTTGCCCATGAGAAGGAGTGTCTGGAGATGTCAATCTACGAGATCGCGGACAGCATCGGCCTGAGCGTGGCGACGGTGACGAGATTTTGTCAGTTTCTCGGCTATGCCGGCTTTGCGGAAATGAAATTCCAGATGCGCCGGCAGGAGACAGTCTTCCAGCCAAACGATATCGGAATTCACAGGTCCGACAACATGAGCACCGTCAAGCAGAAGAACGGGCAGTATGTGGAGAGCATGATACGCAGCTGTATTCTGGCACTTGATGACAGAAGCCTGGAAAGAGCAGTGGATGCGATCGCGCATGCAGAGACAGTCATGCTTACTGCGATCGGATCCGCTTGCGGGATCTGCCGCGCGGCTGCCGGGCTTTATGCGTCGGCAGGGATCCATGCCGTTCAGTATGACGAATCGCTCCTGCAGCTTCGGATGGCATCTATGCTGAAAAAGGACGATGTGGTGATCGCAGTCAGTTACGACGGACAGGCAAAGACGACAGGCGACGTGATCATGATCGCAAAGGAGAGAGGTGCGCTGGTCATTCTTGTCACGGGAGATCCGGAATCGCTCCTTGCCTCCTATGCCGATATCCTGCTGATGACACCGGCCAGGACGCGGGGAAACGCAATGAACATTGCGGCCTCCCAGATGTGCCAGATGCAGATCCTCCAGATCCTCGTACTTGGAACGATCACAAAATACCATGAAAGATTTGCGAGCTCGAGCGCGGAACAGCTCCGTCTTTCCGAGCTTACCCGCTACGACGAGGCCATGAGAGTGATCGGAGTAAGCCGCGTGATGCAGAAATAACCGCAGCATAAGGCTAACGCCCGGATGCACACTGTTCTGAAATACGTTCAGGAATCCTGCCGGAGAGGAAGCCGGCAGGATTTTTTGTGCTCAATTCTATGCAATCTGCACAAACAGAGAATTACCAAAGTGTAAGATGTTACAAAAATAATTTTGCTTACTTGTAACAGGTTACAAACTGTGTTAAGTTGTAACAGGACACAGATTGGAAAAGAATTAGTGTAATGAATTACACTTATCGAAAACGGAAAGACAAGTAAAACACAGCTAAAGGAGGAAATCATGAAGAAAATCTACAGATTAGCAGCATTACTTCTTTCGGCAGCAATGCTCACGGCGTGTGGCGGCGGCCAGAGCGCTGCGCCGGCATCGGCACCCGCGGCTTCCCAGAGCGAAGCTTCCGCAACCGGTTCATCGGATGTGGAATGGCCGAAGGATGCGGTCACGGTCGTTGTGCCTTATTCCGCAGGCGGTGACACGGATACATACTGCCGCACGATGTGCGCACAGCTCTCCAAGGATCTCGGCGCGAATTTCGTCGTTGTCAACACGACCGGCGGTTCCGGCGTTGTTGCTTCCACCTCTGTTCTGGACGCGAAGCCGGACGGCAACACGATCCTGTTCCATCACTCGGGCGTTATGCTCACGCAGGAAGCAGTCGGCTCCAATCAGTTCTCCTTCCTGAATGACTTTGAAGTCTGCGCAACTGTTGCCCGCGACGACACCTACGTCCTCATCGCAAAGAAGGACAGCCCGTTCCAGACGCTTCCTGAGTTTGTTGACTACTGCAAGGCAAATCCGGGCCAGGTGAAGTATTCGATCACCTTCAACGGCGCAACGCACGCGGTTGCTACGCTGATGGAGCAGACCATGGGCATCGAGATGAACAAGATCGATGTCGGCTCCTCCGCTGCAGACCGTCTGACGGCATTTATGGCCGGCCAGTGCGACTGCCTTGTCATCAACTACATGAACGTTGCTGATTACATCGAAAACGGCGATTTCGTCGTTCTCGGCGTCTGCGCTGATGAGCGTCCTGCCGGCATGGAAGATTTCCCGACCATGAAGGAGCAGGGTTACGATGTCGTGCAGTCCAAGCTCTATGAGGTTCGCTTCCCGAAGGGAACGGATGCCGCGATCGTCGAAAAGCTCTCTGCCGCGATCGAGCAGGTCTCCGCGAGCGAGGATTTCAAGAACACGCTTGCTACCTACTATGCACAGCCTTTCTATCGCAACGGTGAGACCACGGTTGCCGAGGATACGGCGGAAGTCGATGAGCTCAAGAAGCTTTTCCAGCAGTAATTTCATAAACATATGCGGCCGTTCGGAATGCGATCCGGGCGGCCGCCCGTTTTTAAACAGGGGGAACACAAAATGACAGATAAAAAGAAAGGAATCATCACATCGGTGATCTTCCTTGTCTTCAGCATCGTGATGGTCGTGTTCGCAAGACAGATTAAGCCGATGATGCAGAATGATGTCGGCAGCGGCTTTTTCCCGACCGTGATCGGCGTTGCCATGTGCGCGATTTCCGTACTTCGCCTTGTCATGGCAGTCAGGGAGAAGGAAGGAGAGGCCAAAAAGTCCGGCGACGACATAAAGGGCGGACTTGAGACGCTGATCCTGGTAGGCGCCTACTGCATTGTATTCAGCAGCGTCGGCTTTATCATTTCCACGATCGTTTACCTTTTCCTGCAGATCCTTGTTCTGACACCTGCGGAGAAGCGCAACATTCCGATTACAATCGCGATTTCGCTCATCGCACCGTTTGTGATCTACGCGATGTTTGTCTACCTGATCAATACGCCTCTGCCCAAGGGGCTGTTCGGATTCTGAAGAAAGGAGGATAAGAACAATGGTACAACAGGCAATACAGATGGTTTTGTTCAACCCGTTCTGCCTTCTGCTGATCCTGATCGGCGTTGTGATCGGCATCATCTTCGGATCCATTCCGGGACTGAGCTCCACAATGGCACTGATCCTGTTCCTGCCGATGTCCTTCGGCATGGAACCCATGAACGGTATTGCGCTGCTGATCGGTCTGTATCTCGGCGGAATGTCGGGCGGTCTGATCTCGGCGATCCTGTTAAAGATCCCCGGAACGCCTTCCTCGATCGCGACGGTATTTGACGGCGGTCCGATGGCGGAGAAGGGCGAAGCGGGCAAGGCGATCGGAATCGGTATCCTGACATCCTTTGTCGGAGGACTGATCTCGATCCTCGCGCTGATGTTCATTTCGCCGTATCTGGCGAAGGTGACGCTCGCGTTCACCTCTGCGGAATACTTCTCGATCGCGCTCTTTGCGCTGACGATCATTTCCTCGCTTTCCGGCACATCGCTCATCAACGGCATCCTGTCCGGATTCCTTGGCATTGCGCTTTCGCTCGTCGGCATTGCGCCGATCGACGGCGCGATCCGCTTTACCTTCGGGCAGAGCAAGCTCTACGGCGGCTTTTCCCAGGTCGTCATCCTGATCGGCGTGTATGCGGTCACGGATATCATCCG
>CACZQP010000156.1 GCA_902783385.1 uncultured Lachnospiraceae bacterium | reverse complement strand
CGCTGTTCCTTGCGCTTATGATCGCGCTTTCCCGTGTTCCTTTTTCCTACATGGTACGCGGCATGCGAACGATCGTTTTCCTGCTCATGATCACCGTGGTCTTCAACCTGTTTTTGACGCCGGGAGAGCCGGTCCTTCAGGTTTTCAGGTTTACAATGACGCGCGAGGGCATTGTTTTCGCGGCAAAGATGGCGATGCGCCTTATTTTTCTCCTTTTGGGCTGCTCCGTGATGACGCTGACGACGACGCCGAACCAGCTGACGGACGGCCTGGAGGATCTGCTGTCGCCGCTGAAAAAGCTGCATGTACCCGTGCATGAGATCTCCATGATGATGTCGATTGCGCTCCGCTTTATCCCGATCCTCATGGAGGAGACGGACAAGATCATGAAGGCCCAGATCGCGCGCGGCGCAGACTTTGAGAGCAAAAACATCATAAAGAAGATCCGGGCGCTCATTCCGCTGCTTGTGCCTCTTTTTATTTCCGCCTTCCGCAGGGCCAATGACCTCGCAATGGCGATGGAAGCACGCTGCTACCGGGGCGGGGAGGGCAGGAGCAAGATGAAGCCGCTCATCTATCGCGGAAGGGACCGCATCGCCTATGTCGTCCTCGGTCTGTTCCTTCTTGGCTGCATCTGCCTGCGGATCCTCGCGGGCCGCATGACCGGGCTCCTCTGGATGTGACGGGGACGAAAGGAAAGACGGATGCGCAGGATCCTGCTTCGAATCGCATACGACGGCACCGCCTATGCGGGCTTCCAGTTCCAGCCGGGCGGGATAGAGACCGTGGAGGGTGTCCTGAACCATGTCCTGACGGAGCTGACGGGAGAGGAGATCGCCGTGACGGGCGGGAGCCGGACAGACGCCGGCGTCCACGCGCTCGACAATGTGGCGGTCTTTGACACCGCGTCCCGGATTCCCGGGGAGAAATTTGCCTACGCGCTGAACGAGCGTCTCCCGGACGACATCAAGATCCGCGCATCCTGTGAGGTGCCGCAGGACTTTCATCCGCGCCATACGGCGTGCCTCAAGACCTACGAATACCATATTCTGTCGGAGCCGTTCCCGCAGCCGTTAAAGCGACTGTACACGCACTATACCTATCATGCGCTGGATACGGCTGCCATGGACCGCGCGGCAAAGCACCTGATCGGAGAGCATGACTTTACGAGCTTCTCCAGCATCTATTCGCAGGCAAAATCTCCCGTCCGGAAGATCACGGAGGCAGAGGTTAAATCCTGTGGGGAGGAGATCGTGATCCGCGTGCAGGGGACTGGCTTTCTTTACAATATGGTCCGCATCATCGCGGGAACACTGATGGAAGTGGGCAGAGGAAAAAAGTGTGCGGAGGATATTCCGCAGATCCTCGCGGCAAAGGACCGCCGCACGGCGGGCCCCACCGCGCCGGCAAAGGGCCTTATCCTGAAGGAATACCGTTTCCTGGATGAGGAAGGGGCATCGAACAGGCTCTAATAGATGCAGAAATACGCGGTATCGCCGCGAATGACAAGCTGCTCCTCCAGGTCGAGCGCATTCCAGTCGCGTCCCTCGAAATAAGTCTTTCGGATTTCTTCGTCCATATCAGCGCTGTCGAAGACACGCCCCGTCACATATTCCAGCAGGGAATACATCGCAAGCGGCATGGTCCTTTCGCCGATCTGGTCACGCGTATAGTGGATATCTGGAAAATGATGCGGCTGGTGCGCGTCGGGGATGTAGGAGAGATACCGGACTGTGGTGCCGGTCTTTTCTTCATAGTGTTCGATCTGCTGCACGATCATTTTCGCATCGAGGATCTCCTGCCGGTTCACCATATAGGAGCTGTTCCAGATGATATTGCAAAACAGCATCTGCACGGTAAGAAACAGCACGGCAGCGCACCCGGGAAGCCATGCCCGGGATTGTCCCGCAAGGCTGAGCGCCACTGCGGCGAGCATCCCGATCATCACATAGAAGGTAAATGCGACGCGGGGCGTAAGCCCGCTCCCGGAGAGTACAGGGATTCCAAGAAAGAGCAGCACCTGCATGATAAGGAACAGCAGGTATGTGACAGGGCGCCTGCCGCCGCGCTTTTTAAAGAGTGCGAACGCGGACACGGCAACACACAGTGCGATGATGCAAAGCGGCAGGTAAAGCGCCGGGAGAAGCTGAAGGGATGTCCTTAAAAGGAGCGGGATCTCGGAAAAGATCCGATCCAGCCGCTCCGCGAGGGAGAGCGCGCCGATCTCTTTTTTGATCCGCGGGAAATGCCCGGTGAGAGCCAATAGGCGCCCGATGCCGAGATTGACTGCGCCGACGGACAGGATTGCCGCCACCGTGACGAAGGTGCGGCCAAAGAGACCGGGCGAAAACTTCAGGTCGTCCGCGAGAACAAGGTACGTGCCGATCACCATCGCCGCAAAGATCAGCGCGTTCTGATAACACATGGAGGAAGCAAGAAGGAGAGCAAACGCGCCGGCGTATGCTGCGCGCGACGGCGCTCTCGCGGCAAGGAGCTTCACGGCAAGGGCGGATAGGAGATAAGCTGCGCCGAAGCTGAGGAAACACTCCGTGAACATGAAATGCTCTGTAAAGAGCACGTTTACAAGCGGAAGGAGCGTCGCGGCAATAAAGCCGGCCGTGAGCCATAAGGAGCCGGCGCCGGCCTTCGGCGTTTCTTCTCCTTGCAGGCCCGACGCACCGGAGTCTTCCGGATTACACTGCGGGAGCAGGGCCCTGACGGGCGGCGCCTTAAGGAGTGCGGTCTGGATGAGGAATACTGCGCCAGCGATGCAGAGGATGAACACCAGGAAGCAGACGGCGTAGTGATCCGTCATCACAAAGCCGAGCCGGTAGAGCGCCGAATTCATGACGGACGCAAGAAACCGGGCATCCTCGAAGAGTGTGCGGTTGCGGAACACGGGATCCGTGATGTATCCTAAGGTGTCGCTCCCGAAGCCGCCGCGGTATTTTGCGCCGTATGCGAGCAGGACGACCATAAGGTCGATCCCGAACAGAGTCAGATGATGTCGATGGTTTTTAAGATTCATGGTATCAGTATAACATGTTGGCTTTGTAAAAAAAGGCTGATATAGTGAAACAATGATGAATGCGAATAAGTACAGCAACGAAAAAGGAAAGCCGGGCTGGGCGCAGCCGATCCCGAAGAAGACGCTGAGCCGCTACGTGACGGATAAGATCACGGAGGCCATGGTGAACGGCGACTTAAAGCCCGGCGACTTTCTGCCCACCGAAAACCAGCTGGTGGAGATGCTCGGCGTCGGGAAGTCCAGCGTGCGGGAAGCGACGAAGATGCTGGAGGCGGTCGGCGCGGTGGAGATCATCAAGGGACGCGGGTGCCGGATCCGGGACGAGGTGGATATGGACGCCTTAAGCCCGCTGACATACCAGCTCATTTTGCAGCACAGCACGGCGGGGTACGAGGACCTGATCCTGTTCCGTTACCTCACGGAGGAGGCGGCGAATCTTCTCGCCATGGACGAGATCACACCGCAGGAAATGCAGGCGCTGGAAGAGCATCACGCAAAGATGGAGCAGAACTATCGGCGCGGCATCAACAACCTGGAGCTCGATATCCAGTTTCACAAGATGATCTATTCCGCGGCGCACAATCCGTATCTCGCATGCGTAGGCTCTGCGGTGATGCAGCTGCTTCGGCCTTCGCTTGCGATCTCCAATGCGGAGCATGCGGACGTCGTGATCCGGAACCACTCCGTGATCATCGACGCATTCCGCAGGAAGGACAGGGAACGGATGAAGGAGGCGATCGCCTCGGAGCTAAAGGACTGGAAGTCGCTGTCACTCGGATAAAGACACAGACATATGAGGATATGAAAAAGCCCCGTCGGACCCAATGTCATTAAGTTAACGCCAACGGATGAATTCTTGTCCTGTTAAACCGGCGCAATCCTAAATGCACATTAAGTTATCGTCTCCTGGACAGACACAAGTGATCAACAGTCGCGGAACCGGTGATGCTTCCAACCTGATGCTATATATTGGAATTTTCATCGCAACACTTACGGTTGGCACCGTGTTCGTATACAAAAAGAAACAGAGAAATTAAAACGTTAATTCAACTAGATTATTGCGCAGAACCCCTTTGCAAACGCAAAGGGGTCAGACTGAAGACAAAGCATCCCGGAGCATTCGCTCCGGGATAGCTTTATCCCTTATTCGAATCAGGCTACGGCAAAAACGGATTT
>CACZQP010000155.1 GCA_902783385.1 uncultured Lachnospiraceae bacterium | reverse complement strand
CTGTCGCACAGCGCAAGCAAAACATCCAGGTCTTCGCCGACGCAGATGACCGCCGCGCCCTTTTCCTTCTGCTCGTTCATGAGGTTATAGATCATGAAGGAGGAATTGATATCAAGACCGCGGACCGGATACGCCACCATGAGGACAGCAGGTCCGAGGGAAATCTCGCGTCCCACAAGGACCTTCTGAACATTTCCGCCGGAGAGCGTGCGCACCTGCGCAGACAGGGAGGGCGTCACGACCTCCAGCCTGTCCACGACGTCCTGCGCGAGCGCCCGCGGGCTCTTCCGGTCCACAAACGGCCGCTTTCCGCGCTTGTAGCTGCGAAGCATCATGTTGTCCGTGAGGTCCATGCTGCCGACCAGTCCCATTCCCAGACGGTCCTCCGGTACAAACGAAAGCCGGATGTTCAGGTCGTAGATCTGCTTGGGCGAAAGGGACGTCAGGTCAATATCTCCTCCGTCCGGGGGAAAATAGTGAATGCGTCCGCTCTGCAGATGCTGGAGGCCCGCGATCGATTCGAGGAGCTCCTTCTGGCCGCTTCCGGCAATTCCGGCAATTCCCAGGATCTCGCCGCTCCCGGCCGTAAAGGAGACATCCTTCAGCGCCTCCCGGCCCTCACGATTTAAGACGGTAAGTCCCTCCACATCGATCCGCTTCTGTACGTTCTTCGGCTCGCTCCTGTCGATATTAAGAGCGACCTTTTCGCCGACCATCATCTCCGTGAGCGACGACACCGTCGCATCCTTCGTCTCGACAGTTCCGATATATTTTCCCTTCCGCAGCACCGCAACGCGGTCGGACAGCTCCAGAACCTCGTTCAGCTTGTGCGTGATGATGATGATGGACTTGCCGGCTTTCTTCATATTCCGCAGCACAACAAAAAGCCTGTCGATCTCCTGCGGCGTCAGGACCGCCGTCGGCTCGTCCAGGATCAGGATGTCCGCCCCGCGGTAGAGGACCTTTACAATTTCGACCGTCTGTTTCTCGGAGACGGACATATTGTAGATCTTCTTTTCCGGATCAAGCTCAAAGCCGTACTTTTCCGTCAGTTCCTTTATCCCGGCACCGACCTTTTTCATGTCAAGCCGGCCCTCGCCCCCAAGCCCTAGAATAATGTTCTGGGCAGCCGTCAGAATATTGATCAGCTTGAAGTGCTGATGGATCATTCCGATCTTCAAATCAAAAGCATCCTTCGGGGAGCGGATCATCACTTCCTTTCCGTCCACGAAGATCTCGCCCTCATCCGGGAAATAGATGCCGGAGAGCATGTTCATCAGCGTCGTCTTGCCGCTTCCGTTCTCTCCGAGGATCGCCAGGATCTCGCCCTTTCGAAGTGCGAGAGAGACCTTGTCATTTGCCGTGATGCTGCCGAAGCGCTTTGTCACATCCCGCAGCTCGATCGCATAGTTATCCGCCACGCTATTACTCCTTTGTCTGAAATGTAATCCGAATCAATACCATCAGGCGCAGCCAGACACGACCCCGTGCCCGGCTGCGCCTTAATGTTGTCAAATGATCTCAGAATCCGGCTGACGCGTGTTTAATTTGCTGCCGCCTCAATGCCGTCGATGATCAGATCGAATGCAGGGGCGCTGCCGTGGTTCACGGTGTCGGACTCGTTGAAGAAGCCGTCAGCAACGTAGTCTGCATACTTCGCATAGTCGCCGCCCTCCGCGATCAGGTCTTCGAGGCTCTTGCCGCCGACTGTGAAGGTGGACGTGTCGAACACCTTGAGGGATCCGTCCTTGATCGCCGCTTCGACTTCCGCGACCTTCTCCGCCGTGCCTTCCGCGATCGTCTTTTCGTTCAGCTCCGTGATGCGGTCCGCGCCGTCCGCGTAGCCCTGGCACCAGTCGGGAGCAATCGGCTCACCGTCGATCAGGCACTGCACCGCATAGGTGTAATAAGGTTCCCAGTTGATGGAGGCGGAGGTCAGCGCCGCATCCGGTGCTGCCGGGATCATGGAGATATTGTAGCCGACGCAGGGAACGCCGAGCTCCTGGCAGGCACTCGGAGCGCCTGTTGTGTCCGCATGCTGGGAGATCAGAACACAGCCGTCCGCGATGAGGTTCTTTGCCATCTCGTTCTCGGCGGCAAGGTCAGCCCAGCTGTTTGTGTACTTGACTTCCATCGTCGCCTCCGGGCACTCGGAACGGACGCCCAGGAAGAAGGATGTGAAGCCGGAAATAACTTCCGCGTAAGGATATGCGCCGACATAACCGACCTTTGCGTCCTCGGCGGTGATCGTGCCGTCCGCGATCATTTCGTTGAGCTTCATGCCCGCGACAACGCCGGACACATAGCGGGACTCATAGATCGAGGTGAAATAGTTGTGCATGTTCGGGATGCCGGACATCTTTGCCTGGTAACCTGTGGCATGGCAGAACTGCACATCGGGATAATCCTGCGCCGCCTGCATCATGTAGGTCTCATGGCCGAAGCTGTTGGCAAACACGATCTGGCAGCCTGCTTCCGCAAAGTCGGCAGCCGCGTCGTAGCACGCCTCATTCTCACCGATGTTGGTCTTGATGGTAAGCTGGCTGTCATCCAGGCCGAGCGCCTTTTTCATGCCCTCGAGACCGGCGAGATGTGCCGCGGAATAGCCTTCGTTTTCATCGCCGATGGTGATTGCGCCGATCTTTAAATCTTCTTTCGCAATTCCGGATGCGATTGCAGCTTCGACCGCTTCCGCGACCGTGGAAGCCGCTTCTGCCGCCTCTGCGCTCTGTTCGGGCGCAGCTGCCTCAGCGGATGCCGCGGGAGCCGCTTCGGATGCGGCGGGTGCTGCGCTCTGTGCCGGCGCCTGCTGCGTGCGGCAGCCGGTTAAAGATGCGGCGATCATCGAGAGTGCGATTGTGAGACCGATGAGTTTTCTCTTCATAATTCCTCCTGTCAATTCTCAATACGCTTTCCGCGCGGAAATAAGATATGTATGATATGCATTGCCTTTTCCGCGTTTTGCACTGCCGGATGCGTGACCGGCAGTTTGATCTACGTGACAGTTTTAAGTTTAACAATGACCCAGGTCCGCGTCAATTTGCGGCATGTCGAAATTCACGAATAAAATTCAGAGTTTTCGGCAAATAAACCAGTTGACAAATCATACCGATCATGCTTACTCGATCTTTTCCAGCTCCTCTTCGAGACAGTCCGCAATGATGTCGTGAAGCGTCGCATCCTCCGGCCTCCTGTCAAGCTCCACCAGATACCGCTCCTCGCCGCTTCTTCCGTAAACCTTTACGATATCCAGGACCTTTCCCTCCTTGCCGCTTCCTATGAGCCGCACTCTGTCAAATATTCCGATCATATGCTCCCTCCCAGAACTGCTTATT
This sequence comes from uncultured Lachnospiraceae bacterium, assembly GCA_902783385.1. Lineage (GTDB taxonomy): Bacteria > Bacillota > Clostridia > Lachnospirales > Lachnospiraceae > CAG-791. The sequence continues at coordinate 5,471 of CACZQP010000155.1, read as the reverse complement.
CTTTACAATTTTAGTCAACAATTATACACTATCATATATCGGGAGCTCTGCCAATATTTTTGTCAAAGATTTCTGCAGCGTTATGGTAAACTTCTGACATAGAGGAGCATAGATTATGGGATTTCAGTTAAGCGTCAATATACCGGCCGCGACAGCCTTTCTGCAGGGACTGCTCAGTTTTCTCTCGCCCTGCGTGCTGCCGCTTCTGCCGGTCTACATCGGCTATCTCTCCGGCGGGACCATGCAGCGGTCAGCTGACGGAACGCTCGTGCCGGATCGAGGGAAGGTCATCCTACACACGATCTTCTTTGTCCTTGGCATCAGCTTTGCCTTTCTTCTTCTTGGGATCGGTGCGACGGCAGCGGGCGCCTTTTTCTCTTCCCGGGGGACGATTTTTGTCCGCGCGGGCGGGATCCTTCTCATACTGCTCGGCCTGTTCCAGACGGGTCTCTTAAAGCTGCCCGCAGCGCTGCAGCGCGAGTACCGTCTGCCCGACGGCACGGGAGGAAATTCCGATGCGCTCCGGCTTGCCATGTCGCCGCTTACGGCATTTGTGACCGGCTTCACCTTCAGCTTTGCGTGGACGCCCTGCGTCGGCCCCACGCTCACGGGGATCCTGCTGATGGCTGCATCCGCGGCGACGAAGGCCAGAGGCTTTCTCCTGATGGGGCTCTACACGCTCGGCTTCACGGTCCCCTTCCTCGTGACCGGCCTGTTTGCCTCGGCTGTCCTTGACTTTTTCAGGTCGCACCGGAGCATCGTGCGCTACACGGAAAAAGCCGGCGGCGCGATCCTCATCCTGATGGGAATCCTCATGCTGTCGGGAAGACTCGGCGCACTCTCCGGCTATCTGTCTGCGCTTTAAGACACTGAAATGAAATATAAACCGAAATCAGAGAGGTCAGAATGAAAAGAAGAACTGTCACGCTGCTGCTCAGCCTTCTCATTTTCACACTTGCAGGCTGCGCAAATATGACTTCGCCGACCGGGACCGGCACTTCTGCATCGGAGGATGCCGAACAGGCTCCGGGGCAGGACACGGCTGATACGACTGCTGCTGCCGCCGCAACTGCTGCCGGAGAATCGGACACATCCCCCGAAAATGCTGAACGCAAAGTCGTTCCTGCGATCGATTTTCAACTGAAGGACCAGTTCGGCGAGGAGCATGCACTTGCGGACTACCGCGGAAAGGTGATCTTCCTCAATTTCTGGGCGACATGGTGTCCGCCCTGCCGGCAGGAAATGCCGGATATTCAGAAGCTGTATGAGGAGTATTCGTCGGATCCCTCATCGGAGGTCGTAATCCTCGGCGTCGCCGGGCCGGGGAGCGGCGGCGAGAAGGACGCGGAGGGCATCGCAGCCTTCCTTGCGGACAACGGCTACACCTATCCCGTGCTGATGGACGAGGAGCTGCTCCTGATGCGCGGCTACGGCATCTCCGCCTACCCGACGACATTCATGGTCGACAGGGAAGGAAATCTCTTCGGCTACGTGACCGGCATGCTCTCCGAGGAGATCATGCGCGACATCATCGACCAGACGCTCTCCGGCTCTACTTGATCGGCTTCTGGTAGAAGCTTCCCCTAAACTGCTCCGTGCGGATGGCATTGATCAGCGCGGCGGGATCGACCTTCAGCACCTCATTCATGACCTGCGACGCCTCCTGGCGCGACACGACGGAATACAGAACGCGGCGCTCCGTCTGCACATGTGTGCCCGTGCCGTTCAAGACCGTCGCACCGTGGTGACTGATCTCATAGATCGCCTTCGACACTTCGATCGGGTGTTCCGTGACTATAAACAGCGTCTGCTGCTGGTAGCGCCGGTAGAGATTCTGCAGGACTTGCGTCACGACATACTGGTAGATGATCGAATACAGCGCCTTGTCCCAGCCGAATAGGAAACCGGAAATTCCCAGCAGCACCACATTGAAGCCAAGGATGACATTCCACCCGTCGATCCCCTTCTTCACCGAAAGGTAAGTGGACAGAAAATCCGTGCCTCCCGTCGTCGCATCGGCCAGAAGGCTCAGCGAGGACGCAAAGCCTCCCAGGAGCGCCCCGAACACCGTGATCAGCAGCATGTCGGAGGTGATCGCGTGCGGCCGGATCAGGTCCGTGAGAACAGAGGACATGAAAATCACGTACACGGAATACAGCGTAAACTGTCTGCCGAGGAACCGCAGGCCCACGTAGATCGGAAATGCGTTCAGCAGAATATTGATCGGTGCAAACGGGAGCTGCAGCGAAAAATACTTCTCCGCGATCCGCTGGATCAGGATCGTCATGCCCGTCACGCCGCCGGGCACCAGGTTTCCCGCCCGGATGAAGGTTTTCGTGTTGAGCGCGATCAGGAGCGAAGACGCCGTCAGCATCAGGATCTTGAAGGCAAAGTTTGTGAAGCGGCGCTGCCGCGAGCTTAAGCCCGCGTGCGGGTTCAAATGGATAATCGGGTTCATATCAGGCCTCTTTTTCCCTATAATGGTCAGTGTGGCGCCGTTGGCGCACAGGTGCGTATTATAGAAAGAAAGTCACAAAGATGCAACTGTTATTATTATCCCACAGATCATTCGCGATAAGGAAGGAAAAAGATGCGGCGCAGCGGCTCTCGTAAAGCTTTAAAGCGGCGGGTGCGCGCAGCCGTTTTATACGGCCTGCTCATCCTCATCCTGCTGGGCATGCCGCAGCGGATCCTGAACTATCTCAGGGCGCGGGAATATGTCGTTTTTGGTGTGGACTTCGGTACGCTCCTCAATATTCCCGATGCAAAAGCGCCGCTCTATTATTCTGCAGGCGAGGTCCGGTTTGAAGTTCCTCCCTACGGGGGAGAGCCCTTCACACAGATAAACGGCGGCGTACCCTTCTTTTCCGAGGAGGAAATGACGACGGACTTCTTTGAGGAATACAGCGAGCTGGATGCGCTGGGCAGGTGCGGCGCGGCTGCGGCCTGTCTGCACCGGTCCCGCATGCCCTCCGACCCGCGGGAAGAGATCCGGGACGTCCGGCCGACCGGCTTTTACAACCGCGAATACGATTTTCTTGGCACGCAGCAGACATCGTTTCTTTCCCCTGCCGGATCCGCGCAGTCATACACTGGAAAATGGCTGTACAACCGCTGTCACCTGATCGCCTACCAGCTGACCGGCCAGAATGCCAACGAAAAGAACCTGATCACCGGCACGCAGTATATGAACCTGGAAGGGATGTTCCCGTTCGAGCGCAAAGTGATCGACTACCTCTCCGATACGCGCAATCACGTCATGTATCGTGTGACGCCGGTCTTTCGGGGCTCCGACCTCGTCGCGGCCGGCGTCCTCATGGAGGCACGCTCCGTGGAGGATGGGGGAAGGGGACTGTGTTTCAACGTCTTCTGCCACAACGTCCAGCCCGGCGTCGTCATAGATTACCGCACGGGTGAAAGCCGGGCGGCGAAGTAACGCCTCACCGTCCGGAAACCAGATCGGCAAACCGCATCAGAAGGGATGCCGTCAGCCCCCAGATCACGCCCTGCTTCGTCTCATAAAAGCAGAGCCTGCGGGGGATGGATGCGAAATGATATTCTCTCCCGCCGGGGATCAGGTGCCAGGGAAAGTCCTCGTCCGCGCGGAACACCATTTTTGCCCGGTAGATCTGCGGCGGATTGTCGAGAAAGTACTGCAGCGGAATCGTGAACACACGGCTCACCTCCCGCTCGGAAAAAGTTCCCTCGTAGCCGTGCAGGATCCCCGCAAAGGACGTGACCCTGCCGCCCCAGTGTCCGAGCAGGGAATGCGCCGGAGCGATCATCTCGATACAGGGCGCCGGGATCAGCAGCTCCTCGGATGTCTCCCGCACCGCGGTCTCCGCAGGCGTCTCTCCGTCTTCGATCCGGCCGCCGGGAAAACAGATCTCTCCCCCCTGCGCGATATCCTTGCCGCGCACCTCGAACAAAATCTCCGGCATGCCGTCTCTTTCCACCAACGGGATCAGCACCGCAGCATCCGGAAGCTTCTCGCCCGGAAAGACATGCTCCGCTTCGTGCCCCTTAAGGATCCTCTTTAGTTCCGTTTCCGTCATAACTGTTTTTTTCTCCGTCATGTTCCTTATTGTACCGCATTACCGCGAACCGCGCAGATCCGTTTTTGACTTTTGTTTTGCGTACTTTATAATAGAATCGGAATAGATTACGAAGTACAACCGAACCGGTTCGGTTTCGGGAAAAGAAAGGAAAACGGGAATGCACAGCAGGAATTCCTCTTCTATGATAATGCGCCGTCTGCTCTGCGCTGCTTGTTCCGCGCTCATGGCCGCGCTCCTTCTTACAGGCTGCGGCTCTTCCGCGCCGGCTCAGCCGACTCAGGCGGATACCGCTTCTTCCGCCGCACCGCAGGAGGCCGCTTCCCTCGATCTGGAGGGGGAGAAGATCTGGTCCCTCGCAGGTCCGGAAGTCAGCTTCTTTATCGAGCATCTCGGCGAGATCCCGCTGCAGAAAATGGAGTACACCTATACCGGCGAAGTGCCAGAGTACTATGAGACGACAGACGGCGCAACGGTCCAGGCTGTCCTCAACGCCATGGACCAGATCCGCATCGTGCGGGAGACCTCTGATTACTCCAGCGATGAGATCCATCGCTTTGCCTTTGTCGCGAGCGACGGAACGCGTTACTGCGTCTATTTTAATGACAGGAACCTGGAGTCCAACCGGAAGAGCTACCTGATCGAGCACGACGCCGCGCTCTGGAAAGAGGTGGCAAAGCTTAAGAAAACCGGCACCGCTGCCCCTGCCGCCACCGCTTCCGCTCCGGCGGCCCAGACAGTGCCAGCGGCTCAGGAACAAGCCCCGGAAGCTCCGGCACAGGAAAACACCGCACTGGAAAACGCGGAGTCTTCCGAGGGCGCCGGCAGCATCGACATCTACAGCGAGAAGCTGGATCTCATGGTGTATTACGATCCGAAATTTGACGGAAGGGTCGATGACAACGGCACCATCAATCTGTTTCTGCGCCAGGAGGACACTCTCCCCTACATCGTCGTCTCGCGCATCACAAACAGCCCGAGCGCCGAGGAATATCTCCGCCAGCTGGGAGACGCCATCCGCACGGAGTACGCGGACAGCCTGATCGTCGAGCCGACGCAGCCGTCCGCGCTGGAGGTCGCCGATCTCGACATGTGGGGCATCCAGAGTGCGTACCAGGAGGGCGAGAGCAAGATCAATCTCCTCTTTATCGTGCAGAATCTCGAAAATGAGATCATCATTTTTGAAGCGGTCTACGAGGACGCGGATTCCGATCTCGCGGTCTCCACACTCACCACGACGATCGACAATACCTACTACGGCGACGATCCGCAGACACCAGAGGCGTGACCACCGAGATAAAACAACGGGCGGGGCTTTGTGCCCCGCCCGTCAGACTGAAGACAAAGCATCCCGGAGCATTCGCTCCGGGATAGCTTTATCCCTTATTCGAATCAGGCTACGGCAAAAACGGATTT
>CACZQP010000154.1 GCA_902783385.1 uncultured Lachnospiraceae bacterium | reverse complement strand
TTCCAGGTCCCCAGATCCTTCCACTGCCCGGAAAAAGGCATGACGACGATGCTGTCCTCCTTTTCGGCGACCGCATAGTCAAAGCTGATCTTTTTAAGATCCTCATAGCCGGAAAACAAGGTTCCGTATTCGGCTGTGCCGAGCATCTGGCGTGTCTTTTCCAGCATGTAGGACAGGCGGAACGCGAAAACGCCGCCGTTCCAGAGCGCTCCTTCGCGGATATATTCCTGTGCGGTCACTGCGTCGGGCTTTTCCCGGAACGTCGAGACGCGCAGGCAGGTGCCCGTATCTTCTTTTACCGGAAGGATATAGCCGTATTTTTCGCTGGGATAAGTCGGCGTGATCCCCATAAGCACAAGGTTTGCCGCACCTTTGCCGGCAAGGTCCGAAAGATCTGACAGCGCCCTGAAATAATCCTCCTCCACGAAGGGATCGATCGGACAGACAACGACCGGCTCGTCCGGAGAAACGCCGCGGACATCATGCAGGTAGGATGCCGCGAGCGCGATGGCCGGGAACGTGTCCCTCCGGCACGGCTCCACGGAGATTCCGACCGCTTCACCGATCTGGTTGCGGATGGAGGACACCTGGCTCCTTGATGTTGCGATCGTCACCTTTGCATCCGGATCCACCGAACGCAGCTGGCGGTATACCCGCTGCAGCATGGATTCATATTCTCCGGCGTCATTCCGGAAGATTTTGATGAACTGCTTGGAGCGGATATCGTTCGAGAGCGGCCAGAGCCTTTTCCCGGAACCTCCGGACAACAATATGATATTCATAAGCTTTCTGTTCCTTTCACCGGCGCAGCCGCCAGCTGGCGCTTTACCTTTCCGCCCGCATGGGATTGTTCAGAAAATCCTCATACGTGAGGCGGATTCCGTCTTTTAACTCCGTGCGGTAGGTCCAGCCGAGGGCTTTTGCCTTGGAGACATCGAGGAGCTTGCGCGGCGTTCCGTTCGGCTTTGTCGTATCCCAGAGGATCTCTCCCTTGTAGCCGACGACGTCCGCAACGATCTCCGTGAGCTCGCGGATCGAGACTTCCTTGCCGGTCCCCGCATTCACGGTCTCGTTTCCGCTGTAATGATTCATCAGGAAGACGCAGAGGTTTGCAAGATCATCCACATAGAGGAATTCCCTTAAGGGACTTCCGTCTCCCCAGCAGGTGACCTGCGTAAGTCCCTGCTCCTTCGCCTCGTGGAAGCGACGGATCAGCGCCGGCAGTACATGGGAGTGTGTCGGATGATAATTGTCATTCGGGCCATAGAGGTTTGTCGGCATCACGCTGATATAGTCCGTCCCGTACTGCTCGTTTAGATACTCGCAGTACTTAAGGCCCGAGATCTTGGCGAGCGCGTACGCCTCATTTGTCTTCTCGAGCGACGATGTCAAAAGGCAGCTCTCCGGCATAGGCTGCGGCGCAAGTCGCGGGTAAATACAGGAGGAGCCGAGGAACTCGAGCTTTTTACAGCCGTTTTCCACAGCCGAATGGATGACGTTCATCTCCATGATCATGTTCACATACATGAAGTCCGCCTTAGCCTCGTCGTTTGCAACGATCCCGCCCACCTTGGCGGCGGCGAGGAAGACATATTCCGGCTTTTCGGCCGCAAAGAAATCCTCCACCTCCTTCTGGCGGGTTAAGTCCAGCTCCGCATGCGTCCGCGTCAGGATATTCGTATAACCCTGCCGCATCAGCTCCCGCACGATGGCGGAACCCACCATGCCGCGGTGGCCGGCAACATATATTTTCGCATCCTTTTCCATGATTCTATGTCCTTTCCGGATCACCTGCGCGCGGCTGCTTCCCGCTTCGCAAGCTCCCTGTCGTGCTGCGCCATGATGCGGATCAGCTCCTCATAGGAGGTCTTTTGCGGATCCCAATGCAGGACTTCTTTTGCTTTGGAGGGGTCTCCCAACAGGTTGTCGACATCGGTCGGCCGGTACCATTTAGGGTTTACGCAGACCAGGAGTTTGCCGGTCCCTGCGTCATAGCCCTTCTCGTCCGCACCGGTGCCCTCCCAGCGGATCTTCATGCCGTTGATAAGAAACGTGCGTTCCACAAAGTCCCTGACCGTGTGCTGCACGCCTGTGGCGATCACAAAATCCTCCGGCTTATCGTGCTGCAGCATGAGCCACATGCATTCCACGTAGTCTCTGGCGTAGCCCCAGTCGCGAAGCGAATCCATATTGCCGAGCTCCAGGCGGTCCTGGAGCCCCTCCGCGATCCTGCCGGCTGCGAGCGTGATCTTGCGCGTCACAAAGTTCTCGCCCCTTCGCTCCGACTCGTGATTGAACAGGATCCCGTTTACGGCGAACATGCCGTATGCCTCGCGGTACTCCTTCGTGATCCAGAAGCCGTACTGCTTTGCAACGGCATAGGGACTGTAGGGATGGAAAGGCGTTGTCTCCTTCTGCGGGATCTCTTCCACTTTTCCGAAGAGCTCAGAGGTCGACGCCTGGTAAAAACGCGTCTTCTGCGTGAGCCCCAGCAGTCTTACCGCCTCCAGTATGCGGAGCACGCCGATCGCGTCCACATCGCCGGAGTACTCCGGCACGTCAAAGGAGACCTGGACGTGGGACTGTGCGGCCAGGTTGTAGATCTCGTCCGGCTGCACAAGGGAAATGATCCTGAGGAGCGAGGATGCATCAGACAGATCTCCGTCGTGGACCGTGATCCTGTTTTCACGCAGGAGATGGTCGATGCGCGCCGTGTTTGAGATCGACGCGCGCCTCGTCACCCCGTGGACCTCATATCCCTTATCCAGAAGAAACTCTGCGAGGAACGACCCGTCCTGTCCCGTGATTCCCGTGATCAATGCTTTTTTTGCCATGATATTCTCCCGATCTTCATAGATTTAGTGTCTGTCCGGTATCTATTATACTACTGAAGGGGTCCTTCGTCTTGCGGGTACTGATCCTGCCCGGTAATCAGTTCTTTAATTCCCGGCGCTCCTTCCATAAGAGAAGTATGCGTCCAAGACGTCCTTTGCCATCGGAACTGCATAGCTTCCGCCGCTCCCCGCGCCCTCGATGATAATTGTCACACAGACCTGCGGATCCTCCGCGGGCGCATAGCCCGTAAACCACGCGTGGGACTTCGAAGGATCGTCCGTAAACTCCGCAGAACCGGTCTTGCCTGCAGCGGTATAGAGTGAATTCTGGAGCTTTGTCGCCGTGCCGAAGTCGACGACGCTCTTTAAAAGACGCTGCATCTGCTCCGCTGTCGTCTCATCGATGATCCTGCCCAGCTGGACCGGTTCATTTTTTCGGATCGTGCGCCCGTCGGCGGCCTCGATCCGCTCGACGACATACGGCTTCATCATAACGCCGCCGTTTGCCACCGCAGAGGTGATCATGTTCAGGTGGAGAGGCGAGATGCCGGTCTCGCCCTGTCCGATCGAGAGCTGCACGAGATCCGTCGCGTTCATGTCCTCCCCTGCCTTTACATGGCTTTTCGCTGCCGGAAGGTCATAGGGAAGCGCCCGGCCGAAATAAAGCTTTGAGAGGAACTGCGTAAAGCTCTTCTTGTCGAGCGATGCGCCGATATTTGCAAAGGATGTATTACAGGACTTTGCAAACGACGTCGTGAGGTCCACTCCGCCGTGCGACTCATTGTGATAACAGTGAATGGATTCATTCTCCAGCGTAAAATGTCCGGTGCAGTTGTACCGATAGGTGTTTATTCCGTCAGGAACTTCCTGCAGGTACTCCATCGCATCGATGATCTTGAAGGTGGAGCCGGGCGGATAGGTGCCCTGCGTGACGCGGTTTAACAGAACGCCGCTCTCGCTGTCATTTAAATAACTGTCCCAGTTTGCCCGGACCATATTGGGATCAAAGTCCGGTTTTGAGACCATGGCGAGGATCCGGCCGGTCTTTACTTCCGAAAGGACAACGGCGCCGCGGTAAATACCCATGGTTCGATATGCCGCCTCCTGGAGCGATGTCTCAAGTGTCGTGCGGACGTTGTTTCCGGGATATTTTGCTCCCGTCTCGTCATACTTTGCCTTTTCGGACAAGGATAGACCGGAACGGACCAGGTAATAGTCCTCCGCATCTTCCAGCCCGCTCTTTCCGTAGGTGGCAAAGCCGACAATGTGCGAGAACATCTCATTGTACGGATAGCTCCGGTATAATGTGCCGTCCTCTCCCACCAGGGTCTCTGCGAGGACATTGCCGTCTGCGGCGAGAATGCTGCCCCTGATGTTCTGGGACAGGAGCATCTGCGGCCTCGTGTTGTAGTCATTTTCAAAGAGCGTTCTCTGGTTTGTCAGCGCATAGGCGGTGATATAACCGCACAGCACTAGAAACAGCGCGATCATCACGCCGCTGATGAGGCGGATCTGGCTCTGTGCCGTTCGTTTTTCCGTTTTGCTCCGCTTGCTGCCCTCAGTCATTGAAATCAATCTCCCGGAAATCACTCAAATCGATTTCATCCGTGTCCCGTTCCCAGTCATAGACGCTGTCTTCATCCTCGACACTCCCGAACAGTTCCTCCGGATCCTGATCGCTCTCAAGACGCTTTCGGTGCTCCCTTTTTGCGCGCGCTGTGTGCCTTCGAATGTTCTCCAGCTTCTCGCGCTCCGCCTTCTGCTCCGCCCGGTAGCGCGCCTCGAATGCCTCTGCCTTCTCCTTCCTGTAGCGCTGCTCAAATGCCTCCACCTGCTCCTTCTGCAGCATATACAGGATCTGAACGAACGCAAACATCAGGATCGTGGCCAGGATGGAGCTGCCGCCATAGCTAACAAGAGGGAGCGTGACGCCCGTGAGCGGAATGAATTTCGTCTCTCCCCCGATCGTCAGAAACGTCTGGAACAGATACGTCACCGCGATGCCGAACGCAAACAGCTGCAGGAACTTATCCGAATAATCGAGCGAAATCCGGATAATGATAATAAAGCAGTTCACGCACAGCAGGATCAGGCAGATAGCGGCGATCAGTCCCATTTCCTCCGCGATGGCCGCAAAGATAAAGTCCGATTCCACAAACGGGATCATATAGGACGCACCCTGCGTGAGACCTGCGCCGAAAGGACCGCCGTAGCCGATCGCAAAGAGCGACTGGCCGATCTGGTAGCCGATCGAGTCGATCACGCTCCAGGGATCCCTAAAGGCCTGGAAACGCACCTGCACGTGACTGAACAGGAGGTAGCTTAAAACTGCCCCGATTCCGCCGGCGGCGGTTCCGAGAAAAAGGACCCGGTACTTACCGGTCGCAATAAACAGCATCAGCACAAATACGACATAAAAGATCACTGCGCTTCCGAGATCGCGCGATGCGACGAGCACCAGAACGTGGAGCAGCGCCATGAGGGAAACCATGAAATACTCCTTCCCTGTCTGCGCATCGCTCAAGGTGCTGGCCAGGAAAAAGACGAAAAGCAGCTTGACGAACTCCGACGGCTGGAACGTGACGCCAAAGACCGAGAACGTGATATACGAGCCGTTCGTCGTCGTCCCGAGGAGCAGTACGACCGCAAGCGCGATGATGCCGGCTGTCGCATAGAAGTAAGCGGGCTTTTTCAGGTATCGGAAGCGGGACCTGAGCATCGGCAAAAACAGCGCGATGAGGATCCCGCCGCTTGCAATCACGGCCTGACGCACTGCAGCATCCGTCGAAAGACGCGTCAGGATCACCAGTCCCATTGAGATCAGCAGACAGACATTGTTAAACAGCAGGTTGTCCGCCTGCGGATACAGGATGCGGAACAATATGACGGCCCCCGAGATCATTAAGAGGACCATTCCCCCGAAAATGATATACCGCTGGTTCCCCCTCGCCACACCGAGCGTGATGAAGCTCGTTGTGAGAAAGCCGATCATCAGAAACAGCTGGAACGTCTCGAGCAGGAGCTTTACGCTCTCCTTTTTCGTGCGGATATGCAAAAAGGAAAGCAGCGTGTACATCAGGATGAACGCAGTAATAAAGTATTT
>CACZQP010000153.1 GCA_902783385.1 uncultured Lachnospiraceae bacterium | reverse complement strand
TCATATTGGTGCCGGTATCCCCGTCAGGAACCGGAAAAACATTCAGCTCGTTGATCCACTCTCTGTTCGCTTCGAGATTTTTTGCGCCGGCCATAAACATCCTGGCCATCATTATCGCATCGATAACATTGCTCAAGTGAGTTTCCTCCGGATTAGTCGATCTGCTTTACGCCCTCGACGTAGATATTGATTTTCTCGATCTCCAGACCGGCAAACTTCTCGACCTTATACTTCACGCTGTCAATGAGATTGCTGCACACTGTCGGGATGCTGACTCCGTAGGAAACAATAACATGAAAATCAATCGTCAGCTTTTCTTCGTTCGTGAGCGTCACATTGATGCCGTGTGTCATAGACTCTTTCTTGAGAAGCTTAACGAGACCGTCCTTCATATTGACGCTTGCCATTCCGACGATGCCAAAGCATTCGCCGGCGACACTTCCCGCATACTGCGCTATGACTTCGTTGTCGATCGAAATACTGCCCATATGCGTGTTCATGGAAGACGCTTTCATTTCTCTCCTCCTGTCTGGAATTCAGTTACAATATATGTGAAACAGTAATTTGCAGAGATAACTGTGTCATGTTCTATGTATAATATACCAGAAAACGATTATACTTGTTTTATTTTCTTCTTGCAATCATTTTGCGATTCTGATAATATACCAATGTTGTCTTATTGAAATAACGTACAGGGAGGTGTAACATGGCGAAATGTGATATCTGCGGAAAAGGCGCACACTTCGGCAATAACGTAAGCCATTCTCATAGAAGATCCAACCGTATCTGGAATGCGAATGTCAGGAACGTTACCGTCAAAGTGAACGGCCAGAACCGGAAGATGCACGTCTGCACGAAGTGCCTTAAGTCCGGTGTTGTCGCGCATAACTAATTGACACCTGCCTTTTTCCATTTGAATCGGAAAAGCGTCCCGTCGGGACGCTTTTTTTGACGTTTTTACGGATCCTGCTCTTTTCTTCCGGGGAATGCCCTCTTGACCGCGTCAATGCCGTTCATCATTTCGGGATTTCCCGCGCGGAAGCGGTCGATCACATCCGGCACCATGTCCATGAGATGCACCACCGCATCCTGGTTCTTGATATTTACGATCCTTGCGATGCCGTCCTTTACAATGAGAACCGCCGCAGGCGATATCTTTGCGGAGAATCCGCCCATGCCGGAATCCTTGCGGGAGGCGTTGTTCGAACCCGCGGCACATCCGATCGTTACATCGGACAGCGGGATGATGATCGTGCCGTCCACCTCCACAGGGTCACCCATCACGGTCCTCGAGGACAGAACGCCGCCTGCCCCGTCCATCATGGAACGGACAACGTTCTGAAACCGGTTTTCCTTGTCGTTGTTTCCTCTGGTGTTGTCAGCCATCAGTCGTTCTCCCCGCCGCGAGCGGCATGCCTGTCCGGACGCTTTGCAAGAAGCGCGCGGACGCGTCTGATATCAGGATCTTTAAACAGTCGGAATGCGGTATACAGCAGCACCGGAATATGAATCCTGCCGGCAGCATGTGCCTGAATATCAAGCAGGACGTCTCTGCCGACGGATTCCCCTTCGTCTGCAGGCTCGCCGAAATACGGCTCCACTGCGATCCTGCCGTCTGTAAAGGGATACAGCATACCTTCCGCCTGCAGCATTTTTGCGGTGAGGAAAGGATCTCCCAGTCCCGCCGTGCCGCGCACGGCATAATCCTTCGGGATCACCGCCCTCATAAGGCGCGCCGCTCCGGCACATGCAGCAGAAACCGCCTGCCCGGTCTCTTCTCTTTGTATAAAGTCACTCCACCAGGCAAGGCTCTCCTGCGCATTCCTAATACTATCACAAAAGCTGCGCAGAGAAAATGACGCGCGCCTTCCGGTTCTCCGGCCTTCCTTAGCCGTCTTCCGTTTTGGAAGTGCCATCGGGATGCCGAATATGATGAATCTTAGTCCGCCGTCGTCCGGATAAGCTGCGCGCAGCCGCACTGCCCCTAAGAGCCAGGATGCGCGCAACTCGCCTCCTGTACAGCTTAAAAGCTTCTCCGGCTCCAGGTGTTCGACCGGCTCCTTCTGCGCTATTTTTCCGGCTGCGCGGTAGCGAACCGGAATAACCGCAGCCAGAAGGATAAGCACAAGAGCCGTCAGAACCAGGATTTTCAGAATCGTCAGAAAAACCGGCATCAGACTCCTTTCGCGCGGCGTATCCCGTGCGGGAAAAGATAGCCGCGTATGTCAAAGCCGCCTGTGCCCCGGAACGTGTCCTCCACAAGAGTCCGAAGCATTTCAAGCGCCTCCGTCTTACCGTTTGCGATGCCGAGGATACAGGGAGGATTATCCCTGTAATAGGACTGCTTTAAAAAAGCGCTGTGCATGATCTCCACAGGATGCGCGATCTCCTCCTGCGTATTCAGGATCAGTACATAGACGCGCGGCTGTCCGATACCGTGTCTTAAGCGGAATCGTACCAGCTCCGGATTCCTGATCGATTTTCCGACAAACAGCTTACTGTAGAAATACATGTGTTCATTATAGGCATTTAATCGGGATTTTTACAACCGGAACGGTTGACAGCACATATGAATTGAATTAATATAAGAATCCGGTGAACTGTTTCAAATCGTCCGTGTCCGGCTTTGATACAGGTTTCCAGAGATTGTGACCCGAATAATCATGGAGGTAAAAGAGCATGGCAAATATCAAATCTGCCAAGAAGCGGATCCGCACCAGCGAGAAGAAAGCCGCTGCGAATAAGGCAGTCAAGAGCGGCGTCAAGACGTCGATCAAGAAGGTTCATGCCGCTGTGGAAGCCGGCGACAAGGCAGCTGCGAGCGAAGCTCTGAAGAAGGCAACTTCTTCCATCGAGCGCGCAGCGTCCAAGGGCGTTCTTCACAAGAACAACGCAGCCAACAAAGTTTCCAAGCTTGCAAAGTCTGTC
>CACZQP010000152.1 GCA_902783385.1 uncultured Lachnospiraceae bacterium | reverse complement strand
CTCTGGTGATCTCGTTCAACAGTCCGTGCCTGTCCTGCGCATAGATGGAGATCTCGGTGTCAAACGCCGCCTCCTTGGTGCGGCTCTGGACGTCGTCCTCCCACTCCGCGTCGATCAGTCGCGCGCGGTCGCTCTCCGGCATGGAAAGCACATTGATGCAGTCCGTGCGGTGGATGGAGACGCCTCTGCCGCGGGTGACGAAGCCCACGATCTCGTCTCCCGGCACCGGATTGCAGCAGTGGGAGAAACGCACCGCCACATCGTGGATTCCCTTGACCACGATGGAGCCGCTTCCCGCCGGCCGCATGTGCGCCGCGTTTTCCGCGACCTGCTCCAGGATCTCCTCCTGTGTCAGGTTCTTCTGGTGATCCTTTTCGTAGCGCTCGAGGAGCTTGTTGACGATCTGGCCCTCTTTGATGCCGCCGTGCCCGATCGCGGCCGTCACGGCATCCCAGTCGCGGAAGCCGTATTTGCGCAGCACGGCATCCATGTATTCGGGCTTCAGCAGATCTGCGAGATTCAGGCCCTTGGTCTTGCAGTAGGCCTGCATCAGCTCCCTGCCGCGGACGATGTTGTCCTCCTTCAGGCTGTTGCGGAACCACTGGTTGATCTTGGTCTTTGTCGACGCGGAATTGGCGATGTTGAGCCAGTCGAGGCTCGGTCCGCGGGAATTCTGCGAGGTGATGATCTCCACGCGGTCGCCGTTCTGGATCTCGTAGTCGAGCGTCACGAGTCTTCCGTTGACGCGGGCGCCTACCATCTTGTTGCCGACTGCGGTGTGGATCGCATAGGCAAAGTCGATCGGCGTGGCGCCGGCCTTCAGGTTCTTGACCTCACCCTGCGGCGTGAAGCAGTAGACGTTGTCGGAAAAGAGATCGAGGTCGCTTTTTAACAGGCTCATGAACTCCCGGTTGTCCGACATCTCCTGCTGCCACTCCAGGATCTGGCGGAGCCATACGAGCTTCTCCTCCTCCGACTCCTCGACCTTCTTACCGTCAGAGGCCTCCTTGTATTTCCAGTGCGCAGCGATACCGTATTCCGCCGCGCGGTGCATCTCGAACGTGCGGATCTGCACCTCGAACGGCTGGCCGGTGGAACCGATCAGCGTCGTGTGGAGCGACTGATAGCGGTTCGGCTTGGGCATGGCGATATAATCCTTGAAGCGTCCCGGAATGGGCGTATACATCTCGTGAATAACGCCGAGCGCCGCATAGCAGTCGCGGACAGAATCCACGATGATGCGGACCGCAAACAGGTCGTAGATCTCGTCGATCTGCTTGTGCTGGTTCACCATCTTCTTGTAGATGCTGAAGAAATGCTTGACGCGGCCGTTTACCTGCGCCTTGATCCCTGCGTCCTCGATGTGCTGCCGGACTTCTGCGGAGATCGCCTCGATGAATGCCTCGCGCTCGCTCTTTTTCGCGGCGACCTGACGGACAAGATTGCGGAACTCCTCCGGCTTTAAGTATTTGAGGGAAAGATCGTCCAGTTCGACCTTGATCTTGGAAATGCCGAGGCGCGATGCGATCGGCGAGTAAATGTCCAGGGTCTCCTGTGCGATGCGGTGCTGCTTTTCCGGCGGCATGTAGCCCAGCGTCCGCATGTTGTGCAGGCGATCGGCCAGCTTGATCAGGATGACGCGGATGTCCTTCGCCATGGCAAGGAACATGTGCCGCAGGTTCTGCGCCTGCATCTCCTGCTGCTCCGCCGTGCGGTCCTTGTAGTCGCCGGAGAGCTGGAGCTTTGTCAGCTTGGTTACGCCGTCGACGAGAAGCGCGACATCCTTTCCAAAGTCCTCTTCCAGCTCCTCCTTCGTGACAATGGTGTCCTCGACCACGTCGTGCAGCAGTCCCGCCGCGATCGTCTCCTTGTCCAGTTCGAGATCCGCGAGGATGATGGCGACGCAGAGCGGATGGATGATATAGGGCTCTCCGGATTTGCGGAGCTGTCCGTTGTGCGCATTAGCGGCAAGCTCGTACGCCCGCTCGATCATCGTGATGTCGTCGGAGGGATGATATTTGCGGACGCGCGCGATCAGATCCCGGTAGAGCATACCCGGATCCAGTCCTTTTACGGCCTCCTGCAGTTTTCCTCCATCGACGCCGACACCCGGCCGTTCGATGACTTCGCTGTACGTCTGTCCCATTTTTTTGCAATACCAATTCCAGGCAATGAAAAAACGCATTGCCCGGAAGTATGTGATAATAAAGCGAAATATATTATACGCTGAGGGATGGGAATTGACAAATTCCCCTATGCTCCAAAATCCAGCCGTACGATCTGCATCTTCATAAAGCCGTCCCCGATCTTTGAAAGAAGACGGAACAACGCCGGCACGGACGGGTCTCTTAAATCGTTGTTACGGCATTTAGGCCTCATAGCCATACTTTTTCGCAAAGTCTGACAGCGGACAGACAAAATTGTGGTAACTGAAGTCATACCCGTTTTCCGGCGGGATCATCGTCCTTGTCTCAAAGCTTCCGGGGTTCTTCGCCGCATTCGCGGCATTCCGAGCATCTTTCTTCCGGAACTTTTTATTGAGAGATTCGACGTTCGTATATGACCTGCGCACGATCGCACGGACGATTCCAGGCAGCCTCCGAAAACGCCGTTCATAAGCCAGCACCATCAGATGCCCGATCTCTTTCATTGGGGTGCCGTACCTCTTCAGCACCTCGCCCATAGAGACAAAGCAGTAGGCACCGGTCAGATTACCCGTCCCGCTCACGTCGTCCCCGCCGATATAAGGGAAGTTCTCCAGCATGTGTTTTGCATAGTGCTCCCAGATCTCAGAAAAAACGACATCGTAGCTTTTTCCGCTGCATTTCTCCAGTTCGCCGGCGACAGGCCTAAGCAGGCTGTTCATAGCCTTCTTCAGCTTTGGCGCCTTCTTTACATAATACTCGTGCATCCAGTCATTTGCTCCCTTCAGCCATAAGATTTATGCGGATCGTTTTCCCGGAAAACCCGCGCTTCGCGCTTACAGATTCCTGAAGGTACGATTCGAAGCACCGCCCCGCGTTATTCGCAAAACCGCCGACTGTCGCCGGCTTCGCCGCTTCGCGGCTTTTGTTTTGCTCATAAGGGGGCGGTTCCTGCTTCGCAGTCTGAAAGCGAAAAGCCCCCGCCGCACATGTGCAAGCACATAGCGGCGGGGGCTTTTCGTTTTCTGCTTCGAATCGTAACCTGTTGGATTACATCATCCCCGGCTGCATGGGCATGGGCGGCTCGGGCTCTTTGATGTCGGCGACGGCCGCTTCGGTGGTAAGGAATCCGGAAGCGACGGAGGTCGCGTTCTGGAGTGCACTTCTTGTGACCTTTGCAGGATCCAGAATGCCCTGTGCGATCATGTCGACGTATTCTTCCTTATATGCGTCGAAGCCTGTGCCCTTCTTGGACTCGCGGACCTTGTTCACAATGACGGATCCGTCGAGGCCTGCGTTTGCGGCGATCTGGCGAAGCGGTGCTTCCAGAGCCTTCAGGACGATGTTTGCACCGGTCTTCTCGTCACCTTCCAGCTCTGCAGCTACCTTTTCCACATCCTTCATTGCGTGGATGTAAGCGCTGCCGCCGCCGAAGATGATGCCCTCTTCGACTGCCGCACGGGTCGCGTTCAGAGCGTCCT
>CACZQP010000151.1 GCA_902783385.1 uncultured Lachnospiraceae bacterium | reverse complement strand
TCTGGAGAACGTCAGATCCTCCCGCCCTGGAGCAACACGTGAGGAAGTGCAGGCAGCGCTCTCTGCGGCGCAATGTGATGATATCCTCGAGAAACTGCCTGATGGCATGGATACGGTCATTGGAACGGAAGGCACTTACCTTTCCGGCGGCGAGCAGCAGCGTGTGGCGCTTGCAAGAGCGATCCTGAAAGATGCGCCGATCGTTGTTCTCGACGAGGCGACGGCCTTTGCCGATCCTGAAAACGAAGCCATGATCCAGAAGGCGTTTGCGACCCTGACAAAAGGCCGTACCGTCATCATGATCGCGCATCGTCTGTCTACTGTCGTCGGTGCGGATAAGATCATCGTACTTGATGGCGGAAAAGTGGCTGAGGAAGGAACGCACGCAGAGCTGCTGCAGGCAAACGGTCTGTATGCCCGGATGTGGGCAGAATACAATCAGGCTGTCAAATGGCGCATCACTCAGGCGGATGCAGACAGGCCCGCATCGACGGAAAGGGAGGTACAGTGATGTTCGGAAAAGCATTTCAGCGTAAATATGCTCTGACTGATCAGGGAGTTAAGAATACCAAACGGGGAACACTCTTTACCGTTATTGTGAATCTTGTGGTTATGGGTGGAATGGGGATCCTGTATTTCCTGATGACGAAGTTCATGGATACGTTAACTTCCGGAACACCGCTTCCCCAGGCCCTTTCCTTTATCCTTCTGGTGCTTGCTTTCGTGATCCTTTCCCTGATCACACATATGCAGCAGTACCGGGCGACTTATGGACTGGTATACAGCGAAGTAAAAGCGGTCCGGATCAGTATCGCAGAACGTTTGAGGAAGCTGCCTCTTGGCTATTTCGGGAAACGTGACCTGGCGGATCTGACCGAGACGATCATGGGGGATGTCAACCGACTGGAGCATGTATGGTCTCACTGCCTGGGATACCTGTATGGATCCTGTATTTCTACCGCGTTGATTGCGGTCGCGCTCTTCTGTTATAACTGGAAGCTTACCATCGCCTGCCTGTGGGGTGTTCCGGCAGCGTTTGCCCTGCTTTACGGGAGCCGTAAGCTGGCGAAGAAAAATTCTGAGATTACAAAAGCCGCCGGAATTCAGGTGTCCGACGGCATTCAGGAAACCCTGGAAAACATCCGTGAGATCCGGGCTGTGAACCAGGAAGATCGATTCCTGGATGAACTGAACGCAAAGATCGATGCTCATGAGAAAACAATGATCAAAGGCGAGCTGTCCACCGGCATTTTTGTCAATGCGGCCAGCGTCATTATGCGTCTTGGCGTGGCGACAACGATTTTGACGGGTACGAGTATGATCCTGTCAGGTCAGATCGATTTCATGCTGTTATTTATGTTCCTCTTCGTGATCACCCGTGTCTATGCGCCATTTGATCAGGCGCTGGCCCTGATTGCCGAGATGTTTATGTCCCAGATCTCCGCCAGCCGTCTGATGGAGATCTACGACGTGAAGACGGCCGAAGGGAAAGACCGTTTTGAACCGGAAGGGCATGATATTGTTTTTGAGAATGTAGGATTTGCCTATGATCATGAACCCGTTCTTCGCGGCGTAAGCTTCACCGCAAAAGAAGGAGAGGTGACCGCATTGGTGGGACCTTCCGGATCGGGCAAGAGTACCTGCGCGAGACTGGCAGCCCGCCTGTGGGATACCAGCCAGGGAACCATCCGTGTCGGAGGAGTAGATATTTCTACGATTGACCCGGAGGTTCTGCTGACGGATTATTCCATGGTATTTCAGGACGTAGTGCTGTTTGACGATACGGTCAAGGAAAATATCCGTCTTGGTAAACACGGCGCAACGGATGAAGAAGTTCTGGCAGCTTCCAGAGCAGCGAACTGCGACGAGTTCGTCAGTAAGCTGCCGTACGGCTATGAAACGCCTATCGGTGAAAACGGAGCAAAGCTTTCCGGAGGGGAACGTCAGCGAATCTCGATTGCCCGGGCGCTTTTGAAAAACGCGCCGATTGTGCTCCTGGATGAAGCAACCGCATCCCTGGACGTCGAGAATGAAACCAGGGTACAGGAAGCCTTGTCCCGCCTCCTCTCCGGGAAAACCGTGCTGGTGATTGCTCATCGTATGCGTACAGTGGAATCGGCGGATAAAATCGTTGTCCTTGCGGATGGCAAGGTGGCGGAAGAAGGAAGTCCGGCAGAACTCTTTGCTGAAGAAGACAGTCTTTTCAGGCGCATGACGCAGCTGCAGAATGCGAGTGCAGGGTGGAGTGTCTGACCTTCGAGCAGAGTTTTAAAAATAATCTGAAAATATGCCTTTCAAAAAAATGATTCTGTGATATCATATATCTAAAAGTTAGCACAAACTAATTATTG
>CACZQP010000150.1 GCA_902783385.1 uncultured Lachnospiraceae bacterium | reverse complement strand
TAGAAGCGCTCAAAGATCTTCTCCTGCTCCTCCAGCGCGATGCCGATGCCGTCATCCTGCACGGTGAGCGCCGCCGTACCGTCATCCTCATTCCGGCTCAGCGATACCCAGATATGCCCTCCCTCATTTCCGTAGCGGTACGCATTGCTGATCAGGTTCTGCACCAGCCGTCCCAGAAGCAGAGCGTTGCCGTTTACGATAATATCCGGGGCAATGTCCTGTGACAGAGTAATGTCTTTTGTCTTAAGAAGAGCGAGCTGGTCCGCCGTTTCCTGCACCACGTAGGACAGGTCCGTTTCGGTCATGGGATAACGTTCCGCGCTCTGATCCATGCGCGTGTAATCAAGCATGTCGTTGATCAGCGTGTTCATGCGCTCTCCCTGCCGCTCGATCACGCGGAAGGCCTCTTTATACTCCTCCGCCGTGCGGTCCTTTTCCAGAATGTATTCCGTCTGTGCGCGGATGACAGCCATCGGCGTTCGCAGCTCGTGCGATGCGTCAGACGTAAAGCGCCGCTCCGCCTTAAAGGACCCCTCCAGCCGTTCCATCATGCCGTTAAAGACCTCCGCGAGGCGCGCAAACTCATCCCTGCTCTCACCGGTCTCGATCCGCTGCTGCAGATCGTTCCCGCCGGAGATCCGCTCCGCCGTTTTCTCCAGGTCGCGGATGGGCGCAATCAGCCTCCCCGCCAGCAGATAGCCGAGCAGCACTGCCGCAAGGATCAAAAACGGCAGCACAAGGAGCGATAAACCCGTGATCTGCCCGAGCCTTGCGATATTGTCCTCCTCCGATACCATGCCGCGAAGCCAGAGCGTCTTTCCGTCCGCGTCTTCGATCCCGAGATTGAGCAGGCGGTCGTACACATTGTAATAAAGATCTCCGTGGCGCAGTCTCCAGATCTGGGACTCCGTGAAGGGGATCGCCTCCGTCTCCACTGCAAGCGGATTCTCCCCATAGAGCATTTCTCCGTTTTGCGTATATATGGCGGAATTGACGTCGGACACGGTATTCATGAAGTCGTTGTCGATCTTCAGGAACCCGTCCCCGCATGCGACATAAATATAAGGTGCTCCCGCTGCAGTATCCTTTTTTTCAACGTACTGGATCTTGTCCGCATTGACCTCAACCACGCCGATCAGATAGTCCCTTATCGTACTGCGCAGCACAAGGGCACTGGCCGCATGAATGGTCAGGAAGGTAAGACCGATGAGCAGGATCAGCGCACAGGCGTACCAGAAGGTAATGCGGAAGCGGACGGATCGGTTCTTCATGCCTTTTGATGATCCTCCGGCGCGCAGAGCATATAGCCCACGCCGCGAACCGTGCGGATCAGCTTTTGCTCAAATCCGTCATCGATCTTCCGGCGCAGGTGGCTGATGTATACGTCCACGACGTTGGTGCCGCCTTCATAATCGTAGTTCCACATGTGATCCTCGATCTTTTCCCGTGTCAGCGCCGTGCCGGGATTGTGCATCATGTATTCCAGGAGCGAGAATTCCCGCGCGGACAGGTCGATCTCCTTCCCCGCCCGGGTGACGCGCCTGGATGACGTATCGAGCAATAAGTCCCCCGCCTCGAGGACGCTCCCCGTGCGGCTTCCGCCGTTGCGGATCATCACGCGGATCCTGGCCAGAAGCTCTTCGAAGGAGAAGGGTTTGATCAGGTAATCGTCCGCGCCGACATCCAGCCCGTACACACGATCCCGCACCGAGTCACGCGCCGTCAGGAACAGCACCGGCACGGTATTTTTCTCCGCGCGGATGGCGCGCACGACCTCGATTCCGGAGAGTCCCGGCATCATGATGTCCAGGACCGCCGCGTCATAATCCGTCGACTGCAGGTAATACAGCGCGTCGTCCCCGTTCAGGCACGAATCCACACTGTAGCCCGCCTCTGTCAGCTTCTTTGTGACGATCCGGTTCAGGTCCGGCTCGTCCTCCGCAAATAAGATTCTCATGCTTCCTCCCGTTCATGTCCGGCCGATGCGGCAGGTCTTGTCCATGCCATTACCGGACGATCTGCAACAGGCGGCATACTGCCGCCTGTTAATGAGAATATCATGGAATTATGAAAAAACAATGAAAGCCCGTCTACAGATTGGTCCGGACGATGCACGGCCGGCTTGTCCTTCAGGTCGAGGTTCTTTAATGCGGCAACCGTAAGAAGACCGGAGTTCTCCACCACCATCTTATGGTTTTCCACCATGTCCAGATAAGCTTCCACGATGTCTTCGTCCGGCACCGTCACGACGCGGTCCACGTTCTTCTAGATAGACTTTTCCGCCGGTCAGCTCGCTGTAATAATCCGAAAAGACCAGATCCGTGTTCAATGTGATGCCGTTTACCAGCTCACAGGCTTTTTCAAATTTCTCGATCGTCATATCATAGTTCCGCAAGAATTGCGTTTCCCATGCCGCTGCAGGACAGGCACTCCATTCCCTCGCTCATGATATCCGCAGTGCGCTTTCCGGCATCCAGGACACGGCTGACCGCCGATTCGATGTCGTCCGCCTCCGCCGGCATGTCAAAGCTGTATCGCAGCATCATGGCTGCGGACAGGATGCATGCGATGGGATTGATGATATCCTTCCCGGCAAGGTCCGGCGCACTGCCGTGGATCGGCTCATAAACGCCGCAGGTCGTCGCGCCGAGGCTGCTGGAAGGCACCATGCCGATGCTGCCCGTAATCTCACTGGCTTCGTCAGTCAGGATATCGCCGAACATGTTCTCCGTCACAATGACATCGAACTGCGAGGGATCGCGGCAGATCTGCATCGCGCAGTTGTCGACCAGCATGTCACTGTACTCGACCTCCGGGTAATCCTCTTTCACGCGGTGCATGACGCTCCTCCACAGACGACTGGAGTCAAGCACGTTTGCCTTATCCACGCTGCAGAGCTTCTTTCCCCGCTTCATCGCGGTCTCAAATGCGACGCGGCCGATCCGTTCGATCTCGTGCTCCGTGTAGGTCATGATGTCGACGGAGCGCTTCTCCGTTTTGCCTTCGCACTCCGTCTCTTCGGTCCTGTGCTCGCCGAAGTAGATGCCGCCGGTCAGCTCGCGCAGGACGACGAAGTCGATTCCCTTTGCCACGATCTCTTCCTTCAGGGGACTTGCGGAGGCCAGCTGCGGCCAGATCTTTGCGGGACGGGTATTTGCAAAGAGCTTCATGCCGCCGCGCATTTTAAGGAGCCCTTTTTCCGGTCTCTGGTCGCCCGGGAGATGATCCCACTTCGGACCCCCCACCGCGCCCAGCAGGACGGAGTCGCTCGCGAGGCACTTCTCCAGCTCGTGATCCGGGAACGGATCGCCGTATTTGTCGATCGCGTTTCCGCCCATCGCGATGTCCGTATAGACGAACTCGTGGCCGTATTTTTCCGCGATCTTATCCAACACGCGCACTGCCTGCGCAACGATCTCCGGGCTTGAATAATCTCCGCGCATCAGCGCGATGTTTTTTTTCATGACACTTATCCTTTCTCCGTTTTCGCAGCTTACCCGCGAATGCTGTTCATCAGGCCGCCGGCCTCGATGATCTTCTGGATAAACGGCGGGAAGGGCTCCGCCTGGAAGGTCTGCCCCGTCGTCTCGTCCGTGATCAGACCGGTGTCAAAATTGACGCTGACCGTGTCCCCGGCCGTAATGGCATCGACTGCCGCCTCGCACTCCAGGATCGGCAGGCCGATATTGATGCTGTTGCGATAGAAAATCCGCGCAAAGCTCTTTGCGATGACGCAGCTGACATCGCTCGCCTTGATGGCGATCGGCGCATGCTCGCGGCTCGAGCCGCAGCCGAAATTCCAGCCGCCGACGATGATGTCGCCGGGCTGCTTTTTTTCAATAAAGGTCTCGTCGATGTCTTCCATGCAGTGCTTTGCCAGCTCGTCCCAGTTCGGCGTATTTAAGTACCGCGCGGGGATGATGACGTCTGTGTCCACGTTGTCGGGATATTTAAAAACTTTTCCTTTTGCGTTCATGGTCAAAGCTCCTTTCCGTTATGACAGATATTCCCGCGGATCCGTGATATACCCCGTCAGCGCACTTGCTGCCGCCGTTGCGGGCGACGCCAGATATACCTCGCTCTTTACGTGCCCCATACGGCCGACGAAATTCCGGTTGGTGGTGGAAATACACCGCTCGCCCTCCGCAAGGATTCCCATGTAGCCGCCCAGGCAAGGTCCGCAGGTCGGCGTGGACACGACGCACCCTGCTTCCGCAAATGCGAGCGTATAGCCGCGGCGGATACATTCTTTATAGATCTCCATCGTCGCG
>CACZQP010000149.1 GCA_902783385.1 uncultured Lachnospiraceae bacterium | reverse complement strand
TTTGAGGCGCGCTTCGACATATGTATGCTGCCGGGAGTATTCTTACCAGCAAGGTCGCAGGGCATGGCTGCGATCTTGCGTCGGACGTCCGGTAAGGCGCGAGCATAGCGCGGCCACGGGAGGCACTGTCTGAGGGCGCCTCATATGCTGCCGGCAGTATATACCTGCATTGCGCCCGAGTTTGCCGGACGTGGCCGTAATAAGCGGCGCAGCGCCGGCGGGCGGGTGGCGCGGGAGCAGACAGGTCCTGCATGCCGCCGTTTTTGAGGCGCGCTTCGACATATGTATGCTGACGGGGAATGTTTTTAAGCGAGGCCGCAGGGCGGGGCTGCGACTTGCGGCGGACGTCCGGTAAGGCGCGAGCATAGCGCGGACACGGGAGGCACTGTCTGAGTGCGTCTCATATGCTGTCGAAAGTGTATACTCACGCGGCGCCCGAGTTTGCCGAACGTGGCCGTGATGGGCGGCGCAGCGCCGACGGGCGTTCGACGCGGAAGCAGACAAGGCCCCGCACCCGCGCATCAGAATGCATACGGCATAAACGCCGGCTCGATATCTAGCGATTGACTGTATAAACTCCAGCAGCTACGATAACACCCGCAAGAAGATAGCGCACAGAAAAAGGCTCCCGCAAAAAGACACACGACAGGATCACGCCCAGGATCGGGATGAGCGCGTTGAAGATCGTAATGCTGCTCACGGGATGTATGGTCAGGAGCACCGTATAGATGGAAAACGCCACGGAGGAGATCAGGATCAGGCAGATCATGTAGAATACTCCCTGCCCCGTCACAACAGGGAGATTGCCCTGCATCCGCTGACTAGCCGCGATCATCATCGCGCCGCCGAACGTGAGCGCAAAACCTGTCACATAGACCGGGTCCGAACGTTTGGAAAGGATGCGGGCAAGAATGCCGCCGCAGGCAGAAAGAAGCGCCGAGAGGAGCATCATGCCGTCCCCGGCAAGGGTAAAACTCCCGGAGGCTTCCTGTCCGACATTGATCAGAAAAATTCCGCAGAATCCAAGGATACAGCCGAGGATCTTTCGCAGGGTGAGTCTGTCATCCGGAAAGACGGCACAGGCCAGCAGGATCAGCAAAAACGAACCGAGTGCGTCAAGTATAGATGATCTTGACCCGCTTAAGTTTGAGAGTCCGATGTAGAAACAGCTGTAGCGCAGGCCGATATAGACGAGGCTGTGCAGGAGGATAAGTCCAGCAAAGGAGAACGATCTCTGCCGGACTTTCCTGCCCGACAGCAGCGCGATGACTAGCGTGATGAGTCCGGCCGCAAAAAACCGCACTCCCGCAAACAGAATCTTTGATCCCGTCATTCCTGCAGTAATGCCGAACTGCGCAATCCCGAGCTTGTTGAGCGGATAGGCGAAGGCCCATATGACGGCACAGAATGTCATCAGCAGGACTGCGGCGGTCCTGCTCTTTAAAAAGTCTCTCTTCATCTGCGCAGTGCTCTCGCAGTGAAATAGCCAAGAACCGCAAAGAAGAAAAAGATCGCCGAAAAATCAATCAGGAAAAACAGCAGCGGCTCGGAAGAATCATAAAACACGAACTGCGAGCGAAGGAACAGATATCCCGGAAACCTGCGGCTGAAGAAGGAGAATGCGCCGTAGAGTCCGGCGAGAATCCCGAGGGATTTCGTGATGACCGAGGTGTAGACGGATCGTCCGTGCTCCCTCCGGAAGTACTGCTGCGCATTGCGGATGAGCCGCGTGGAAAAAAGTCCTGTCCGAAAGCTCGTCAGCACATAGGTCCAGTACGAGATCGCAAGGTGCATCGGCCGTGCGGCGGATACAGGGATTTTCAGCGGAAATCGTGCAAACAGATGGTCTGACAAAGCAATGCCGCTTAAAGGAAGCATGAGCATAAATACAAGAAGAAGGAGATTCACGATCGTCGAAACGATCCGGAACGGCGTGTACCTGCCGCGCAGAAGTCTTCTGTACCATTTTGCGTGAAGGATCTGCTGTGCGACATACAGCAGGAAAACAAGGATTCCCGCCACCTCGTGGAATGTCTCTCCGACCAGCGCGTATGCCATTAGAATCGGCATCAAAGCCATAATGATGTAATCCGGAAGCATGTCATCCTCTCCGCAGAATCCTGTCCTTTTCCATTGTATTACGCCCCCGGAAAAAAGTCGACAATTGACGCGCTGCGCTTGTTGCACCGCGCCTCCCCGTCCTATAATGAGCTGTACGGAAAACGCTACGGGCAGGGCGACTCAGGAAGCTGCAACAACGGATTTCATGTGAGATCCCGGGGGATTGGATGGACAGATTATATACAGCACAGGAAATGGCAAAGATCGCCGGTGCGGGCTGCGAGGGATGCGGCGCGTGCTGCAGAGACATGGGAGAATCCGTCCGTCTGGATCCGCTGGATGTCCATGAGCTTACGCTCCATCTCTCGAGGTCCTTTGCGGACCTTGTGGACTTCGCGATAGGTCTCCACGCGGAGGACGGTGTGATCCTTCCACATCTGCTGATGACATCCGCGGAGCCTGTCCCACAGTGTGTCTTCCTGCAGGATGACGGCCGCTGCGGCATTCACGATTTTCGTCCCGGACTGTGCCGGCTCTTTCCGCTGGGAAGAAATTACGACGGCGCCTCTTTTCAATATTTTGTCGTGGAGGGTGCCTGCAGTCTTCCGGGCAGGACAAAAGTCCGGATTGACAAGTGGCTCGGTGTATCGGAGATAAAGCCCTACGAGAAATTCATTTCCGACTGGCACTATTTCGTCAAAGCGCTGAAGGAAAAGGTGTCGCATGTTTCCGATCCGGAAAAGGTCCGGGCGCTGAATCTGCAGCTTCTGGAAACTTTCTATGTCACACCCTATGACCCGATGCGCAGTTTCTACAATCAGTTCGGAATGCGTCTTCTGCGCGCCAGACGGACGATGCTGTGATCATCCCCTCGAAGCGATCTGAAATGATCATAGTACGCACGGAATGCCGAAGGGATTGAGTATTTTTCCTGCGCTTCCCGCAGTCCCGTGATGCTGTAGCCTTGATGTTCCGCATGCCACTTCTCAGCGCCGTCTGACAGTTCCAGCTCGTCCGCGCGGACCTCATACCCTGTCATATGCCATTCGATGTGTGTAAAGATGTGCTTCGCCGGCGGCAGAGCCGTCAGCTTCAGCGGCCTAAGCCCCAGTGCGCGCACAAAGGCTTCCGCCTCGTTTCTGTCCAGATGGCCGGCGGCATTCGGAAACTCATACAGCCCGGCAAGAAGGCCCCTCTCCGGGCGCTTGTGCAGGATGGTGCTGCTGCCCGCAAGGATCACAAAGACTGTGAGCTCTTCGATCCGGCGCGGCTTCTTTTCGGGTGTGACGGGAAAGCTCCTCTCCCTGCCTAAGCTGTGCGCCGCACAGTTCCCGGCCCACGGACAGCTTGCGCACTGCGGCGCACCGTTCGGAAGACATACGGTCGCCCCCAGATCCATAAGCGCCTGGTTGATGTCACCGCAGCGGTCAGCATGTGCGGCATTCTGCAGGACCGCACGAAAATAATCCTCCGCCTGCTTTTTTACAATAGGTGCAGCAACCGATTCCTCACAGGCTGTCATCCGCGCAAATATTCGAAGCAGGTTCCCGTCCAGCGCCGGTTCCGCAGCTCCGAAGGCGATTGATGCGATCGCAGCGGCAGTGTATGGGCCGATGCCGGGAAGCGTCCGCAGTTCCTTTGCCGTCTCCGGCATCCGGCCGCCGTACTCTTCCATAATGACCCCTGCGGCTTTATGGAGGTTGCGCACACGGCTGTAGTAGCCAAGTCCCTCCCAGAGTTTTAAATACACATCCTCCGGCGCGGAAGCGAGTGCCGCAATATCGGGGAGCGCTGCAAGGAACCTCTCATAGTATCCCTTCACTGCCTCCACGCGCGTCTGCTGCAGCATGATCTCCGACAGCCAGACATGATAAGGAGACGGATCCTCCCGCCACGGAAGGATCCGTTTGTTTTCGTCATACCAGGCAAGAAGTTTTTTACCGGATGGCGGCACCTTCGCTTTTTCTGTCTCCCTGTCTATTTTGTCCTCTCCCCTTCCGGCTTTGCGAATCTGCATATGCCGGATGCCGCTGACCCTCAGCGAAAAAACTTAAAGCTGAGCGGAAGGCCCTCCCGCTCCAGCCTTTTACCGATTTCTTTCAGCCTGTCCAGATACTCCGACATCTCCCCGTCCGCACACTCGCAGTTCTCAAAGACCAGCATCGCGTTGATCGCGCCCTCGGAGAGCACATCATAGAAGGCGTCGAGATTCTTCCCGTAATATGCCGGGAGCTCCAGCTTTTTCTGAAATGCTTCATGCAGCGCTTCTTTAGTGCGGATCGTATTCATATCAAAAAACAGCAGTTTCATCATATCAGTACAGCCTCTCAAACGTCTCGTAATGGTCATCCGTATAGTAGATGTCCCCGTCATCCGAGTAGATGATCCGCTTCGCGCCGCGCTTTTTCCTGCCCAGCGTATCTATGTCACACTCGCGGTATTTCTTGTCCTTCGGAAGGATGCCCTCATAGTTGCCGAAGTAGTCGCCGCCGATGCACATGCCCGGCGCGTAGTCCTCGAGCGATCCCCCCTGCCAGCCGAGCTTCTGCGCCTGCTTCTTGGTAATGAAGTTCTCCGGCAGGTGCCCGTATGTGTGCAGATAAAGCGCGACATCCTCCTTCGACGTGTAGACGCCGTGTTCGTCCGGAAGTGACGTTTCCGCAGGCGCTTCCTCTTCGCCTGGGCCCTCCGCTTCCTCCGCGATCCGATCATCCCCGGCACCGGGAGAAATCTCCGCGTCCGGCTCCTCGCCGGGAGGAATCTCCGCGGCCGGTGCCGCGCCGGGTGAAGACTCCATGTCTGTCGCCGCGCCCGACGGCGCATCCTGCACCGCAAATTCCACGATGGAGTCCGCCGGCGCCTGCTGCGCCGGCTCAACATCCGTTTTTCCGCAGCCCGCAAGGAGCAAAAATCCCATGCACAGCAGGATCCACAGGCGGCTCATTCCCTGTGTCAGGGTACCCCCGCGCTTTTGTTTTTTGTTCTGTCCGTATTTATGCCAAAAACCCATATCCTGAAACCACACTCAATTCATGCCGGAGATCTTCTCTTCCACGATTGCGAGGATCTTTTCCAGCGTCTCTTCAATATTCAGGTCGGAGCTGTCGACCTCGACCGCGTCGTCCGCCTTCCTGAGCGGCGAGATATCGCGGTGCATGTCGCGCCAGTCCCGTTCCCGGATCTGCTCTTCGATGGCGGCAAGATCCGCCGGCTCGCCCTTCTCCAGATATTCCTTATACCGACGCATGGCGCGGACTTCCACGCCGGCCGTCAGGTAGATCTTGACCTGCGCGTCCGGCAGCACGACCGTTCCGATGTCGCGGCCGTCCATGACGACGCTGGTCTTCTTCCCGAGCGCCTGCTGAAGCTCCACAAGCTTTTCCCGCACGTCGCCGTTTACGCTGCTGGCGGAGGCCATGTTCCCGACCTCCTCCGTCCGGAGATATGCATTCACGTTTTCGCCGTTCAGCGTGACGACCTGTTCCCCGTTCTCAAAGGAGATGGAGATATCCGCCTCCCTGCACTTTCTGCTGATTGCGTCCGCATCATCCGCGGCAATCCCGCTGCGCAGAAGAAAGAGCGCCATCGCGCGGTACATCGCGCCGGTATCCACGTAGATACAGCCCAGCTCCTTTGCGACGCGCTTTGCGATCGTGCTCTTCCCGGCGCCCGCCGGTCCGTCGATCGCGATATTGATGATCCTGTTGTTATCCATATCCGCCTGCTTATCTTTCCTTAATTTCCGCGATAACTTCGATCTCCACGCTGCTGCCTCCGGGGAGCGAGACGAGGCCGATTGCGCAGCGCGCATGCGCGCCGTCTTCGCCGTACAGCTCGTTCACCATCTCCGACGCGCCGTTCATGACTGCCGGGTGCTCCTTGAAATCAGGCGTCGCATAGACAAAGCCGGTCAGCTTCACGATGCGAAGGTCATCCAGATCGGCGACCGTCTTCAGTGAAGCAAGGCAGCGGAGCATCGCAAGCTGCGCGCCCTTATATGCTTCCTGTGTCGTCACGTCTCTGCCGACGCAGCCGACACACGACGGTCCGTCTTTGATGACGGAAGTATTCCCGGAGACAAAAATCAGGTTCCCTGCCTTCTGCGCCGGCACGAACGCGCCGCCCGGTTTTCCGAGCACGGGAAGCTCAAAACCCATTTCCTTCAGTTTATCTTCGATTCTGCCCATATTCTTACTCCCTCCTCCGGTGCGCCGCATCGCGCACTGCAAGTCACCGGATTATGATTCCCATAATGCCCGGCTCCCGGAGCCGGCCACAGCCACAGCACAAGTATACCATGTTCCGCTCTTTCGTGGCGTTTGCACCCCGCGCCCTCTCCGTGCTACACTTTGCTCATGGAAACCATCAATGTCCAGTATAAAATAACGCCCGCCGACTACCGCGCGGCCGCGTATTACGGTCTGCTGGCACGGAACAGGCGCATCATCCTCTTTGCCGGCTCCTTTGCCGTAATGGCGCTCTTCTATGCGGTACTCGGTCAGCTTGGCGTCATCAGCGCCGGCCCCTGGGTCTACGCGGTCGGGATCGCCTACATCGTCTGGGCGGCTCTCATGGCCCTTAACATGGAGCGCGGGATCCGCACCTACATGAAATCAAAGGACTGCCTGATCGGCGTGCCGTACTATTTTACCTTTGCGGGCGAGCGCATCCGGTTTCATATTCCTGCACAGAATGTGCGGCGGGAGCTCTCCGTCAAGAAGCTCACCGTGTTTGAACTGCGCTCCGTATTTCTTCTGTACGAAAATGCGCAGCAGGCCTACATTGTCCCGAAATCCGCGTTCACGCCGGACCACGTCAGCCAGATGCGCGCGGCGTTCCGGAAAATGATCCCCGACAGCTTCCGGTCGAAGTACTGAGTCACATAAACTGCTCCTCGATCACCGCATACAGGCGGCTGTAACGAAGCTGGCGCGCCTTCGTCACGGGCACGGCTTCCGCTATGGTCTCCTCAACACTTTCTTCCAGCGCCCGCGTAAAGTTATCGCTTTCGCATTTCCGAAACAGGTTCAGCTCGTCCAATTGACGGAATGCCTTCTTGGTGATATTACAGGAGCCGACCGTCAGTTCCTTTTCACTCATGATCACTTTTGCATGGATCATACGGGGCGACAGAAAGATCGTCAGGCCCTGCCCGGTCAGCGGGAAGAGGCGCCGCATGGCGTCCTTGTTCGCGGCGTCCATATAATTGGCTTTTGCGGGAACGAGGATCCGGACCCGCACCCCGCGCCGCACCGCGTCCTCGATTGACGAAAGAAACGCGGGGATAGGCGAAAAATAGGCCATCACGATCGTGAGCGAGCGCTCCGAATCCCGGATCAGGGAGAGCATTTTCTGCTCCACCTCAAAGCTGCGCACAGGAGATTTCACGTTGCGCACAAAAATGCCGCCGGTCTGATCAGCAAAATGCCGGACTGCCTCTCTGTCGTCCAGCATCACCATGTAATCCCGGTAAGCCCGACCCTTTCTGTCGGTTCCGTTTTCCTTATCCTCGATGTTGATGCCGCCGAAGATCAGGACCTTATCATCGAATATCCAGTACTTGGAGTGATCGCTTAGATAATCGGCGTCCAGCACCGATATGTTCGGATGCGCCCGGAGCGCCCTTTCCAGATCCTTTCCCAGACGCCTTCCCCGCCACAGCAG
Organism: uncultured Lachnospiraceae bacterium; assembly: GCA_902783385.1. Taxonomy (GTDB): domain Bacteria; phylum Bacillota; class Clostridia; order Lachnospirales; family Lachnospiraceae; genus CAG-791. The sequence goes on along the minus strand of CACZQP010000149.1, from coordinate 6,395 downwards.
CTGATCCGTATTATAGCCGACCGTGAGCCAGAAGACGGAAAAGCGCTCCGCAGGCGTCAGGCCGCGGTGAAAAAAGGATGCGCGATTTTCTTCGCTCCTCTCACAGACGACGCCGTAGCGGTCCTTGACGATCTGCACTCTCACGCCCCGGTCCGCCGCGCTAACAAGCGCACCGGCAATCTTTCGTCCGATCCCGTCATCCCGCCAGATGAACATATGCACTTCGATCGATCTCTGTGCGCACCCGATCTGTCTCAGGATCTCCGGAAACGCGTTTTTCCCGTCGATGAGCAGCTCCGGCGTCATCCTCGATTCCTCCCGACGCTCACCTGCCGCCGATCATTTCCGTGATCCGCTGCAGATCCGTGCGCGCATCCAGTTTATCCCGAATCTGAAGCGCCAGATCCACCTCGTCGGTCAGGATATAGTCTGCTGCTCCGTCCAGAAAATCAGTGATACCCGCTTCATCATCAACTGTCCAGACCATGACCTTCTTTCCCGCCCGATGGACCGCCTCGATCCGGTCCGACGTCGCCATCTCCTTGCTGAGCAGCAGCATCGTCCCCGGCAGCTTTGTGATGTCCCCGTAAGCTGCGAACAGCGTGATCGCCGTCTCAAATTCCGGATAAGTCTCCGCCGCGTATCGGATAGGATCATAGTTTAGTGAGATCAGTGCCACATCCTCCACGCAGTCCTTCTCCCGGATGATGCGAACCAGGTCGTCCACCATCCGGCGGTCTGCCGTCACGCCCTTGAGTTCGATAAAGAGCTTGTGCCTGCCGCGGACGGCATCCAGCATCTCCTCGATCGTCGCCACGGTAAGCTCGCGCCCGCTCCCCGTCGTATCCGGGATCCGCAGCTGCATCACCTCGTCAAACGTCATATCCTGTGCCGCTCTGCCGTCTCCTGCCACACGCTTGAAGGTGTTGTCATGGTTGATGATGTATCGCCCGTCTTTTGTCCGCTGCACATCGATCTCGCTTGCACCGATCCCGTGTGCGATCGCCGCCTCGATCCCCTCAAGCGAATTCTCCGACGCCAATACGCCGCCTGCCCGGTGCGCGGCGATCACCGGATAAGTCCTGTCCATGAATACCTGGTCCAGTGAAAATGCCAGAAGAAAAGACAGCGCAAGGGATCCCGCGACCGCTGCCGCAGCCCCCAGCACATTCAGGGAAAAGCCTTTTCTTTCCGGACGTCCCGGATAGCTTTTTCCCGCTCTTCCCGTAAAGTGCAGATATGCTTGTGTAAAGATCAGCATGCTGCAGGACGACATGATAAAGACATACACCGAAACCAGGAGGGCTCCCAGCAGGGAAGCGAATATCGTCATCGCCCTGGACCGGACGACTGCCCTGTCGAGTGCCGTCATTTCCCCGCTCCTCAGCTTATCGATGCTCAGGACATAATTCTCCGGCACGTCAACAACACCGGCGGCGATCGTCAATACGAAGTAGATGACCGTCACCAGCAGGGCGATCAGCAAAATACCGGCCGCAACAAAGGCAATCCAGTACAGCAGCCGCTTCAGGTATCCTCTCCAGTGAGTGCGGATCAGCGCCGCGGATTGCTTTCTCGCTTCGCGCGGCGAAAGATCGTCCAGCACCACGCCGTGGATGGTAAAGATATGCAGAAAACCGATGGCGGCTACGGCGATCAGTGCCAGCACGTATGCGGTCATATACAGTCTGTTCGACCGAATCACATGCATGACGAAGTCCGGTATCTGAAGATTCTCCGTCAGGCTTAAGGAAAAGCCTACGCCCACAAGCGGAACAGCGATCAGCGTATAAAGAATGATGGGCAGTCCCGAAAGCGTAAGAATCTTTTTTATGGAAAGGGTTCCTTCTTTCAGGATCGTCCTGTAACGGACCTTCTTGCCGGTCAGGACGTCACTGCAGAATACGATCTGCGCAAAGATGGAAAAGTCCAGATAGATCAGGATGACGCCCGCTGTCAGGAGAAAGATCGGCAGCACACGCCAGTTCAGGAAGAGCTCTTTGAAATTCGCCGTTGTGACCGCACTTAAGTTTCCGGACGCCAGGATCAAAGCTGCCAGTGTGTTTGCTGCAAAAGCGACGCAGAGCAGGATGATCTTTGTGATGAACTGAAACCTCAGGATCTCCGGGATCGACTGGAAGGTCAGCCTGCCGAACGAAATCTGTCTCTGCTCCTCCGGGATCAGTGTTTTTTTGCGGCGAATGATTCCCATAATCAACCTCTGAAGTCATGTAGCACGTTGTCCATTGATAAGCTTACTGTATAAAGCGTATCCGGCAATGTCAAGGAGATGCCGGGGACCGGACGGCGGCACTAATGTGCTCAGACAGACTCTCCGGCGATAAGATCAAGCGCGTCGATCAGCCGGATGCGGAATGTTCCGGTTCCGCCTCCTGCCGTCCTCGTCTGCTCCGCCGCCCTCTCCGCGGCCAGATCCACGAATTCGGAACACGCCATACATGCCTCCGCATCCGGAATGCCCAGGTTTCTTCCTGCCGCAAGGAATGCGCCAAGCAGCGCACTCCCCATGCAGCCGGTCCCGGTCACACGCGACATCATCGCATCTCCGCCCTCGACCAGCTTTGTCTTCCTCCCATCGGTCACAACGTCCGCCGCGCCGGAGATAAACACGGTGCAGGCGTGTGACGCAGCATAGCTCTCCGCTGCCGCTGCAAGCTCCTTAAGGCCGTCAATCCCGCCGGTATAATCCACCCCGGTCTCTCCGCCGTCCCCAAACAGGAGTGTCTGCATCTCCGCTCGGTTTCCGCGGATCGCAGCCGGCCGGCAGATGCCGGTGAGTTTGCGGAGCATCTCTCTCCTGTAGGAGGACCCGCCGATCCCCACCGGGTCGATGACAACCGGAATGTTCTTGCCCGCGGCGGCTGCCGCGGACAAGAACATCGCATCCATAAACTCTGTCCCGCCGAGGTTTAAAACCAGGGCGTCCGCGCCGCGCGTGACCTCCGCGGCCTCCTGCGGCGCATGGGACATCACGGGCCGCGCGCCGGCGGCCAGAAGCGCGTTGGCACAGTCATTGACGGTCACATAATTGGTGATGCAGTGGATGAGCGGCTTTGCGGCGCGGATCTGCCGCAGGATCTCACCCACGGGATAATTCTGATTCATACGACCTTTCCCGGAATTTGTTTACTTGTTTTCGAGCTCCTGCTGTGCGCGTGCAAGGAAGCCCGTGCGCTTTAATGCGGATACGATGACGATCGCGATGATCGTCCCGCCGCAGGTGCTGATCAGGAACGGAACCACAAAGGTAAAGAGCGCCGCATTCTTGTTTCCCATGACGAGGGATGCGACCGGCCACGAGAGCATCCCGCCGATCAGGCCGGTGCCGACGACCTCGCCCGCATAGGCAGCGGGCAGTTTCTTCGTCTTTTCGTAAAGAAGTCCCGAAAGAAGCGCACCGCACATGCTGCCCGGAAACGCCAGGGGGGAACCAAGACCCAGAAGATTCCGGATCAGGCTCGCCACAAAGGCGGAAAGAACGCCGTAGCCCGGCCCTAAAAGAACCGCGCCGAGGACGTTGATCATGTGCTGGATGGGCGCACACTTTGCCCCCAGGACAGGGAAGGAAATGGTGGATCCCACAACCGCGACCGCCGCAAAGACCGCCGCAACGATAAGCTTCTTTAAGTTGAGTTTCATAATGATCCTTTCCGGTTTCCCAAAGGAGCAAAGCGGAAACACCGCCCGCCGGCGGCGCCGGCAGACTTATTCTTTTGTCTTCTGAAAAGCACCTGTCAAAACGGAGAGGACCACCACGACTGCCATACAGGGAAGCGTCGTGCCCACCGGGGTCTCATAGCGCATCACGATCCGGTAGATCACAAAGCCAGCCGCCCATAAAAGCATGCTGCGGACGCTCAGCGAATCCCGCACCGCCTCCTTCTTCAGGAAGAAGTAATCCGCGATCTGCACCGCGATCATCGGCGCAAAGACCGACCCGATCAGGTAGAGGAAGTCCGTGATGTCATCCATCGGGAACAGGACCGCACACACCGTGCCGGTCACCGCCACCGCAACGGCCGCCGTCTTCTCGGAGACAGCGCGCGTTATGCTCATCAGCGATACGCCGGCCGAGTACGCGTCGAGGAAGGTTGTCGTCACCGTCGAAAGGACGACGATGACAAGTCCCAGGACCCCCAGTCCCGCGCGGACCATGATTACGGAGATGTCGCTCTCCCCCGCCAGCGAAGCCGCCCCCATGCCGATCATGTACATGAAGACGCTCACTGCGGAATAGGTCAGGACCGATGCAAGCGTCGCCCGCTCCGGCTCCGCAGCCTCGCGCGTGTAGTCGCTGATCAGCGGAAGCCAGGACAGCGGCATCGCGACCGCCAGTTCCACCGCCGCGCCGAAGCTCATTGCGCCCTCCAGCCTGAGATCTGCACCCGATCCGCTCCGGAAGATCACGAAGCAGAGGATGATCGAAAGGATAAGGAGCGCCGCCATGGAAAACGTGCTGAGCTTCCCGAGGTTCGTAAGCCCGATCATGATCCAGACGACGATGAGCGCCCCGATCACGAGTGCCCAGAACCATCTTCCGACAGGCAGAATCCCGCCGGCGGCAAGCGCGCCGTCGTAGATCATGATCGCTGTCCAGCCGACCAGCTGCAGGACGTTCAGGAAGGCAAAAAATGCCGCTCCCTTTTTCCCGAAGCTGAGGGCGACCGTCTCCATCGCGCTTTTTCTTTCTCTGCCGCCGATCATCCCGGCAAGAAGCATCAGCGCGCCGCCGATCAGGTGTCCCAGCAGGATCGCAGCAAAGCCGCGGCCCATCCCCATTCCGGCATAGTACGTGCCGGTCAGGATCTCCGCGAGCGATACGCCTGCGCCAAACCAGATCAGCGCATTTTCACGGACCGAAGTCCCCGTGCGCATCCCATCAGCCATGGCGCACCTCCCCGCAGGAGGTGTCCGATCCGTCATAGACGCCGCGTATTGCAAAGGCGTGGTCCATCGGACCGCTCCCCTTGCCCAGATCCAGCATGGCCGCCAGCGCGCCGGAGATGTAGACCTTTGCCTGACGCACCGCCTCGCTCAGCGTAAGCCCCTTCGCGAGATTTGCCGCAATGGCGCTCGAGAGCGTGCATCCTGTCCCGTGGGTGTTGGGATTGTCGATCTTCTTTCCCCGGTACCAGGTAGCCGACTGCCCCGTAAAGAGCAGATCGTTCGCATCGTTCAGGCTGTGACCGCCCTTTAGGAGCACCGCGCAGCCGAACCTTTTGAAGATCTTCTCCGCCGCGCTTTCCATGTCGTCCTCATCCCGGATCGCAAGGTCCGAGAGGACCTCCGCTTCCGGAATATTGGGCGTGATCACGGATGCGATCGGCAAAAGCTCCTCTTCCAGCGTCCTGACCGCGCTCTCCTCGATGAGGCGCGCACCGCTCGTCGCGACCATGACCGGGTCCACGACGATCTTCTCCGCCCTGTACTCTTTCAGAGAGGAAGCGATCGTCCGGATCAGGTCGGAGGATGATACCATCCCCGTTTTGACTGCATCCGGCCGGATGTCCGTGAAAATACAATCGAGCTGCTCCTTTAAGAATGAAGGTGTGACCTCCATGATTCCCGTAACGCCGGTCGTATTCTGCGCGGTCAGCGCCGTGACGGCGCTCATCGCGTAGACGTGATGCGCCATCATGGTCTTGATATCCGCCTGGATGCCGGCGCCTCCGCCGGAATCGCTCCCGGCGATCGTTAATGCTGTGTACATGTTTTTCCTCCTTGCGTACCCGCACTAATTTTGTATAGCGACCTGAGGTGGTGCCCCCAACCTGCCGCTTGGTATGAAGTTGTAAAGCTGCTGTATGTAAATCCGATGCGCCCGCTTATTTAACTGCAGTGCGCCCGGAATCTACAACCTGTTCTGCGATGCCGCGCAGCGCCGCTGCTGCCGCGCAAACATCCTCCTGCGAAAAGATCGCGGAGACGACCGCAAGGCCGCTGATGCCCGTCCCTGCAAGCTCCATGCCGTTCTCCGCGCCGATCCCTCCGATCGCAACGACCGGGAGGGATGTCGATCCGGCGATGGTCCTTAACAGCTCCTTCGTCATGGGGCGCGCTTCGGTCTTTGTCTTACTCCCGAATACTGCGCCACAGCCCAGGTAATCCGCGCCGTCCCGCTGTGCCTTTTCGGCCTGCTCCGCTGTCTTTGCCGTGACGCCGATGATCGCGCCGGGACCCAGGAGCTTTCTTGCCTCGGTGGCCGCCGCATCCTCCTGTCCCACATGGACGCCGTCCGCCCCAACTCGTGCGGCCAGATACGGATCGTCATTGACGATAAACGGGATGCGATGTCTTCTGCAGACATCCCGCACAGCCTGTGCCTCCTGCAGGAGCATGTCGCCCGTCAGGTGCTTTTCCCTGAGCTGCACCAT
>CACZQP010000148.1 GCA_902783385.1 uncultured Lachnospiraceae bacterium | reverse complement strand
GTGGAGATGTTGAAGCTTCCCGCATTGTCCCCGCCGGTGCCCACGATCTCAAAGAGCTCCATCCCGGTCTCTACCCTTGTGGCGTGATCCCGCATAGCTGCGGCGCAGCCCGCGATCTCATCCGTCGTCTCCGCCCTTGCGTTCTTTGTAGAGAGCGCCGCAAGGAACGCCGCGTTCTGCGTCGCACTCGTCTCCCCGCTCATGATCTCGTTCATGACCGTATAGGCCTCGTCGTAGGTCAGGTCCCCTTTGTTGACAATTTTGACAATTGCTTCCTTGATCATGGTCCATCTCCTTTCCGGCAAATTGCCTTTGCGCGTCTGCCGCAGGAGCAAAAAAAACGCCCCCGACAGATTACAGTTTCTGTCAAGGACGAATAAATCCTTATCCGCGGTGCCACCTTGATTCACGGAACAACCCGTGCGCTTTAGCAGGATACCAGCATATCCCCGGCAGTTTACGTCTGCCTCCGACGTCGCAGAATACTCAGCCCGGACTCCGGCTTTTGACTGCGCCCTCAGCGGTCCATTTGACGACTTGTTTCTCACCTGAATCTCAGCATCTCAGGCTCTCTGTAAAGGCATTATCGCCGTTATCTCCGCATCAACGGTTTAATGTGTTAAATTGCAGTTATTAATGTGATATCAGTTTTTCCGCGATTTGTCAATGACAAACTCCGTGCCGGGCACTTCACGCAGACATATCTCTGTATACTGATATTAAAGCAGTCTGTCAGGCATGGCCTGTCTTTCAGCAGAGTAAAACGACTTTTCAGCAAAGGAGGTTCTCATGATCAGCAATTACTGTTCCTTCTGCGGCACAAAACTCAAGAACACCGACGAGATCTGCCCTTCCTGCGGAAAAACGATCAGCGAAGAGCAGTACGCGGGGATCGAGCGCATCGGCGCGGGCGGCACCGGATACGCGGAGACCATTGATCACGAAAGCTTTGCCGCTTACAGGAAAAAGCTGAAGAAGACCGTAAGGATCATCCTTCCCATCATTGCCCTTGTCATCGCCATTGGGCTGATGTTCATGGGCGTCGGGCCCGCCGGTTCGATCTTTGCCGGCATATGCATGCTCGTCCTTATGTTCGCCGTCGCCGCCGTACAGGGACGGAAAAAGCCGGACTGGGAGGGCACAGTAACCAAAAAGAGCTATTCACATATCAGGAAGAAGGGTGCGGATTCCCATATCTACAAGATCCACTTCCGGACCGACAGCGGCGGGAACAAGACACAGACCTGGAGGAGCCACACCTCTGTCTACGATTACCTGCAGGAAGGGGACCGCGTACGCTTTCTCGGAAGCATCGGCACTCCCTACGCCTTTGAAAAATATGACAAATCAGCGGATGAGTCCATCCCCTGCGTCTGCTGTGGTCATCTGATGGACCCGCGGTATACCTTTTGCACGCTGTGCGGCGGATTCCTGCTTAAGAGATAAGCTTATTCGCAGGCCGCCGGTTCTGAGAAGCCTCCGTCTACGGAACCGGCGGCAAATGCTGCCGCATGACCGGTTCCTGTTTTTTCATAAGCGATCCTGGGATAATCGTCCTCTTCCACAAATATCGTCCCGCAGCGGAGAAATCCGAGCTTTTCAAGGAGATTCTGCATCACCCTATTGTCGCCGTGAGTGTCCATCCGCAGATGGCCGCACTGCTCATATGCCCAGTTGATGCAGAAGGCCCCGATGCCTTTTTCCGACCCGTCCCCGGCGATCCTGTGAACGACGCCGTAGGGGGTCTCATCCAGCCACGCCCCGTCTGAGATCTCCCTGTATGTGGGCTCGATGTCCTTTCCGCTCATGTAAAAGAAGGTTCCGATGATCTCCCCGTCATCATTCAGACAGACATAGCTGTTTACTTCGCGAATATCGCTGTGAATCAATCCTTCGGGAGGCCAGACTGTAGGCCCCCACTGGTTGGGGTTTCCGTGCTCCGCCATGAACTGCCTGGCAAAGCTGTAGATCTCCATCATTCTCCCGAAATCCTGTTCCGTTGAATGCCTGATTTTCATGTATACCTCCACGCTCGCAAGAAAAAAGACGATTACTCATGCGGCCGCGCCTCGAGAAAGTCCGTAAGTCCCGGTACGAACTTCGTCTTTCGGCCGAGTCCTTTCCGGAAAATATAGCTGGTCCCGTCATACTCGTCATAATCAGGGAATGCGTCGCAGATCATCTGCGCCGAACGCCCGTCCGCGGGTACAATCCGGTCGATCTTCATATCGCCGTCCCGGATCCCGACGGACGCATACATAAGGTCGACATCCCTTTTCGCGAAGCCGATGGGCAGCACCTCTTTCATCTGCTCCGCAAGGGCAGCCGCGTTCTCTTCATCCGTCGCGTTTACGATCCCGATACCGAACTTAAGACCCCCGGCCTCATATTCCTTGTAATCAGAGAACAGGATTTCCTCGCTGCTCATGCCCGCATAGGAAAGGAGCTCCTCGCTGAGCGCATCGTAAAGTGCGCCAACGTCAGATACTCCTGCTGCCTCCGCAAGCGCTTTGACGGCTGCCCTGTCCGCGTCCGTCACCGTGGAACCTGTCAGATTCCGCGTGTCTGAGAGTATTGCGCCAAGGAGCAGGAACGCTGTCTCCGGATCCGGCTCAAAACCGTAATTCAGATAATCCAGCCACACGATCGTCGCGGCGGCACCGATCGGTCTCGCTTCATAGACGACCTGCGCCCCTGTCGTGACGCTTCCCACGCCATGGTGGTCCAGGATCCCGACGATGTTCGCATCCCGCATGCCTTCCGCCGCCTGGAGGTATTCACTGTGATCTACCAGAAAAATGTTCTCGCCGGATGCATCAGGAAGGATCGGCGGCGTATCAACGCCCGCTTCCTTCAGGATATAGGCTGTCTCCCGGTTGACAGATCCCGTGACGGCAGGCCGGGCATCATACCCCAGCATCTTCAGAAGGCGTGCATACGAAATGGCGCTGCACACGGTGTCTGAATCCGGGCTCATGTGCCCGATGACATAGATCGGGCCTTCGGCAATATTCATATTCTGCAGCGCAGCCCTGTTCAGCAGCTGCAGTTGCTCTGCCTTGTCCGTATTACCGGACGTTACCGCTTCGCTGTTTACCGGGAACGTGAAATAGGTATCCGGATACGGCTCATTTATGAGCGTGAAGTGCCACCACTCCTCCGGAAGCGGCTTAAAGCCGTGCCGCATCATCGCTTCGCGCAGGATCATGCGGTTCTCATACTGCTCCGCGGTGATCCCCCTGTAATCCGGGTGGCTGAGCTCCCCGAAATAATCGAAGGTTCCGCCCATATCCACTTCCTTCTCCGTCCTCATGTCAAACAGCGTCAGGTCCACCGTGCTTCCTCTGATGTGGCCGGAGTGATAGTCGATATAGCCGAGCGGAAACAGGACGTCTTTATCCAGCTCCGGATAGAAGTATTCTTTCATGCGGGTGTCATCCGTATCGAGCGCCCAGTTCGCGAAATGCGTCACGGCCTTCTGCGGGCGGTAGGCGTCAAAGATCTTCAGGCGATATCCCTTTTCCACAAGCTCATCGCTCACTTTGCGCAGCGCCGCCGCAGCCTCTTTGGTCAGAAATGCCAGCGGCTCCTCGTAACCGTCGATCCTTTCCCCGACAAAGTTATACGTGGAGTAATATCGGATCTCCAGGATCGCGTCCGGGACCGCCTCGCTCAAGAGGACAAAGTCCGAAGAATCATCCGAATGCCTGTAGGAAGCCTCCGTTTCTGTGCCCGGAATTTCCGCGTCAGCGGATGCAGGATCACTTCCTGCGGGCTCCGTCGAAACAGCCGCGGGTGCGCCGAACCCGCCGCCCATATTATCCAGCGTGTCGATCACGACCACGCAGTCCTCGCGGACCTGCTGCATCACCAGCTTCATGATGTTTTCCGGGATTGCGACGCAGCCGCCGGTATAGGGCTTTTTCGCACCGAGACAATGAAGGAAGATCGCAGAGCCTCTGCCGGGCGTCCCGTCCTCGTTAAAGCTGATGTTCAGGCAGTACTGGTACTCATAGCTGTAATCAATGATGTGCTCGCTGTTTGCCATATCAAGATCCGGGAAGCTCCGGAGATCGACCATCTCATTGTAATGCATTCCCGGCCGGTCATCGCCGGACCAGTAGGTGTTGTCGTCAACACGCGTATAAGGAATGGCGCAGCCCGGGTCCGGAGCAATCCCGAATGCCTTATTGAAATGATAGACGCCGGCCGGTGTCTGGCCGCAGCCTTCCGCGTGCTCCGCATCCGGGCAGAGTCCGTTTTTTCCGACATAACCCGGCGTGGAGAGGATCTGCTTCCAGTCTCCGCTCTCGTCCCGCTCATGCATGGATACAGAAGCCGTGGTCCGGTCCATCCCCATGGCGCCGACCACGAACAGCTGGGTGACCTCCGGATCCTGTGCGGACGGCAGCGCCCTTACCCATTCGGGCGACTCCTCCTCCCGGATTGCACTCGAATACAGGCTGTCAATCTCCGCATTGATCTTCACTCTCGAAGTGCATGCGGTCATTAGCAGCATGACAGCCAGCAATAAGATTGTGACAGTTCCTCTGATGCGCCTGTTATGTCTCATTTTCTCCTCCTGTCATTTCCGTTTCTTACAGATGAGGTTATTATAACCCCTGGCCTTGCAGAAGAGTACGGCGCTGGAATGTCCGAGGCTTCACACCTCCCAGAACAGCTCGTCCAGGGTCCGGTCCAGAACCTTGCAGATGGCGATACACAGCCTGATCGTCGGGTTATAATCCCCTTTTTCGATCGCGTTTATCGTCTGCCGAGAGACGCCGGTCAGGTCCGCAAGCTGCTGTTGAGACAGGTCTTTGGCGGCGCGGGCGGATTTCAGCTTTAAGTTTTTCATGCGTCATCCTCCGTCTTTTGCTGCATGCGGCGGACCAGCATTGCAATCAGCACCACCAGAAAAGTGACGGCACAGCAGATCGACGAGACCGGGACCTGCAGCAGTCCGTCACTGATCACTTCGCCGCGGCGAATGGCGAGAATCCCGCTCCAGCCGTTGATGGCGACGACGACGGCGAGGAGAAATGCGTAAGCGCGAAATCCTTTTTCCGTTCGCATGGTCTTAAAGGCATCATGACGGATGCAGTATACGGCGAAGACCGCGATCGAAAGGAATATACTGAGGAGACTTCCCACTCCGTCGGCCATCATCGGCCTGCCGACGGCAAGCAGCAGGATCACGTAGAACGCATGGAAAAGGATGAGTGCGGAATAGGCATACCGGTATGCATTTCCGCGAATCTGGAGCTCGCGCTCGTCAAATTCTTTTTCCCTCGAGGACTTGATTTTGATGAGGGAAACAAAAAATACAACAACAAGGATAAGAGCAAACGGCAGGAACAGATTCATACAGGGCCTCCTTCATGTAAAGATTCATACCTGGTGATGATTATGACTTCCTGTCACTTGTCATATTGTAATTAAAACTTATATTAATGTCAAGTATATAATACATTTAGTATTGTTTACTTGATCATATCGAAAACAAATACTTCGTGGATCTCCTCCGTATAGCCGTCGTAAAAGCCTTTCGGCATGCCGCGCACAATGCGGGCACCCCGATTATACAGCAGAAGGAAACGGCTGTTTTCCCGGTCGAAACACAGGCCCTCGATTTCCCCCTGTCTTGTCACCTCATCAAAGGTCTTTGTCACCATCATCGCAGGTCACATAGAGGTTTCCGCCGTTATATGCAACGCCCTGTATCCATTTCGGAGCGGGATCCATGTGCAGTTTTCCGTTGTATTCCCCTGAGTCCAGATCATACATGTAAAGATACGGGTCTTTGTTTTCGGCAATGATATTCCAGTCTTTGTCATATTTCGTCAGGCTGGTCGAACCGCTGACCAGTAGTAGTCTCCCTCGGTACAGATTCCCTGCCGTCCGGCTACAGGATGGACAGATGCGAGCTTATAACTATAATCCGAAGCCTCTGCCTCCGGAGTTTTCTGATTCGCACCGCAGCCCGGCAGGCCTGCAGTCAGTACAATGCAAATGATGAGAGTCAGTTGTTTTATCATTGCCGTACGAATCATATGCCCGTTCCTTTCTCCAATTTAGATTTAACATAATTCTATCATAGGCAAAGAGGCATATAACTCCAAGCGTTGTATTCTGCACTATGGTTCGGAGACCACCAATCACATCCAAAATCACTCACGAAAGCTGAGATGGCTTTGCGTTTTCTGCTCAATTTTGACTGGTTTTGGCGGCTTCTGTAAGCAAAGATCACACTAACTAGTTACAACTTAATCCCGTATGGAGTGAGGATTTGCTGAATATGTGCTTCATACCCATTACATCCCAGATCGGCGGATGACGGCATAAAATGCCGGGATCCTCATTGCTTTCTTAAGCACGATTCATTATTCAGTCTCTGAGCCGGTTAGATACTCATCTTCATCTGAATCTGCTATTCGATTTAGTTTCTTTACAATATCGGAGAATAATTCTTCAAAGAACTTTAAGACTGCAACATCGACATTTGTTTCGTTTTGGCTTTCTACTGTATACTTATCTCCACGAGAGAAATTGATGAGCCAATAAATATCATCAGCCTTAATGCTTCGATTATCCTTTGATATTGTAATCGTGTTCCCATCTTCAATAGAGACATTTATATCCTTGGAAGGCAACATTCTCAATATAATTTTCTTATCCATAGACTTTTAACCTCTTTTCTATTGATTCTTTACCGCCATCCATATTATTTGCTACAATTTCCAGAATATTGCCATTCTCTCCTTCTTGTTCTAAGCACCCAGAAACAACATCTATCTTTTCGCCAGTCTTCCTGACAAATATCACGTGATCTACATCCTGATTTACGACAAGTAAGGGGTTATGTGTCACAATAATTATTTGTTTCTTGTTTCTTATAGAGTTGAAATAGGATAGCAACTTTTTACTGATATTGTTGTTGGAAATGTGGTCT
>CACZQP010000147.1 GCA_902783385.1 uncultured Lachnospiraceae bacterium | reverse complement strand
TGCATCCTGGTGGAGGATATCCGCTACTTCGAGATCCAGAAGCGCGTCGTCACCGTCCACTACGGGGACAGAGACGAATTCTCCTTCTATTCCAGCATGAAGCAGCTTGAGGAAGACCTGGACGGGAAGGGCTTCTTGCGCACGCATAAGTCCTATCTGGTCAAGCAGAGCATGATCTCCCGGATGACGGCGCGGCAGATTATTTTAAGCAACGGAGAGGCGCTGCAGGCGGGGCAGAGTTACACCGCCGCGATCCGAAAGGCCGGTAAGTTCCGCGAGCAGTCGCTGTAGCGCAAAAGAGCTTCCCGCACTGCAGATGGAAGACACACAGGCCGGGCCGCCGCGTCAGTCACGATGCGGAGGTCCGGCCTTCGTTTAAGAGAAAGCAATTCTGTTTGCTGCCGCCTTATTTGCCGGCAGCCTCTTTTGCGGCCGCCTGTTTGGCCGCGATCTCCGCTTTGACGGATTCTGCGATGGAATCCGCAAGGAGATTCAGCTCGTCTTCCTTGTCGTTCTTTAAGGAGGAAGCGAGAGAGAGACGCTCGTTCAGGACGGTCATCGTCTTGAGCTCCTCATCCAGGAACTTCTGCATCAGATCGCCGGAACGGCAGGCCCACGAGCCGTTTTCGATGATGGCGACCGTGCGGTTCTGTACGTTCAGCGCCTTCATGTCCTCCAGGAAATTGTGCATGATCGGATAGATGCCGAGATTGTATGTGACCGATGCCAGCACGAGGTGGCTGGAGCGGAATACCTCACTGATCAGGTAGGACACGTTGGTGTTCGATACGTCGTATACCGCGACGTTGGTAACGCCTCTGTCGCAGAGCTTGCAGGCCAGGTTCTGCGCCGCACCCTCGGTGTTTCCGTACATGGATGCGTACGCGATGACGACGCGTGTCTCCTCCGGCTCATAGGTCGCCCAGTGGATATATTTATCCAGGATGTAGGGAATATCCTTTCTCCAGACGGGACCGTGAAGCGGGCAGATGATCTTGATCTTGTCGAGGATCGGCACTGCCTTGTTGATGAGCGCCACTACGTGCGGCCCGTATTTGCCGACGATGTTCGTATAGTAGCGCCGCGCCTCGTCCAGCCAGTCGCGGTCGAAGTTCACTTCGTCCGCAAAGAGCTTGCCGTCCAGCGCGATAAAGGAGCCGAACGCGTCTGCGGAGAAGAGGACGCCGTTCGTGACGTCAAGCGTGATCATTGCCTCCGGCCAGTGCACCATCGGCGCCTCCACGTAGGTCACCGTGTGCTTTCCGAAGGTGGTCGTGTCGCCCTCCTTGACCTGCGTGAGCTTATGCCCTTCGACATCAAAGCCGAACTGCCGCATCAGCATGAATCCTTTTTCCGTGCAGATGATCTCGCAGTGCGGATTGCGGATCAGGACCTCCTCGATGGAAGCCGCGTGGTCGGGCTCCAGGTGATTGATGAGCAGGACGTCCAGCTCCTTTCCCTTCAGCAGGTACTCCATGTTGTCGAGAAGCTGCCGGCATGCGGACCAGTCGACGGTGTCGAACAGGACGGACTTTTCGTCCAGCAGGAGGTAAGAGTTATAGCTCACGCCCTGCGGGATGGGATGGATGTTTTCAAACAGGTGCAGGCGGTGATCGTTTGCGCCGACCCAGTAAAGATCATCTGTGACCTTTCTTACACAATGCATGATGATTCCTCCTTTTACGCTTCAATAAAGTTTGCCTTGGCCTCTGCGCATTCCGGGCAGACCCAGTCTTCCGGAAGATCCTTGAAGAGGGTGTAGGGCGCGATGTCGGCGGCCGGGTCTCCGAGGCTTGCATTGTATTCGTAGCCGCAGCCGCTGCAGACATAGAAGCCGTAGGACGGGCGCTCCTTCTTCGGTGTGATGCGCTTGATCTTCTTCATCGGTCCGGCAGGTTTCTTCTCGTCCGTGCCGAGCGCCTGCGTAAGGAGCGGCAGGATCTCGTTCACGTCACCGACGATTCCGTAGTCACAGTTCTTGAATATTTTGGCATTTGCATTTTTGTTGATCGCCACGATCGTCGCGGCGTCCTTGATGCCCTTTAAGTGCTGGATGGCGCCGGAGATACCGCAGGCAATGTAGAGATTGCCCATGAATTTCTGGCCGGACATGCCGACGTAGCGATTGAGCGGGACGTACCTGAGCGTCTCCGCGACCGGGCGGGAGGAGCCGAGCGCAGCGCCTGCGGCCTTCGCGAGGTCTTCTGCGAGCTTCATGTTCTCCTTGCTGCCGATGCCCTTGCCGGCCGAGACGACGCGTTCCGCCTTTGTGATCGGCGTGTCGATCGGGATGCCGACGGAGAAATCATAGCCGTCGCTCTTTAGATTCTCGACGAGGACAGCGACGCGCTCCGCGGCGGAGCCTTCCTTCAGGATCATTTTCTTGCGGGCCCCGGTGATGTTCTGCGCAGCCGCCTTTGCGGAAGGAGATGCCGCTTCCTTCGGCGGTTTGCCGAGGATATGGGAGGCGATGACGACACGCTGGATCTCGTTGGTTCCCTCATAGATTGTCGTGATCTTCGCGTCGCGGTAGAAGCGCTCCACGTCCATGCCCTTGAGATAGCCGTTGCCGCCGTAGATCTGCAGCGCATCGTTGACGACCTCGAGCGCGATGTCGGAGGCGTACTGCTTTGCCATGGCGGATTCCTTGCCGTACGGCTCATGGTTTTCCTTCAGGTCTGCGGCGCGGTAGACGAGGAGTCTGGCGCTGTCGATCTTTGTCGCCATGTCCGCGATCTTGAAAGAGATCGCCTGCTGGAACGCGATCGGTTTGTCGAACTGGATGCGGTCCTTCGCGTACTCCACGGCGCTCTCGAACGCGCCCTGTGCGATGCCGAGCGCCTGCGCGGCGATGCCGATGCGTCCGCCGTCCAGTGTCGCCATGGCGATCTTGAATCCCTGCCCCTCCTTGCCGAGGAGGTTTTCCTTCGGAACCTTCACGTCGTTGAACAGAAGCTGCGCCGTGGCGGAAGAGCGGATGCCGAGTTTGTTGTAATGATCGCCGAACTCGAAGCCGGGCATGCCCTTTTCCAGGATGAAGGCGCTGATGCCCTTCGTGCCGATGCCGGGTGTCGTGACGGCAAATACGACGTAGGTGTCCGCCTCACCGCCGTTGGTGATGAAGATCTTTTCTCCGTTCAGGATGTAATGGTCGCCGTTTAGGACAGCGGTCGTCTCCGTGCCTCCGGCATCGGAACCCGCGTTAGGCTCCGTCAGGCCGAACGCGCCCAGCTTTTCGCCGCGACATAGCGGCGGAAGATATTTCTTTTTCTGCTCGTCATTGCCGAAGGCAAAGATCGGCCAGGTCCCCAGGGAGACGTGCGCGGAGAGGATGACACCGCAGCCGCCGTCACACCGCGCCAGCTCCTCTACGGCGATGGCGTAGCTAATGATGTCGAGACCGGCGCCGCCGTATTCCTTCGGGTAGGGGATGCCGAGCCAGCCCTTTGCAGCCATTTTCTGAATGACTTCCCGGGGGAAGGCGTTATCCGTATCCCACTGGAAAGCAAACGGCTTGATCTCGGCCTCCGCGAATTCGCGGATCTGTGCGCGGAGCGCTTCATGCTTTTCAGATGTCTTGAAATACATTTTTAACCTCCTTTTTTCATTTCAATACCGGCAGCTGCGCCGACGTTAAAAAGACGGCGCACCGCAGGTCATTTGGGTACGCTTTTTGCACCGCCCAGCATGTCGCGGATCGTGTGCTTTTTCAGCTCGCGGTCCAGATCCGCCTGTATCTGCAGCAGATGGGAGTGAAAAGAGCAGATGCTGCAGTTCTTTTCCTTCCAGTCGCAGACATAGCCGGGCTTTAAACAGGCATTGATGTAGTGATCCGTATCCAGGATGCAGATCAGGTCATAGAGCGTGATTTCACGAAGATCCCTGGTGAGGGAGCATCCGCCGCCCACGCCGCGCGTGCTGTCCGTAAAGCCTGCGGCCGAGAGCTTCCCGATGATCTTGTAGGCAAACTGCTGCGGGATGTCCTCCTGCGCGCACAGCTCCTTCATGGGGTGCTTTCTGCCGTCGGACAGTGACCGCAGGATGCGGAGCGCGTAATCTGTTTCGCGATTGATCAGCATAGTTTTCCTCCATGTCTTAAACCTACCAAAGTGGATTAATTTAGTCAACAATAAAAGGACAGGATACTGCATTTTCGGATACTTGCACAAAAAGGCGAACAGGAAACTGTATAAACGGACGGACGATTGCCGCCGGTGAAAGATCAGGAGAGCGGCCGGCGCAGGATCGTCTCGTGCAGGGAACAGATCTTGTCTGCAGCGCAGACGATGGCTGCCTCGCGGCAGCGGGGCAGATGGAAGATGGTCAGCGGCCACATGTGGCTGCGGATGATGTTCTCCTCTTTATCGGAGAGCGTAAAGTCGCGCCTTGCATTTTCCAGCGCGACCTTCGGATGGTAAAACCCGTGCAGGTGCAGGATGGATCTGTCCGGACAGTCGTGCCAGTCATAGAGATAGTAGTCGTGGAGCAGGGCGCCCCGCAGCAGTGCGCGCCGGTCGGCGTGCAGGCGCAGCCTGTCGTTGATCTTGTCGCTCAGTTTTGCGACGGAGACGGCGTGGTCGAACACGGAGACAGCCCCGTGTGCGACGTGATGCTTCATGGTTCCCGCGATAGGATGCGCCGAGAGCTCGCTGACGAGCCCGGACAGCAGACTGTCGCTTGTTCTATTCTTTTCCTGTGCTGTCATTGTGATGTCTGGAAATCTCCCTGGTGATCCGCTCCTTTCCGGAGAGGAGGGCTTCCTTCAGCCGGCCTGCGACAAGATCCCTGC
>CACZQP010000146.1 GCA_902783385.1 uncultured Lachnospiraceae bacterium | reverse complement strand
GCCTGGACTGGACCACGAAGGAGAGGTCATTCTTGACCTTCATGTAAACCGCATTGTCCAGCGTCTCGATCCGCAGGTCGTCCGGATTCTCGTAGTCCGTCCCCCGGACTGCGTTGTAGAGGGAGAGAAGCACCCTCTTGTCGGAAAAGAGCCTGCGGAACACGGCGTCCTTGTAGCGCCTGTTAACGGTTTTCTTTGCTGTTCTTGTTCTTGCCATTCATTTCCTCCTGTGATGTTGTGAAACCGGCAGGAAGAATATGAATGAATACAACTCTCCCCGCCTGACCAATATGATTCGTTAAGCGAGGATCTGTGCGGAGATTACCGCGTAAGATGCACCGATAGGCTTTTGCCGGGCAGAACCGGCGGCACATGTAGGTGCGTTCAGAAGACCTGCTTTCGATGCAGGGCGAATCGCGCCGGAAATGGCGATGCGCCTCTGCGATTATTTATAGCATAACATGGAGAATGCCATGCGACAATCTGAGGTTTACATACGTTATTTTTTGCTCTCGTCCATTGGTGCGATCTGAAGCTTATAGCCAAGGGGCATCAGCACCCTCAGAAGACTATTAATCTGTGGTGAATGGGCAGAGCTTTCCAAATGAGATCAAACATTTGACGTACAGTATCCTGTACGTTACAATGAGAACGGAGGCGCCGGATCCGGCAGCCGGCACCGCTGAACAATGACGATAACGTGGAATCTCCCGCGGAGGAAAAACCTATGATCGCTGTGAATTACACGCAGTTTCGAAATGATATGAAGAGTCATCTTGATATGGTGACGGATGACTATGAGTCCGTCGTTGTAACCCGGAAAGAGAACAGAAACGTTGTGATCATTTCTGAGGAGTCGTACAACAATCTTCTGGAAAACATTCATGTCATGGGGAACAAAGCCAATTACGACTGGCTGCTGGAGTCAAGGAAGCAGCTGGAAAAAGGCAGGGTAAAAAGACATGATCTGATAGAGGCTGCGGATGAATAAGCTCTTCACTGACAACGGATGGAAGGATTATTTATACTGGGAGAGTGAAGACAGAAAAACGCTCAAAAGGATCAATAAGCTGATTGCTGATATCAGCCGGAACGGCAATGAAGGCATTGGCAAGCCGGAGCCGCTGACGGGTGATCTTTCGGGATTCTGGAGCCGAAGGATCAACGATAAAGACAGACTTATCTACAAGGTGGAAGGAAATGATATCTACATTCTCGCCTGCCGCTATCACTGTGAGGACCACTGATCCGCATTGAAGCCCTGCCCGCGGTGCGATAAAATAAGATCGCAAGAGGCATTCGTCTGTGGAAGGGAGGCGATGCACATGACAACTGCTGTCAGATCCCCATAAACCCCATATTTCCGCATTTTTCCGGACATCACCACAAGATATTCCGCATAATCGTGCGGAAAACCGGAAACAGGGCCCGAAAACAATCATAAAACCTCGGCCCGGAAGCAAAAAATCTCTCAAAATAAATGAAAAAAAGTACTTTTTATGATTATTTACCTGATAGGTCATCTGGTAAATTATCTGTGTATCACGGGGAAACTATATTCAATTGACATAGATTATCACTATAGATAAAGAAGCCGTAAGGAAGGTTCGATGAATAATGACAGAAAAAGAATTAAAAAAACTTACCCGGGCAGAGCTGCTCGAAATACTTATTTATCAGACGAAGCAGATTACGGAGTTGGAGCAGAGGCTGGAAGAGGCCGAGGAAGCGCTCGAAGACCGCAGAATAAGAATTCAAAACGCCGGTTCAATAGCGGAAGCATCCTTGGAGCTCTCGGGGATCTTCGAAGCCGCGCAGCGCGCCGCGGACCAGTATTTGGAAAACGTAAAAGCATTGCGCAGACGTTAAGACCCGCGCGGGGAAGGAAATCCTTTAATCCCGCAAACGTCGAGCTCACCGTCGAGGAACTGGAAGACGAACTTAAGCGCGAAAAGTACCGCATCCGCTACAACAGCACCTTAAAGAGCACCATCAGCTCCCTTGTCATCGTAGCGGCGGTCGCGATCCTGGTTGCGACGCTCTGGATGCCGGTCCTGCAGATCTACGGAAGCTCCATGACCCCCACGCTTGAGGAAGGCACCATCGTCCTCTCCGTGAAGAACTCGGATTTCAAGATCGGCGACATCGTGGCGTTTTACTACAACAACAAGATCCTCATCAAGCGAGTGATCGCAGGCCCCGGCGAGTGGGTGGACATCGACGACGACGGCACCGTATACGTAAACGACGTGAAGATCTCCGAGCCGTACATCAAGGAAAAGGCCTTCGGCGAATGCGACATCGAACTGCCGTACCAGGTGCCGGAGGGAAGATACTTCATGATGGGAGACCACCGCAGCATCTCGGTCGACTCCCGCAGCACCACGGTAGGATGCATCTCCAAGGACGAGATCGTAGGAAAGATCACATACGGGATCTGGCCCATGTCCGCCTTCGGAAGCCTGAAATAAAAGACGACAAACAGACACTGGCGAACGCAAGCATACACCCGAACACACGAGGATAACACATGCGCTCAGAACTCATCAGAATCCTTAACAATCTTACAAGGCGCCGCAAGAACAGAGAGGCTTTCCGGAGATTCGTCTCCGCGCTCTCTGCGATTGTCGTCTTTGTAACGACCTACGCCCTCATCCTTCCGGCGATCACGATGACCGTCGCGCCGGGCTGCGGCATGGAAGAGCATACCCACAGCGACTCCTGCTACGAGATCACGGTGAACGAGGAGACCGGCGAGGAGACGAAAGAGCTCACCTGCGGCAAGGAAGAGCACACCCACTCCGAGGCGTGCTACGAGGCCGCTGCGGAGCAGATCGAGGAGAGAAACCGCGAAAGACGCGAGGCACAGGAGGCCGAGGAGCCCGAGACCCTGGTGTTCGAGGAGACCACGCAGAGCGCACCCGTGGAGACCGAAGTGACCGGCAGCGAAGAGGAAGAGACGACTGAAGATCAGACTACCGAGGGCGAGACTGAGCAGACCGACGGCGAGCAGACTGCTGAGGGCGAGATCGAAGAGAGCCACACTGACGAGCAGAATACAGACAGCCAGACCACCGACAGCCAGACCACCGAGGACAACAACGACCAGATCACTGATGGCCAGACGACTGAGGATCAGACCGAGAACAACGAACAGACCGAAGACCAGACCACCGAGAACAACGAGCAGACCGAAGAGCATCACCCCATCGAGAACCACGAGGCAGCGGAAGAGCTGCAGCACGAGCTCGAAGTCGTCAAGGAAGAGTTAAGCAACGAAGACCTGACCGACGAGGAGAAGGCGGCGCTGGAAGAAGAGGCAAAGAAGCTCGAGGAAGAGCTGGCAGCCGAGCTTGCCGAGAAGGAAGCCGAGGAAAAGGCAGCGGCAGCGCAGGAGCTGTTCGCGGGCAGGATCGCGCAGCTCAAGGAAGAGCTCTCCGCGATGACGGAGAACGAAGAACTGACGATCGAAGAGATCGAGGCGCTCGAGGCAAAGCTCTCCTCCCTCCGGGAAGAGCTCTCCGCGGAAGACACGGATCTCACCGAGGAAGCGGCTGCGGAGCTTGACGATGCGGCTGCAGAGCTCGCGGAGCAGATCGCGGAGCTGAAGGCGGCGACCGAGGAAAGAATCGCGGCGCAGGAAGAAGAAAAGTATGCAGCAAGGCTCGAAATCGAGCATGTCGACAGCATCGAGGCAGTCATCTATACCGGCAGCAGCTACGAGACGGAAGCGGACGACAGCACCACCATCACCGTGAGCGGCAAGCTTCCCGTCGCATACTACCTTGACAGAGAGACAGACGAAGAAAAGAACGAGCTCGCGGTCGAAGTCCGCGCCTATGCGACTGACGCAAGCCGCATCCGCGTGAACGACGAGGCGAGAGCGATCCTTTCTTATGACATCACCATTTTCTATAAGGACGAGTTCCGCACGGAAGAGACCGGCGAGACCTTCCAGCCGGAAGGCTCCCTCCAGGTTTCCTTCGAGTCCCCGCAGCTCGCGAAGTCCGACGACGACATGACCACGGTCTACAGCGTCTACCACGTTCCGGAGGACGAGGAGCCCGTGCTGGTCGCGGAAGAGAGCGCAGCCGTACAGGAGGCGAAGCTCCGCGCGATCATCGAAGAGGAAGTCGAAGCCAACAACGAACTGATCGACGAGATCAACAGGGTGGAGAAGGAAGCTGCGGAGGCGGCGCCCGTCAACGAAGTCCTCACCGCCATCGTGGAAGAGGCAAAGACGGAAGAAGAGCTGCTCGAGAAGGTCGCGGTCGCGGTCGACGAGCAGGCGGCAGCTGTCATGACAAACATCAGCGCCAGCATGCCTGACGTTCCGGAGCAGCCCGTCGTCGACGAAGTGGAGATCACGGACATTTCCGAAGTCGCCAGCGGCGTCGCGGAAATGATCACTGCAAATATGATCGCTTCCCTGAACGCGGAAGAAGCGGAAGAGACCAGCGAAGATGCACAGGTTGAAGTGACTGTAAACGAGCAGGTCGGCCACCTCCAGCTGGAGAAGGAAGAAGCGACCGGCAAGATCACGTTCGAGGCGAAGCACTTCTCCGAGTACGCGGTCCTTGCGACTACGCTGGACGCATCCCATGATATCAACGAAAAGATCCGCGTGACCGGCATCAGCGTTCTGAAGAACGGCACCCAGATCACCGAGACCAACGAGGCGCAGGCCTATGACCAGCACACGCTGGTGATCGACCTGGCCTCCAACCTGGAGTTCCTGCGCAACCAGATCCGCGCGAACGACTACTTCGACGTCGTTCTGCCGAAGGAATTCAAGTACGGGAGCGGCTCCTTCCGCGCGCTGACCTTCGGCCCCATCACGGCCCGCGGCGACATCTACGAGGATAACGGCAACAAGATCCTCCACGTTACCGTGACCAGTATCGGCCAGGCCATCGCGAACGAGGCGAGCTTCTCCTTCCTCGCACAGGTTCCGTTCAATCTGGATGAACTGGAGCCTAATTCCACAAAGACGATTACCGCATCCATGAAGGACGGCTCCAGCAACGCCAGCACGACGATCAAAGTCGGGTATTTTGCAAAGCGCCTGAACGGACAGGTTCGTGAACTGACGAATACGTCGATCGAGTCCATGGCGCTTCTTCCGCAGAGCAGCAGCTACTATACGGGTGCGATTTACGGCCTTCAGATAGGCTGGAAGTGGGTAGCAAATGCTGACGCTCCGGATCTGCGTGCAGGTGATCACTTCACGATTAAACTCCCGACAAACCTTGATTATATTACAGGTGTGAATTCTTCGTTCAATCTCCTGAATATGAGCGGCCAGCTTGTTGCCACGGCGGAATTGGACCAGAATGCGAAGACGCTGAAGGTTACATTTACAGATTATATCAATGACAGTGATGATTATATTTACGCGGAAGGAAGACTGACGGTTGATGTAAGCGGCTCAACGGTGGGAGTGACCACTCTGACAGCAGAGATCAACAACAGAACGACCAACAGTGGAATCAGACAGATTTCCGCGACGTTTAAGGATGGAATCAGCCTGATGAACGGCAGCTATGTGCTGGCGCAGACAAATTCCTCTGGCGCGATGAAGAAGTACTATGAGCGAAGCAGTTTTGCGCAGACCCGCGATGGTGTCATCCAGACCTTTAACATGGTTGAAGCAGGCACCAATTATCCGACGGCGCTCAACAGTGTACCGTGGAGCGGAAACGGATCTGACAACTATGTTGTTACATACTGTGTCGAGGAGAGCAATAACAACCTTATTTTCGGCGGGATCAAGCCCACGAACTGGACTTTCTGGAACGGGAAGACCACTTATGATAAACATCCCATCGCTGATATCGTAAACTACTATTACAGGACGTTCAATTATGGTGTTGACGCCGCTCCGAAGCAGACAAGCGCGACGCTGTACACAGAGACGCAGGCTCAGAAACTGGAAGCGATTATTCAGAATTCATATCCTTATGTCAGTCTCGAGACCATGAAGGCAAGGCTCGGCCTGGATTACGATCTGGACGTTGACATTGCTATCGCTGCAACACAGCTTGCAATCTGGCGCGTGGTCCGCGCAAATGAACCTGAAACCGTAGTTGTTTCAGCGTTACCTACCTATAATGTTTTCGGCGCTTCGGATTTACTTCTGGTGCATGACGGCTATCCTTCCAGCGGAGCGGCTACAACTGCAGCCATTGCACATGTAAAAGATCTGACCGCAAAGCTCCTTGCGGCCGACAGCAATATGACGGATTCAGAAGTGCCTGTAGGGTTCAGAGATGTAAGTGTCACTTCGGTTGAACGCAAAGCGGACGGGACTGTACAGTATACCATAAAAGTGACGCTTGACAGACCGCTTCGGTCATCGCTGAAGACCATGTTCAAGCTGGAAGATGGCCAAGGCAATACGAAGACCATGGCGGTTGCGCCCTCGGATCTGGCGAGTGATAACAGCTTCGAAATGACCCTTGGGAATGTGAACCCGGATGTCAAGCAGCTCTCTATTAAAGGAAAGATTATAGATGAAGATGGCAGAGTGGAAGTCTTCTTCTACGAGAACGACACCTTCCAGAACCAGATCGGCGGCATCAGTACCCCATTCTATTATGATCTGACTGCGGAAATCACTTTGAAGGCGAAGACCGAGATCAAAGTCAATAAGATCTGGAAGAATGTGACACCTAATGCAAATAGCTCGGTCAAGGTTGCGCTGTACGGCGATTACGGCGATGAACACGGGAATACACAGATCGGGGAAACCGTCGAATTAAAGGCACCTACGTGGTCGCACACCTTTACTGATCTTCGGTATTACATGGAAGACGGCAAGACGCCGATCAACTACACCGTGAAGGAGATCTCCTTCGTGCTGGACGGAACAACTTATACAGTCAATGATGACGGCTCGACCGGCAGCGGCATCGTCGTCAGCAATGGCGTTGTGCGGACGGTCAGCGGGAGCTTCAGCAACGGCACGGGCAGCAATGGTTCGGGTAGTGGTACATCTGGTACGAATAGCCAGGCCTCCGCATTTGGAAGCATCTTTGCGACGAACAGGACCGGCCTTTCTTCCGGCCTCGCGGCATCCCTCTCCAGAATGCGCGGCGTTGCGCTCCTTGATCCCGTTGACATCGACAAGGACAAGGCCCTGTCTGCCAGCACGAAGTCTTCGATCGGCTCTGGCGATGACGGACACCAGATCTTTATCCGCAGAGACGACAACGGTCAGGTGCTTACCTATACAGGTAACGGCATTTCGTGGCAGCCGCAGGTCAGCGCGACGGTCGATGACACCTATGACAACGTCCGCAGGCAGCTCTGGATCGTTCGTGCGAGCGGCGACACCTATAGTCTGCAGAACCTTTACAACTCCGGTGTGTGGCTCTCCGTCGACAGGGATCAGTACTGGAAAGCGGGTTCCTCCGCGGATCATATCCAACTTAAAGGCGGCGCGAATAACGAAAAAGTGCTTCTTGTTTCGGATCCGTATGGTTATGGCGACATGTACTGGAAGTGGATGAAACCGAACGGCTATACCTATTGGCGCGACGGCCTGACCTACTATTCCGATGGTGCAAGTGCTGTTACCTTTGGCGAGTTTAATGAAGCCCTTAACCCCGGCACACTGGGCTGCGGAAGCGCGAATTATGTCATCATCGGCGGCGGAGAAGCCAGCTATGAAGGTGACGCAGAAATGGTTATTCACCAAGAGGCCACGATCACAAATACCCTGACGCAGGGCAACACCGAGATCATCATTAAGAAGGTATGGGAAACTCCGGATCAGACTCTTCCGGTTAGCGCGACGGTGCGACTTCTGCAGGATGGCGTATTCAACCCCGGGTTTGAGTATGTGCTGGACCGCAGCAACAACTGGACGGTTAAGGTTGAAAACCTCGCATATTACAAGCCGGGCACCATGGAGCCGATCAAGTATACCGTAGAGGAAGTGTCTTTCAAATACGGAAACGAGGTTTACATTAATGACGCCAATCTGAGCCAGAAGGGTTTCTCTGTCAACGTGACTGGCCCTGTCCTTAAGACAAACAGCGGAAGCGGCAATAACAGCCAGGCCTCCGCGGCGGGCAGTGTATACATGCTGAACACGACCTCCCTCCGCAGCAACCGCATGGCTTCGCTCGGAAGAATGCGGAGCAGCTTACTTCTTGCCGTGGATCCGGACGTCACGAACAATACGAGCGTATCTTTCGAGGCGGGCGGTACGGTTACTTACTATGATAATGGCAAGCAGTTCAGTGTCCGGAATGCGGACGGGACGCAGGCTTTGGCGTTCGATCTGTGGGCGGATGAAAAAGTCTGCTGGAAGACACCGGTCGAAGGACAGGAGCAGGGAACTTATAATAGTCTTCGAAGACAGCTTTGGACGGCCGAAACTGTTTTGAACGATGGCTTCGCCTATTTTAAGCTCCGCAATGTGTTCAATCAGAACTATTATCTTAAAGTTGGCAGTAATGGTTCACTGACTGTGTCAAACAGTGCGAGCGCTTCTTTGTTCTCGTGTAATGAAACTAAATTAAAATACAACGGAATATACTATTACGATAATGGAGCTACCTACTATTTCCACAAAGTTGCCAATAATCTTGTAAGCGGCAATGGCTTGGACTATGAGGCAGGAGCGCAGCCGCAGCCGACGACAATTCCAGTAACCGGGATCGCCCTGAACAGGACATCTCTCAGCATGGTGGAAGGAGGCGACGTCAGATCGCTGAGCGCAACAGTTGAGCCTGAAGACGCCACTGACAATACTGTCATGTGGAGTAGCAGTAATCTAAATGTTGCGACAGTCGACTATTCCGGAAGCACTGTGACAGTCACCTCAGTCGGCACGGGAACTGCGACGATTACAGCGACGGCTTCAAATGGCATGACGGCAACTTGTTCTGTTGAGGTGCTTTCTGCCTCCTCAACCGTACCGACAGACATTGTCCTCACTTCGGAGGAGATCACGCTGTATGTCGGTGATACAATGGCGTTCGATGCAGAAGTCATGCCAGCGACTGCGTCTGACAAAACAATCACCTGGGGTTCCACACACCCGAGCATCGCGAAGTTTGAGCAGGGCGTGATCGTGGCGAGAGGTGCCGGTACTGCGCAGGTTTATGCAAGTACGTCCAATGGCATCACCAAGTATTGTAAAGTCAATGTCTTACCTCGCACTTCCGGGGATGTGGAAGTGAGCTCCATCGCGCTGACCCCTACCGCTATGGAATTGACTGCAGGCGACGCGACGGGAACGATCACGGCGAACATCGCACCGAATAATGCGACCAATAAGAACATTACATGGACCTCCAGTAACCTTTCAGTGGCAACTGTTTCCGCAGACGGCGTCGTAACGCCGCTGACACAGGGAACAACGACGATTACGGCGTCAACCGCCAATGGGAAAACTGCTGAGTGCATCGTAACGGTCAAGGCTGCGGGAAGCGGCGAGCAGGGCGGAGACGATCCGGTAGTTATCGGAAACGTGATCACGCAGGAATTTACGGTGACGAACAGCATCAACGGAACAGCTGAGATCCAGGTCCGTAAAGTGTGGTCCGGATTTGGAAGCGAAACCGATAACGCGCAGGTCACGGTAGAGCTGCTCGAGAAGGTCGGCGACAAGGAAGTAGCGGTTGATTACAGCTATGTGAACGGCGTCAAGACTAACCGCGCGGTGCTGACCTGGAGCAACGGATGGACTGCGAAATGGACGGGATTGAACCAGAGCAAACTCCGCAACTACGTTGTCAAGGAAATCGGCGTTACCGGGGCAAATCTCAAATACTTTACCTCTGAGTCGTGGAATGCGGATCACTCTCAGGTGACGATCACCAACACGAAGGATACGCCTCTGACGTACAAGACACACGTTCATGTAGTGAAGGTGTGGGAGGACAATAACCGCTTGAACGTGCCGAATATCACTGTCACGCTTCTGCAGAACGGTGTTCCCTACACGGACGCAAGCCCGCTAGTCTTAAACGACAGCAACCAGTGGTCCGGCTGGTTCCGCGATCTTCCTGCCTACGACAGCAACGGCAGACAGTACATCTATACTGTTGATGAGACAGTTCCCGCAGGTTATGACTCGGTCAGCCCTGTGAAGACGGAGTATTCCGACATAGTTGAAGTGCTTCAGAATGCTTCGTCGGGCAGCAGTACCGCGACCTATTACGGCGGATCGGAGATTATGGATTCGCTATTGGTGCCCGGCAATCCTGCCCCGCGCAGATTCTCAGTAATGACGAGAGGCGGCAGTTCATGGAATAAAATAACGGCTTTCTGCTTGAATCATGAAGCACATTATCCAGAAGATATTGATGAAAACAGCTATAGTGTGCCTTCTTATTTCCCGCAGTATATACGTACGACAATCAATAATAACTCAGAACTTTCGGGCCACATTGACGACAAGGCCGCTGATGGAACTGCATATAAACGGATTTTGAAGGCGGTTTACTATGGGGCTGGGAATGACGCAGATGGAATTGGCGGCAATTTGAGTGAAGAAGAACTCATTTTCATCACACAGATGGCGATATATGATGTCACCAATTACTACAATTATATGGAGTGGGATAGACAAACGGGCGAGGTTACATGGTCCACGGGTGGTATTTCGAATATAAACAATTACAGCGAGCCATTGAAGGGAAAACTGCTTGACGCATATAAGGAGCTGATGAAGAGAGTTCTGCTCGATAAGTATAATGGTCCGATCAACAGTCTGACGATGCATGTATATGAGCATAAGAGCGGTACTGGATATCTCGGAGATGGCACATACCAGACCCTCTTCAGCATTGAGGCGGTCAAGGGTATCACCACCAGAACCGCCACCATCACCAACACTTCGAACCTGACGTATGGCAAGATCAAGGCCGTCAAGTTCGGCGATGATACGAATGCAGGAATCGACGGCGTTCCGTTCAGCCTGTACGAGGCCTACACGCCGGCGGCGGGTGAGACGAATGTCCCGACAATCAAGTTCAAGGGTAACGACATCACGGTGAAGTGGCTGGCGGACTACGTCACCGCCGAGGTGGCCGGCGAGCACGGGATCATCGTGACGGATCCGAAGGGCGACTTCCCGGGTCTGGAAGACGGCAAGACCTACTACCTGGTCGAGACCGCTGCGCCTGCCGGATACAAGAAGCTCGCAGAGCCCATCGAGTTTGTGATAATGGCAAACGCCAATAAAACGGAATGGCTTGTAGGTGGTGATGTTAAGGAGGCAATCGCGTTTAAGCCCGCCGCCACAGACGGCGAACAGCTCGGCACGATCCGCGTAAAGAATGAGAAGCTCTACTTTAACTTTGACCTGATCAAGGTCGCAAAGGACGCGGTCTCCGCAGATGCAATCGAGTACCTGCAGGGCGCGAAGTTCCTCCTGATTGATGCGGGCAGCGAAGACGCTGACGGCGGACTCTACGTCGGCAGCAACGGCGGCAGCAGACTGCCGAGCGGCTACGTCATCGATCCCGCGACCGGCAGGAGAGCGCCGTACGCGGATAACTACAACAGCTACGTCATCGTGACAGGCAACGACGGCAGGTTCCATGTGAATAATCTCCTGCCGAACAAGCCGAACCGCCAGTACATCCTGGTCGAGATCGAAGCGCCGGAGAACTACTGGAAACAGTCCCAGGTAAGCTCAATCGGACTGGATGCGGACTGCTACAGCTTCACAGTGGAGCTGGTATCGGCAAGCGGCAACAACGTTCTGCAGATGACGCAGGGCGCAAATGAAGGCCACGGCTTCGAACAGTCCGACAAGGTCGCGTTCGTGGACGGGACTGTCCAGATCACAGTCGGCAATGTCCTCGCCTACTACGAACTGCCGAGCACCGGCGGCGCCGGCACCAACATGTTTACGCTCGGAGGGATCATCATTATGGCATTAGCAGCAGCCCTCCTGATGTATAGAAAGATCAACGACATGAGAAAGGAGGTTGCCTAAAATCATAAGACAAGGAGCGTAAAGCAAAGAATTTGTGATACATGATTTTTATCATAAAAAGTATCACAAAACCGCCATGATTTACCGCCCGAATAATCATAAAAAGTATCATAAAACACAGTAAATATCATGCTTTGAACCAGTTGGAACAAAATACTTACGTTTTATGATAAAAACGGTTTTTCGGGACGCAGGGATGATAATATTCCATCATCGGAGATTGTGGCAGCAATTAACAGTCATTTTGTAACTCGAAACTGGCAACATGACACTGACAACAAGACACCAGAGTTACAAGCAACACGCAGCCGACAACGCAGCCGTACAGAGACTGCACCGAGACAAAAGCGACACGTACACTTAGATTCACAAGCAACATTCACAAGCAACAGGCAACACGCAGTACCTAGACACACGCTTAGAGATTCATTAAGCAGTCGACACACACAGTTGAAAGGAGACACACGAATGAAAAAGTTTAAGAGAATTCTGAGCATCGTATTAGCGATGACGATGGTTCTGGCGATGGGCGTTACAGCGTTCGCGGCAGAAGACACGCACAAACTTACACTGAATGAAGCGCCGAACGGCCACGAGTATTCTATTTACCAGATTTTTACCGGTGATCTTTCCGGTGAGGCTCCCGCCTATGTCCTTTCTAACGTAAAATGGGGAAATGGCGTAACGAAAGTTGGAGAAACTGCCGTTACTGCGGGCGCTGATGCTACGGCAGCAGCTGAGTCTCTTAAGGGCAAGACCCTTGAGCAGATGCAGGATTATGTTGATACCCTTACACTTGGTACGGCATTCGCAACTAAGACGGCAGCTGATGGTAAGGTTGAGTTTGATAATCTTCCGAACGGCTACTATCTTGTAAAAGATACAACTGCGAACATTACTGATGGCTATTCCAGGACTGCTTATGTTCTGCAGGTAGTCGGCGACACGACTGGTAAAGTTAAGGCAGGCAAGACGACTTCCGATAAGAACACAAAGGACATCAATGATTCCCTTGAGACTACTCTTTCCAACTGGAAGAAGTCTGCCGACCATGATGTCAACGATACCGTGCCTTATGAACTGAAAGCGACGCTGGATCAGAATCTGGCAAACTATAAGAAATACTATCTGGCATTCCACGATGATATGTCCAAGGGCCTTACGTTTGATCAGAGCTCGGTCGTTGTGAAACTTAATGGTAATACTATTGATAATCCGTTCACGATTACATCTGAAAACAGCACAAAGTATGAAGGCGGCAAGATCTATCATTTTACCTGCGATGATATTAAGACGGCGATTACTGGCATCAAGGGTGGAGATGTCATCACGATTGAGTACAATGCAACTCTGAATGACGACGCTGTCATCGGCGTAGCAGGCAACCCGAACACTTTGACTGTTGAGTATTCCCGCAATCCGAATGAGGAAGGCGAAGGAAAGCCGGAAACAGACACGACACCTGAGAAGACCTGCATCGTCTTCACCTATAAAGTTGTGGTCGACAAGGTTCAGCCCGATGGAGAAGGCACGAAGAGTCTGGAAGGCGCAAACTTCTTACTTGAAAAGTTAAACGCGGAGACTGGTGCGTATGAAAAGGTTGATGAAATCACGCTGACCAATGTTTCCACATTCTCCTTCAACAGACTGGATGATGGTAAGTACAAGCTGACAGAGACAAAGACGCCGGCAGGATTCAACACGATTGATCCTATCTTCTTTGAAATCGAAGCAGTGCATACCGACGATGAAACCACGGGCGGACAGCTGACCAGCCTGGTAGTAAAAGACGCAGAAGGCAACACGATTTCAGGTGAAGGACTTGCATTCGACGTAACTCTTGCTGATGGCCAGGTGCATACTGATGTTCTGAACCAGCAGGGTTCCGAGCTTCCTTCCACCGGTGGCATGGGCACGACAATCTTCTACATCGTCGGCGCGATGCTGGCAGTAGGCGCTGCAGTTATCCTGGTGACGAAGAAGAGAATGAATGGCTGATTAGTTAAGGACTG
This sequence comes from uncultured Lachnospiraceae bacterium, assembly GCA_902783385.1. Taxonomy (GTDB): domain Bacteria; phylum Bacillota; class Clostridia; order Lachnospirales; family Lachnospiraceae; genus CAG-791. The sequence continues at coordinate 10,364 of CACZQP010000146.1, read as the reverse complement.
CTTGTGAATAATCGCTAAGTACGTATATTCCGGCGGGGGCATCCGCTCCCGCCGGAAATCGGAACCTAAAGGATAGGAGTAAAGCGCCGGAAAGTAGTATAATTAATGGAGGTGACTAGGTACAGGACTAAGGAGAGGACTACAATGGCAAGAAAACGCAGGATTAAAAGGCAGGGCCCGAGCCTTTCGACAATATTACTGGTCCTGATTTTCATTGTAGGTTTGTCCTTGTTGCTGTACCCGAGCTTCGCGGATTACTGGAATTCGTTTACGCAGTCCAGGGCGATTGCAGGCTACGCGGAACAGGTCGCAAAGATCGACGACGAGACGTACGACCGAATGATCGCAGAGGCGCTGGATTATAACCGTCGCCACTCCGCAAAGGGAACGCAGTACACGCTGACGGATGAGGAAAAAGAGGAGTACAATAAGCTCCTCAATGTCGGCGGCAACGGCGTCATCGGCTACATCGACATCCCGGTGGCGGGTGTACACCTCCCGGTCTATCACGGAACGGACGAGGCGGTCCTGCAGATCGCGGTGGGGCATCTGGAGTGGACGTCCCTCCCGATCGGCGGCGACACTTCCCATACGGTACTCTCGGGCCACAGAGGGCTTCCCTCGGCCAAACTGTTTACTGACATAGACAAACTTGTGGTAGGCGACGTCTTCATGCTCCAGATCCTGGACGAGACGCTCACTTACGAGGTGGACCAGATCCACATCGTGCTCCCGCAGGAGATGCAGGATCTCGCGATCGAGCCGGGGAGGGATCTGTGCACACTGGTCACCTGTACGCCCTACGGAATCAACTCGCACCGCCTTCTGGTGCGGGGCCACAGGATCGCCAACGCGGAAGTAAAGCGGATCATCCGTGTTTCCGCGGACGCGTTGCAGATCGAGCCGGTCATCGTGGCGCCGGCGATCGGGATCGTCCTGATCCTCCTGATCTTTATCGGCTCCTTCATCATCGGCCAGATCAGGAAGCACAGGTAAGACCCGAAACGACACAGAAAGTACTGACTTAAGATAATTTCCATGTTGCCCGCAACCGACCAAAGATCAGGAAGACAACGTATGAGAGAAAACAACCTTAGAAAAGTTAAGACCGGAATGCGGCGAAGGTGGCGTGCGCGCCTCCTGGCCGTCCTGATGATCCTCGCGATGGTCCTGCCTGTGCAGGCGCTCGCTGCGGAGGATCGGATCGATCCGAAGAAACCGGTCTCGCTGACCATCGTGCCCGGGAAGCAGGTCTTCGAGGGCGCGCGGCACCGCATTTTCAAGGTGGCGGATATGGATGATTCATCCGGTGCGCTGCAGTATTCGATCTACGGCGGCTTTAAGGAGCACAGCGCGGACATTTCGTTCGGCGCGACCTCCGCGAGCGAGTGGGAAAAGCTCGCACGCACGCTCGAGAGCATCGTGGTCGCGGACCAGGCGCCGAATGGCCCGAAGAAGATCGCGGTCGCAGGTGACGACGTGACGGACGAGTTCGGAACGCTGGTCTTTGAGGGCATCGAGCAGGGCATGTACCTGGTGCTCCCGGACGTGATCGAAAAAGACGGCAAGACGATCACGCAGAGCCCCTGGCTCGTGTGTCTGCCGGATCTGGTAACGAATCCGCGGACGCAGAAAAAGGAGTGGGTCTACAACGTCATGAAGACGATGAAGCCCGCGACGGAGAGAAACGAAACGATCGACAGAAGGGTGCTGAAGGTCTGGAGAGACGACGGCCTGGAAGCGGATCGCCCGGATTCGATCACAGTGAAGCTGTTCTGCGACGGCGAGGAGCTGATCGACAGGAGAGTGACCTTAAGCGAAGACAACAACTGGCGCTTCGAGTGGAAGGGCCTTGCGGCGGGACACACCTACACAGTCACGGAAGAGGGCGCAGACGATTATGCGATGACCCTCGACCTGCAGGGGATCACGTTCGTGCTGACGAACTCCAAGACCCCGCCTCCGCCGCCGGATAATCCGCCCCCGGATAATCCGCCGCCGGAGACTCCTCCCGGCAACCCTCCGCCGCAGGAGCCTCCGCGCGTTCTGGGTGCGCTGCGTATCCCGCGCGTACTGGGCGCCGACCGCCTCCCGCAGACGGGTCTGTACTGGTGGCCCGTGCCGGTCATGGCAGGCCTTGGCATGTGCTTCCTCGTCATCGGCTACGCCTTAAAGCGCCACGACGACGACCTGTACGAACTGACAGCCCACCACAGCGGAGAAGAGTAAGTATTCATTACGGGAATTTGTAAGGGTCCGGTGAAAGCCGGACCCTTTTCATGCGGCAATACTTAAGTATTAAAGCTCGCCGAACTTCTGTCGGTACTGTTCGCATAGTTTGTCATATGAATTTGCTATGCTTCAGCCACCGAGTTCCTTCAACCTGGCTTCCAGTTCTTTTATCTTGGCTTCAGCCGCGTCTGCCCGCGTGCGCTCATTGTCCGCCCGCTTTTCAGCCGCATCCGCCCGCTTTTTTTCCCGCAGGGTGTTGGCGCGTTCCTCTTTGCGTCCTTCCTGTCGCTCTTTTTGCATGTAATCCTGTAAAGTCATATACTCTTTCCTCCACTTTCCGAGGATCCTTGCCTGCTGCACTGCGGCGTCGATCCGCTCTGTCAGCGCATCGCCTGCCGCCTGCTCTTCCATGTACTGAAAGAGATTCTGAAGCTCTTTTGGCGCATCGTCTGCTTTTCCCTTCGTGCAAAGGAAAATCGTCTCCGCCCCGTCCTCCAACTCCAGCTTCGGCAGTTCCCTGCATACGTTCCGGAAGCTGTACTTATGCAGACCTTCCTGTGGATACATGTTGAATCTGCAGATAAAGATCACATAGCTCTTCCGGAGCCTACCATAGGCCTCACCTGGCCTGAGGAGCTCTAAGTCCATCATGCTCTGCTGGTAGCGGCTTCTCTTTGGAAGCTCTTTCGGGGAACCCGCCTGCTGCATCTCGACATCATAGGCGATTCCATTCTTGTCCATGGCAAAGACGTCGAACCGCACACCGTGGCTTAAGGCGCTGTGGTCAATGGACGCCTGCTTTCTTAGCTGCACGTGGCCGCGGATTTTATGCCCCAGGATCACCTCGAGCAACGCCTTGCACAGATCCGGGTCATTTTTCAGGACCTTGCAGAACATGAAGTCATCGCAAAATGTCAGTTCCTCATACGTTTTTCTTTCTGCCATTCATTTCCTCCTGAGTGTGAGTCGGAGATGAAGCGCGTCACCGCCATATCGATCCTGGGAGCAAAAGAACCGAAATGCCGCCGAAGCGTCAGCATCTTCCTGAAACCGGCAGGAAGAATATGAATGAATATGCCTCTCCCCGCCTGACCAATATGATTCGTTAAGCGAGGGTTCGTGCGGAGATGACCGCATAAGGAAGTGCCGGTCTACGGCACTGTATAGAAACCTGCTCCCGAAGCCCGCTGCAGCGCCATGGTATTTGCGCTGCCAACCAGGCTGTTATCTGTAGCATAACACGGAATGCCATGGGGCACAATCCCGCACCGACAGATGTTCAACAGAATAACATCGACTGATGCTTAGCAAAGTGTTGCAATACCCCCTTCAGAAAAGAGTGCACACTCAACCCTCACTACTTAGAATTATTCTGTGAATCTCCGAAATTCTAATTACTATTGAGAATTTCGGCAATTCCCGGTATAATTCTTAATAGAAAAAGGGGGATGCTATGATCAAGCGTGAATACTACATAAACCAGATTCGTGGATTTTATGATAGTGATCTCATCAAAATCATTACGGGAGTGCGTCGCTGCGGCAAGTCTGTGATTCTCGAACAGATCATGGAAGAAATCAGGGATAAATCAGATAATATCATTTATCTGGACTTTGATGACCGGCTGACAACAGAGTCTGTAGAAACCTGGAAGCAACTGGTAGACTATGTTGAGGGGCACAAAGGATCTTCACTCTGCTACGTTTTTCTGGATGAGATCCAGGTCGTTGAAGACTGGGCCATTGCCTGCAAAACGCTGCGCCGTCATAACTGTTCTGTTTTCATTACAGGATCCAACTCGAAGCTTTTGTCCCGTGAATTCACGAAAGAGCTTTCCGGCCGGTACGTCTCTTTTCGCATCAGGCCCTTTGTATATAGAGAACTGCTGGCCTATGCGGAAGAACTCGGCAGAGACATGTCGATTGCGGATTACCTTATCTGGGGCGGATTTCCGAAAAGATTAGAGTTTCGTACCGCAGAGGAACAGCGCCGGTATTTGAATGATCTGGACCGGACGATTGTCCAGAATGACATTATTGAAAGATACAAGATCCGCAAATCAGCGGAGTTCAAAAAGGTAGCCGGCTTCATTCTGGTCTCCAACGCAAGGATATATTCTGCGAAATCTATCGCTGACTACATGCGCTCACACGGCATCACTTGCAGCGCGAACACTGTCCAGAAATGGATCGCATATCTTGAAGAGGCATATGTGATCGACCAGGCGGCGCGTTATTCCAAAAAAGCAAAAAAAGAACTTGAACAAAGCCGTAAGCTTTATAACTGCGATGTGGCGTTGAATTCCATCCGTTGCGGCGGCGGCAGATACGACCTTACACATAATCTGGAAAATATCGTTTATAATGAGCTGCTCTATCTTGGATATACTGTGACCGTTTATGACAACAACGGTAAGGAGATCGATTTTCTCGCGGAGCGGGACAGTCTTCGTTATTACATCCAGGTCGCATACAGCATAGCGGAAGAGAAGGCGTATGAGAGAGAGTTCCGGGCGTTTCACAATCTTTCCCAGATCGACAAGAAGATCATCATCACAAACGATGAAATTGATTATTCCACAAGTAATGTGGAGCACATCCGTCTGAAAGATTTCTTGTTAAGGGAATCTCTCTGAGGACCTGGCACATCTTGAGTTATTTCCCTTGCAAAAACCCCCTCCAGATGTGATAATGTCCTTGCGCTATATCCGGAATAGGCCGGAACAGCAGCAAGGAGGATAGAACATGTCTAAGAGAAGTATCGTTTCCGGTATTTTTGTTTCCCGTGTAATTGCTTTATCGTGCGCGATGATGCTTGCGCTCACGGGCTGCGCGGCGGCGCCTTCCGGTTCCGCACAGGGCGTATCGCCTGCGGCACCTGCATCCGGAGCCTTAGCAGAGAGCGCGGCGCCTGCGGGTGAGCCTGCAGAGGGCGGCGATTTCGTATTCGGCATCGCGACGGAAGTGACAAATTTTGATCCGTTCACAGTTGTCACTGCGGATGCAAAGGGAATCTATTTCAATATTTATGAAGGTCTGGTCAAGACATCGCCGGAGGGTGACTTTGTCCCTGCGGTCGCGGACAGCGCGGAGATGTCGGAGGATGCGGCGACCTATACATTCCACCTGCGCGAGGGTGTGAAGTTCCACAATGGGAACGAAGTGACGATGGAGGATGTGACGTCGTCCATCCAGCGCGCCATCGACGGCGGCATCGCGGGCTACGCAAACATCGCGTCCTTTGAGCCGGTGGACGAGCGCACGCTCGAGATTAAGCTGACGAATCCCGACACGGGCTTTCTTGCGTATATGACCACGGCGATCGTTCCGAAGGACGCGCAGGATCTGGCGCTTGCCCCGATCGGCACGGGTCCGTTCAAGTTCACGGAATATGCGGAGCAGGATCATGTGACGCTGGAAAAATTCGAGGAATACTGGGGCGAGAAGGCGCACCTCGACAAGGTCACGGTGAAGTTCATCGCCGGGTCCTCGGAGCAGCTGATCGATTTCCAGGCGGGCACGATCGACGCCTTTGAGGGCGCGGCCGGCCTCACGGAGCAGCTGGACAAGGACAGCATCGTGATGCATACGAGAAACTCCAACTCCGTGCAGCTCCTCGCACTGAATAATAAGGTGGAGCCCTTCACGGACGTGCGCGTACGGCAGGCACTTTGCTACGCAGTGGATGCGCAGGAGATCATTGATATCGTCAACTACGGCTACGGCGTGAAGGCGGGCTCGCCTGTCATCCCCGGGCTGTCGAAATATTACAACGAGGCGACGACGGACGCCTATGCGCCGGATGTCGAGAAGGCAAAGGAGCTCTTAAAGGAGGCCGGCTATGAGAACGGCTTCACCTTCAAGATCACTGTGCCGTCCAATTACCAGGTCCATGTGGACAGCGCACAGGTCATCGTGAACCAGATGGAGCGGATCGGCGTGAAGGCGGAGATCCAGCTCGTCGACTGGGCAACCTGGCTGGAGAGCACCTATAAGGGCAGGCAGTACGAGGCGACGCTGGTCTCTGTCGACGGATCGATCGCGTATCCGACGGCGTTCCTGTCCCGCTATGTGTCCGACGCCTCGAACAATTTCGTGAATTTCAATTCGGAAGCGTACGACGCAAAGTACAAGGAAGCCGTTGCGGAGACGGACGACGAGAAGAAGGTCGCGCTGTTCAAGGAGGCGCAGCAGATCCTCTCCGACGAGGCGGCCAGCGTCTATATCCAGGATATGGCGAGCATCAGCGTCTATAACAAGGGCTTCGACGGCTTCTGCAGTTATCCGCTTTACGCCAACGATTTCTCGGCGATCTACGCAGTGAAATAAATGCGCTACCTATTCCGCAAGACCATGATCCTTGTCGCGACAGTGTTGATGATCACTGTCCTGACGTTCCTCGCCTTTCACGTGCTGCCGGGCGACCCCGCCCAGATGATCCTGGGGACGCAGGCGACGGAGGAGGCGCTCAACGCGCTGCGCGAGCAGCTGGGCACGAACCTGCCCATGCACGTGCAGTACATGAACTGGATGCGCGGGTTTCTTCATGGTGATTTCGGAAATTCCATCCGCTACAGCAAACCGGTGGCGGAGCTTTTGTCCGGCCGGATCCCGGTGACTCTCATCCTGGGCTCCATGGTGATGATCCTGACCCTCGCGGTCTCGATCCCGCTCGGCGTCTTTGCCGCGCGGCACAAAAACACCTGGGTCGAGCAGGTGGTCAACTTCGTGACGATCATCGGGATCTCGGTGCCGGGCTTTTTCTTAAGCATCCTCTTCATGTGGATCTTCGGTCTCATCCTGCGCCTGTTTGCGCCGGGCAATTATGTCAGCTACACGGATTCGGTGTCCGGCTTTTTCTCGTTTATGATATGGCCCGCGCTCGCGATCGCGATCCCGCAGATCGCGATGCTGACGAAGTACATCCGCACGTCCGTGATCGACGAGCTGCGGCTCGACTACGTGCGCACCGCGAAGGGCAAGGGGAATGCGCCGAACGCGATCCTCTACGGACATGTTTTAAAGAACGCGATCATCTCGGTGATCCCGCTGATCGGCATGATGATCGGCGATATCTTCTCCGGCAGCATCATCGTGGAGCAGGTGTTCGGGATCCCGGGCGTGGGGCGGCTCCTCATTTCGTCGGTGACGTCGCGCGACTTTATCCTGACGCAGACGCTGGTCGTCTATATCGCCGTGATCATCGTTCTGACGAATTTTGTCGTGGACATCGTGATCCAGGCGATCGACCCGCGGATCCGGATCAACAACTGGTAGGAAGGAACCCGGAATGAGAAAAGGCACGCCGGAACTTGTGATCGGGGGGATCCTGACGGGCGCGATCGTCATCATGGCGATCGTCAGCATCTTCTATACGCCCTATGACATCAACGCGATGGACGCGGCGCGCCGCATGGCTGCGCCGTCCGCCGTGCACCTGTTCGGCACGGATAACCTGGGGCGCGATATCTTTTCCCGCGTGATGGCGGGCTCGCGCTTTACGCTCCTCGTCGCGGTGGCGACGGTTTTGTCCAGCGCCTTCTTCGGCACGGTGCTGGGCATGATCAGCGGCTTTGTGGGCGGTTTTATCGATGAATTCATCATGCGCGTCATCGACGCGGTCAATTCCTATCCCGGCATCATGGTGGCGCTCATCATTGTGACGGTCCTGCCTTACGGGAACTTTACGATCGTCGTCGCACTGTGCATCATGTTCGTGCCGAGCTTTACCCGCATCGTGCGCACGGGCGTCCTGCAGTACAAGAACGCGGACTTTGTAAAGAACAACAAGGTGTTCGGCGTATCGGACTTCCGGCTCCTTGTGGTCCACATCCTGCCGAACGTTTTCCCGCTCCTGTTGTCGTCCGTCGTAGTGGGTCTCTCAAACGCGATCCTCGCGGAATCCGGCATGAGCTACTTAGGGCTCGGCATTCAGCCGCCGACGCCCAGCTGGGGTCGCATGCTCTTCGAGGCGCAGAGCATCATCTTCCGCGCGCCGTGGTATGCCATCGCGCCCGGTCTCATGATCGTCGCGACGATCGTCGGTTTCCACTGCATCGGGGAGGGACTGCGCAAGAGGTATCTGGCATAACGTGCAGAGCAGACGTGCAACCGCCTGTACATCCGGTGGACGACTCGCGTCTCCGTGCTCGCTCATCACGTTACATAAAGCGGCACAATACGCCGCTTAAGTAACGATGGCTCGCAAGGCCGCCGGGCTGCACAGGCGGTTGCACGTAGACGGGCAGGACGTTGGCGCCATGTAGGCTGCTTAGTGGTTGGAATAGTAGAGGCGCGAGCCGTCCGCCGGGTGCGCAGTGCAGGAGTCTCGCCGATAAATGAAAATCAGGAAAGCACATATGAACAACATCCTCGAGGTCCGCGGGCTCTCGGTCGGGATCCGCGACGGAAAAAAGACATACGGCGTCGTCGACAGCATCGATTTTGAGGTGCGCCGCGGCGAGATTCTGGGGATCGTCGGAGAATCCGGCTGCGGCAAGACCGTGACGGTCTTATCGATCCTGGGACTCACGGGTGAGGGCGTTAACCCGACGGGCGGACAGGTTTTCTTTGAGGGACGGGACCTCCTCGCCATGCGGGAGGAGGAGAAGCAGAAGATCCTCGGGGATGAGATCTCGATCATCTATCAGGAGCCGATGTCGTCCTTAAACCCGCTCTTAAAGATCGGGCGTCAGGTGGGCGAGCCGCTCAGGATTCACACAAAAAAGACGGACGAAGAGATCCGCGCGCAGGTGCTGCGGCTCCTTGCGGATGTGGACTTAAAGAATCCGGAAAAGGTGTATGACTCCTACCCGCACGAGCTGTCCGGCGGCATGCGCCAGCGCGTGATGCTGGCGATGGCGGGTATCAGCGCGCCGAAGATTCTCGTCTGTGATGAGCCGACGACCGCGCTCGATGTGACGACGCAGGCCGAGGTTCTGGAACTGATCCGCAAATGGAACCGGCAGTTCGGCACGTCGGTCATCTTCATCTCCCACGACCTCGCGGTCATCAACAAGCTGTGCGACCGCGTGATCGTCATGTATGCCGGGAAGATCGCGGAGTGCGGAAAGACGGAGACGATTATCGGGAGGCCGGGGCATCCCTACACGCAGGGACTGATCGCGTCGATCCCGACCATGCGGCAGAAGGGGCAGCCGCTCTCCTGTATTCCGGGGCGCGTGCCGTCCGTCACGGACCGGAAGGATCCCTGCCCGTTTGCGCCGCGCTGCGGGATCTGCACCGAGGAGTGCAGGCAGCAGGTCCCTCCGCATATCATGATGCCGGAGGAAGGACACGAGGTCTACTGCCACCATGCGCTGCGGGGCGCGGATCCGGTGCCCGGCGGCGAGCAGGGAGCGTGAGATATGGAGCAGAATCTGAAGAAGTCGGACGAGATCCTGACGGTGGAGCACGTCTCCAACCACTATTACGAAAACCAGCTCGGGATTTTCTCGAAGAGGAAAAAGGTCCAGGTGCTGGACGATGTTTCTTTGTCAGTCCGGAGGGACGAGTTCTTCGGCCTCGTCGGGGAGAGCGGGAGCGGCAAGAGCACACTGGCAAACTGTGTGCTGAACCTGATCCCGTTTGACGGGACGATCCGCGTAAACGGCAGGACCGCAAAGGAGACGGACCGGAAGACCTTCACCGGCGACGTGCAGGCAGTCTTCCAGGACCCCTTAAGCGCCCTTAACCCGCGCAAGACGATCGGCTTTACCCTGATGGAACCCCTCCGCGCTCATCGCGAAGCGATGAGCGCTGCGCACCGCGAAGCGGTCCGCGCTGACCAAGAGACCGGCACGGAGAAGGAAATGTACGAGATGGCGGTGCGTATGCTGGAGACGGTCGGCCTCGACGGCTCCTATATGACGCGTTACCCGCACGAGCTTTCAGGCGGCCAGCGCCAGCGCGTGTGCATCGGCGCCGCGCTGATGATCGAGCCCACGCTGATCATCGCGGACGAGGCGATCTCCGCGCTCGATGTGTCCGTCGGCTCCCAGATCCTCAATCTTTTCCAGGAAATCCACCGCGAGAAGGATTTCGCGATGCTCTTTATTTCGCACAACCTCAATGTCGTCTACTACCTCTGTGACCGCATCGCGGTGCTCTACCGCGGGAATATCGTGGAGATCG
>CACZQP010000145.1 GCA_902783385.1 uncultured Lachnospiraceae bacterium | reverse complement strand
TATGAGGCGCCGCTGATGCTGGAAAAATCGGATTTCTCGGGGGTCGTCTGCCGCGAGCTCGGTCTTGAGACAACGGCGCCGGACCTTGCGGAGTGGCAGGAGATGGTGGACCGGATGAAGAAGGCACGCACGCACTGTGTGGAGATCGGACTGGTCGGGAAATATGTAGGGCTCCACGATGCTTACCTCTCGGTGGCGGAGGCACTGCAGCACGCGGGGATTCATCATGACGTGCACATCAACATCCGCTGGATCGATTCGGAACAGATCTGCGCGGACAATGCCGGCGCCATCCTATCGGACCTGGACGGCGTGATCGTGCCGGGCGGCTTTGGCAGCAGGGGGACCGAGGGGATGATCGCAGCGGCGGAATATGCGAGGAAGCAGGGACTTCCCTACTTCGGCATCTGCCTCGGCATGCAGATCATGGTCATCGAGTTCGCACGTCATGTCGCGGGGATTCCGGACGCCAATTCCGGCGAGTTTGACGAGGCATGCCTGCATAAGGTGATCGATTATATGCCCGGGCAGAGCGACGACATCGACAAGGGCGGGACGCTGCGGCTCGGCGCGTATCCGTGCATCATCCTGCCGGGGACGACCATGGAGCGCTGCTACGGGGAGCGCTCGATCAGCGAGCGCCACCGGCACCGCTATGAGTTCAACAATGATTACCGGGAGCGGCTCTCAGACTGCGGCCTTACGCCGAGCGGCATATCACCGGACAACAGGCTCGTCGAGACGGCGGAGCTCAGGGACCGCCCGTTTTTCCTGGGCGTGCAGTACCACCCGGAATTCAAGAGCAGGCCCAACAGGCCGCATCCCTTGTTTCTCGGCTTTATCGGCGCGGCGATCGAGAGATCGAAGTCGCAGACGGACAGGCAACAGCAACGATTCGGAAAGGAGCACAAATGATCACACCGAATATGCATTACGCGGATCTGAAGGATTCGTATCTGTTTTTTCATATCGCGCAGAAGACAAAGGCCTACCTGCAGCAGCATCCGGACGCGTATCTCTACCGGATGGGAATCGGAGATGTCACCCTTCCTCTTTGCGACGCGGTGATCCGGGCACTGCATGAAGCGGTCGACGACCAGGCAAGCAGAGAGCGCTTCCACGGCTATATGCCGGAGTGCGGCGCGCCGGACCTGCGGAGCGTCATCGCACAGCACTACCGGAATCGCGGCATTTCGCTTTCGGACAACGAGGTCTTTGTCTCCAGCGGTGCGAGCGACGAGCTGGGAGATATCCTGGACCTGTTTGACCGGGAAAGCAGCGCGCTGGTCATTGAGCCGGCCTATCCGGCCTATGTCGATGCAAATGTCATCGCGGGGCGCAGGATCATCCACCTGCCTTCCGGCGCAGACAACGGATTCCTGCCGGAGCCCGGTCCGGAGGCGGAAGCGGATATCCTGTATATCTGTTCTCCGAACAACCCGACGGGCGCCGTATTTACCGCGGAAAAACTGAAGCGCTGGGTCGATTTCGCGAACGAGAAGGGCTCTGTGATCCTGTTCGATGCGGCCTACGAGGCATTCATTGAAGACCCGTCGCTCCCGCGCAGCATTTTCGAGATCGAGGGCGCGGATACCTGTGCCATCGAGATCTGCTCACTATCCAAGACGGCAGGCTTTACGGGCACGAGGATGGGCTATACCGTGATTCCCCGGGCGCTCGTCCGGAAGGGTATGTGCTTTAACGACATGTGGGTGCGCAACCGCACCACGAAGACGAACGGCGTCTCATACATTCTGCAGAGGGGCGGCGCCGCAGTCTTCACGGAGGAAGGACAAAGGCAGATTCGGGAGAACATCAGCGTCTATAAGGAGAACGCCCGGACGCTGACGAAGGTGCTCGATGCGCTCGGCATCTGGTACTGCGGCGGAAAGAACGCACCCTATATCTGGATGAAGTGCCCGGACGGCATGGGCAGCTGGGAATTCTTTGATTATCTCCTGAATAAGGCACAGATCGTCGGGACGCCCGGGGAGGGCTTTGGCGCGTGCGGCGAAGGGTACCTGCGTTTTTCGACCTTCGGCAGGAGGCAGGATACGATCGAAGCGGCGCAGCGGCTGATGAAACTGCTCGGCTGATCCTCTATAATATTTATGGACGGACCGGGTAGAGTCCGTAAGACCATAAGCTTGTGACCAGAGAGGATTCGATATGAGAAGAGCGGGGAAGAGACTTTGCAGTGCGCTTGCCTTTATCCTGGCCGGCGCCATGATGGCCGCGGCATGCGTGACTGCGGAGGCCGCAACGCGCGACCTGCGGACAGGCGGAGCTGCGGAAGAAGGTGCAGAACCGGGTTACGCCGGGAATGAGGTCGTCACCTACAGCCATCTGCTGCCTGCGGGGATTGCCGCGCAGCAGCAGGGGGAGGCGCTCACCGCACAGGAGCTGGCGGAGATCCGCAGGAGGATGGACAGCAGGGACATTGGCTTCTTTGGGACAGTATTTGAGAGGCCGGAGGAGGTCGACTGGTCCATTGTCCTTTCTTCCGGTGCCGGGATCTCGTGCACGAACCGGAGCATCCGAGAGGCTTACGAGGAGGTGCACGGCCCGGTCAAGGGGCGGCTCGTCTCCCTGAGGGAGCACGATATCCGCGCCTATGTCCGAAGGAAGACGGGGACGGACTATGCACTTGCGAGGAAACCGGTGCAGGTCTGGACGGACTGGCGCTACCTGCCGGGGTCGGACATCTTCTGCATTGACTTTTCCGGGGATGAGGAGGAGATCGCCTTTACCGCGGGGAGCAGGGACGGGGACCTGTACCGTCTGCAGTATACGGCTGCGGAGAAGGAGTCCGGCCGGGTGCGGGATTTTGTCATGACTGTGCGCATCGACAGGTCCGGCAGGTGGACGTTTCTCAGCAATGTCCGGGCGGATGCACCCGCTCCGCTCCTTCTTGCGGACATACGCTTCCTCGAGGATCTGGACAGGGCAGCGGAGGAAGCAGAGAAAAGCGCCGGAGGAATGGCCGGAAAATTCAGCATAAAGGCGCGGGACTATGACGAGCCGTACACGTGGTTCGGCGTCTGCGTCACGGCCCGGGAGGATATCGGGATCGAAGTGCTGAGGACTGATTTCTCACAGGAGGGCCGCTACGAGCTTATGTGGGACAATGCCCTGTACCCGGACGAAATCCTCTATACCGGCTTCCTGAAAAAGGGAGAATGTCTTGTCTTTGACACCAACATGCCCTGGAACCCCGGGGTCAGGCTGAATGTCTGGAGCGGCGATTTCTATGGTTCCTATCGCTTCGGGGAAGATAACTATCTGCACCTGGACGACGCGGGAGTGCTCCCGGCAGACCGCTATATCCTTGGCCATGACGCCGACGCGGAGGGCCGCGGCGTGAACCCGAAGGATGCGGAGGAGATGGACGCGCTGCTTGCCGGAAGCTGGATCTGGTTTGACCCTCAGACGCTGGATCCCGCCGCAATCCTTTATTTCGGGGAGGAGAGAGAGGCATCCTGCACGATCCTGGGAGAGAAGGGAGAATACTACGGGGAGTTCGGAACGATCCTGGACTGGCAGGAGATGCCGGAGACACAGGCGCCGGACATCATCTCCTTTTTCGCCTACGACGATGTATATGACGCACTGCCCGGAAAGGCGTCCGTCCGCGAAGGGAGCGTCGGCGACTACCGCCTTTATGCGGAGCAGTCACACGGCGCGCAGATCCTTTCCCTGGAGCAGTCGGGCGAAGGGTATCATGTGCTGGAAGACATCCTGCCGGGGGCGTCCGCCGGGGCACCGCTGGCCTTTTACCGCTATGAGGGACGGATGACATGGAAGAGCGCCTACAAGGACCTCCTGAAGCGGATCCGCAGGGAGGCGGCGGAAAGCGCTGCGGAGAATCCTGACGCGGCGCCGCAGTATTACTGTCTCTATGATATCGAAAAAAACGGGACGCCGGAGCTGTTTGTGAAGCGGGGGATGTCGGAAGCTTCTTCTGCCCTTGAGATCTATACCTTCACGCAGGAGGCGGGGCTGTGCAGGACAGAGGACGGGGAGAGTCTTATCGGGTTCTCCCATGCGAGTCTCTATACCGCGCCCGCAAAGGACGAGAACGACAGGGGCGGCGTCCTTATCTGGCAGGGCCATATGGGCTGGGCGGCGATCCGGATGCTGGAGCTGGAATATGTGCATCTTTCGGAGACGACGCTCAATGAAGAGGACTTAAACGAAGCCTGGATGAGGGGAGAGGAGGTCGGCTACACGGAGCCGGAGGAGCTCTGCCCCGGCGCGTGTCCGCTTCCGCAGTTTAAGCCGGACACAACGCTCCCGATCGATCTTTACGAGCTTTGGTTTGTGCAGTCGCAGACAACGGACCCCGTGAACCGGGCGACGCCTACCGCACTGGATCCCGCAGATGCTTACGGCAGGTGGCTCCTTGCGCAGTCAATATCTGCGGATGCTAAAGCGAATGTGCCGGGCGCGTCTGACTGGCCAGACTGGCTGGAAGCGTGCAGGGCGCAAAACGCAGAGGTGACGGTTGTACCTGCGGATCCTTATGCAGCTCCGGCGGGGGTGCTTTTGTTTAACGATCTTTTCAAGGAAAACGTGCTGTATCCGTACACCTCCGGCGGTCTTACGGAAAGCAGGCGAACGGGCGCGGACCTGGACGGGGACGGCACGAAGGAGGGAATCCTGTACCTCGCGGAGACGGGCGAAAGCACTGACTTCCTGCGCGTGATCTTTCATCGCGCGGGAGATACTATATACGCCTATACATCTGTGTGCTGGGGAAGCGACGGTGGAGCCGTGCTGGAAAACGGGACGCTGACGGCCGTGGACTATTCGCAAAAGATCCTGTGTGAGCGCACGCTCTTCCGCAGGGGAGAGAGCTTTACGTTCCCTGTTTACGTGGACTGAAGAGAAGGCTGTGCGCGGAAAGTCGCCGGACACTGCCGGACAGGACAAAATCGCCCGTGTCCGGCTCGAGGGAGACGGTGAGCGTGCCGCCGGGCTGCCGGAAGGAAAACGCGGACGGGGCGTCTTGTGCGTTTGAGAGGTACACGCCGGCTGCGCAGCTCCCGCTCGCGCAGGAGCTCTCCCAGAAGAGCGTACCGCTCCCCGGAATGAAGACGAGCGGAGTAAGGCAATAACCAGTATCCTCCTGCCCGAGGAACATGAGGCCGAGTCCGGGCGCTTGTAGTTTGTCGCACCAGGCGCGCACTGCCCCGGCGGCAGATTCCCGGTCCGCCTGCAGCGCAGAAAACGGCGAGGCGCTGTCGATGATGAGATGAAAGATCCCCTCGAGGCGGACAAGCGGAAGAGTCCCTTCTGTTTCGCCGTAGGATAATCGGATCATCTCCAGGCCGGATATTTCCGGCATGACAACGGATGCGCGGCAGAGCGCGTCCGTTTCCTTTTCCAGTTCTACGGAAACCGGCTCCTTTGCGCCGGATACTTTGAGCAGGGTGCGGAAGGTTCCGGCTCCCTGCCGGTTGTCTGCAAGGAGCGCGGCGGCGCACATCGAGGCATTGCCGCAGAATTCACCGCCCGCCATGGTGAGAGAGGGGGGCTCCGGAGAAAAGTCCACAAAGCCGACTTGCTCGACTTCCGGGTGAAGACGCATGATTTCCCCTGCGATGCGCGCGCGGTCGATGGACGCGGGGCATCCTTCGGCAAGCGCCGTGATGTTCCCGGTCGGGTCCATGATATGATATAGAATCTCCTGCGGCTGCATGCTAGTCATCAGAGTGTGAAATGTGCGGGCGCCTCAGCGCTCGAAGACGCGGAGGAACTGCTTTGTCCGCTCCATGCGCGGATTGCCGAAGACCTCGTCCGGCTCGCCCTGCTCGACAATCACGCCGCCGTCCATGAAGATCACGCGGCTGCTCACTGCCCTGGCAAAGGCCATTTCGTGCGTGACGACGACCATGGTCATCTTTTCCTCCGCCAGCTGGCGGATGACGCGCAGCACCTCGCCGGTGAGCTCGGGATCGAGCGCACTCGTCGGCTCATCAAAAAACAGGATCTCGGGGCGCATGGCGAGCGCGCGTGCAATGGCGACGCGCTGCTGCTGGCCGCCGGAGAGCTGGTAGGGATATGCGTCCGCCTTGTCGGCGATGCCCATCTTCCGGAGCAGCTCCATGGCGGTCTCCTCCGCATCCTGCCGTCTGCGGCCCTGCACCTCGACCGGGGCGTCCGTGAGGTTCTTCAGGACGCTGTAATGCGGAAAAAGGTTAAACTGCTGGAAGACGAGTCCGCAGTAGGAGCGGAACTCCCGCAGTTCTTTGTGCGAAACGTACTGCGTTTTGCCCGATGCGTCCGTGTGCGCGGCCTTCTTTCCCATATACAGGATCTCGCCGCCGTCGATTGTCTCAAGGAATGTCGCACAGCGAAGAAGCGTGGACTTGCCGGACCCGGAGGGTCCGATGATGCTGACGACCTCGCCGCTGTCGACGCCGAAGCTGATGTCCTTTAAGATCTCCTGTCCGTCAAACTGCTTGCGGATGTTTTTCATTTCTACGATCATGTGAGCCTGCCTTATCTGTAGTAATCCATCATCTTTTCGATCCGCTCCATCGCGAACGCGACGAGATAGTTGGCCACAAAATAGAAGACGCCCGCGATGACGAACGGCATAAAGGACGTCTGGGACGCGGAGATCTGCTTGGCCAGGGAGAAGACCTCCTGGTACGCAAGTGTAAATGCGAGGGAGGTGTCCTTGACGAGCGTGATGACTTCGTTGGTTATGGAGGGCATGATCCGCTTGATGACCTGCGGCAGGATGATGCGCAGGAAGGTCTGGGACCTGGTGTAGCCGAGGACCTCCGCGGCCTCATACTGGCCGACCGGCATGGATTCGATGCCGCCGCGGTAGATCTCCGCAAAGTAAGCGGCATAATTCAGGATGAAGCCGAGGATGAGCGCCGGGAAGCGCCATCCCCGGATGGACCAGCGAAAGAGATAGTACGGACCGAAATACCATACCAGGAGCTGGAGCATGAGCGGCGTTCCGCGCATGACCGAGATGAAGACCCGCACGATACCGCGGACTGCGGCAAAGCGGGACTTTTTTAAGAGTGCGACGGCCATGCCGAGCGGGAGCGATCCGACGAGCGTAAGTACAAAAATCAGGCTCGTCCGGAGCATTCCCGCCGCCATGGTGGAAAGCATCGTGGATAATGTCATGTCAGTTCCTTTTTATTTGTTCAGGCAGAGGTAGTCATAGATGTCGGGATACTTCCGGCCGATCTCGTCGTAGGTGCCGTTTTCGACCAGCGCATCCAGGGCTGCGTTCACTTTGTCGCAGAGCTCCGTATCGTCCTTGCGGAAGCCGATCGCGTACTGTTCGCTGCCGAGCTCCTCGGAGAGATATTCGTAATCCGTCTCGCCGCTCATCAGGAAGTTGCCGCTTGTCACGTCGATCGCGATGGCATCGATGGCGCCGGCCTTCAGGTCATTGAATGCGATGGTGTAGGTCTCGTAGACCTCCAGGGACTGGAAGGTCTTGCAGAGCTCTGCCTGTCCTTCTTCGTCGCTTAAGAGGTCATAGGCGGAAGTGGAGGTCTGGACGCCGACGACCTTGCCAGCAAGGTCTGCGAGTGAAGAGATCCCGGAATCCTTCCGGACCATGATCATCTGCGTGTTGTCGGAGTACGCCTTGCTCCAAAGATAGTCGTCCTCGCGGCCGTTCACCGTAAAGCCGGACCAGATGCAGTCACAGCTCCCCGCATTGAGCTCCGCGTCTTTTGCGTCCCAGTTGAACGGGACCGCTTCATACTGCCAGCCGTAGTACTCGCACACGGCCTGCGCCATCTCCACATCGAAGCCGCCGGTCTTTCCGTTCTCGTCGATAAAGGAGTAGGGGGGATAATCCAGGTCAAAGCCGTGTTTGAACACGAAGGTCTCTCCGGCTGCGGGAGCGGACTCCTGCGCGGGGGCTGCGGCAGGTGTCTGCGGCGCTGCACCGGCGCATGCGGAGAGGGAAAGAACCATGGACAACGCCAGAAGGAGTGAGATTGTTTTTTTCATTTGGTTTATTCTCCGTTTCTTCAATAATTAATTGTGTCCGGAAAAAGAAT
>CACZQP010000144.1 GCA_902783385.1 uncultured Lachnospiraceae bacterium | reverse complement strand
TCACGGCGGACGGCACTATGGAAGCCTACATCACCGAGGCGCAGGCGCTGGCGGAAGAGGCCGGGAACACCTACGAGGGTTTCCTCGATGAAAGCGGCAAGATCGCACAGTAACCGAAAGACGTAAATAAGCATCAGGATTTCCGCTGTCGCCGCGGACCGCAACAGGTCCCGGGCGGCAGCGGGAATTCTGCGTTATCCAGTCTCAGAAAATAAGACGAAAAGAGAAGAGAAATGACGATATCATCCGCAAATCTTGCAAAGATCCTGGGCTACGGCACGCTGTTTAAGCAGGGCCTGATCGTCACGGTGCTGCTCTCGGCGTGCACCGTATTTTTCGGCTTTTTCATCGCCATGATCCTGGCCTTCATGCTGTTGTCAAAAAACACGGTATTTCGGACGATTGCGAGCGTCTATGTGCAGTTTGTGCGCTGCACGCCGGTGCTCGTTCAGATCTTCCTGATCTACTATCTCGTATTCGGCTTTATCACGCTGCCGAAATTCCAGTTCCTCGGGTTTATCCAGTTTGAACGGTTTTTCCCGGCAGTCGTCGCGCTCGCTTTAAACAGCGGCGGCTATATGAGCGACGTCATCCGCGGCGGCATTGAGGGTGTGGACATCGGACAGACGGAGGCGGCGAGGAGCCTGGGCATGACGGGCTGGCAGACCATGCGCGTCATCGTGCTGCCGCAGGCGGTCAAGAACATCCTCCCCGCTGTCGCGAATGAATTTGTCACGATCATCAAGGAGAGCTCCGTCTGCTACATGATCGGCGTGCAGGACATCATGTTCAACGTCAAGGCGGTGCAGTCCGCTTCGTTCATCATCATCGAACCGCTGCTTGTCGCGACGGCACTGTACTTCTGCCTGTGCTATCCGACATCAAAGATCATCAGATACTTTGAAAGGAGGATGCGCGAAAGTGACAAACGATGAGAAGCTCATTCAGGTGAAAGGCCTGAAAAAATACTACAACAAGGGAAAGATCAAAGCGCTGGACGGGATCGACATCGATGTGAACAAGGGCGATGTCATGGTCGTCATAGGGCCTTCCGGCAGCGGAAAATCCACTTTTTTACGGAGCTTGAATCTGCTGGAGATCCCCACGGAGGGACAGATCGTCTTCGACGGGACGGACATCACGGCGCAGAAGGTTGACCTCAATCTCCACCGCCAGAAGATGGGGATGGTCTTCCAGCACTTCAACCTGTTTCCGCACAAGACGGTGCTGCAGAACCTGATGCTGGCGCCGGTCATGGTGAAGAAGGCGGACGCGAAGAAGGCAGAGGAGAAAGCGCGTGCGCTCCTTGCGCGCGTCGGCCTGGAGGACCGGGCAAACACCTATCCCGCCCAGCTCTCCGGCGGTCAGAAGCAGCGTGTCGCGATCGTTCGCGCACTCTGCATGGAGCCGGAGGTCATGCTCTTTGACGAGCCGACGAGCGCACTGGACCCGGAGATGGTCGGCGAGGTGCTGGACGTCATGAAGCAGCTTGCGCGGGACGGCATGACGATGGTCACAGTCACGCACGAGATGGGCTTTGCGCGGGAAGTGGGAAACCGCGTGGTCTTTATGGACGGCGGAAAGATCGTGGAGCAGGGGACGCCGGAGGATATCTTCGAACGTCCGCAGAGCGAGCGGCTTCGGGACTTCCTGTCAAAGGTGCTGTAGGAGGAGGCTCCTCTCCGAAATCAGAAACAGAAACGCAGCGGATATATAACGCCTCTGCGGGATGCTCCCGCTCCTCAAAAAACGCAGCGGATACTAATGCCGCAGACGACGCGGCATAAGTACCGGTGTTTTTTGAGGCCTGCATACGGCGTATTTATCCGCTGTGTCTATTAAATGAATTGCAGGAGCGGAACCTTCCGTCCGACCATTAAATAGTCGGAGAACGGCCGCAGCGAAGTCGGAATTATGATTCGGAGAAGATCGAAAGAGGAGACAAAATATGCAGGAGAATAAGCGGCGTGCGGTCTCGTACATCGACGCGCATGCGGATATCTTTACGAATGTGAGCGATGAGATCTGGAGGAACCCGGAGCTGTCGCTCAAGGAGTTCCAGGCGGCCGACCTGTATGAAAGGGTCCTTCGGGAGAACGGTTTTGCGGTCGAAAAAGGCTTCGGCGGGATCGCGACGGCTGTGACGGGAAGCTTCGGCAAGGGCAGTCCTGTGATCGGGATCCTCGGCGAGTACGATGCGCTCTCCGGCCTCTCGCAGGAGGCGTCGTGCCCGGAAAAACGTCCGCTGAAAGAAGGCGGCGCAGGCCACGGCTGCGGACACAACATGCTGGGCGCCGGCGCACTTGCGGCGGCATTTGCCGTGAAGGCGTACCTCGAAGAGACGGGGAGAGAAGGCACGGTCATCTTCTACGGCTGTCCCGGGGAAGAGGGCGGCGCTGCAAAAGCTTTTTTTGCGCGTGAGAATCTCTGGAGAGAGCTGGATGCGGCTCTGACCTGGCACCCGGCGGATGTGAATGAGATCCGTTCCGGAACCAATAATTCCTGTATTCAGATCCTGTATAGGTTCAGCGGGATTTCCGCACATGCGGCGGGAGATCCGGAAAACGGGCGCAGTGCGCTGGATGCAGCGGAGCTGATGAACACGGGAGTGCAGTACCTGCGGGAGCATATGACGCCGGACTGTCGTATTCACTACGCGTTTGTGGACGCCGGCGGCATTTCGCCGAACGTCGTGCAGTCGGAGGCATCGGTCCTCTACATGGTCCGCGCCAACAAGGTGCAGGATTCGGTCAAGCTCCTTTCGCGCGTGGACAAGGTCGCCCGCGGGGCTGCCATGATGACGGAGACGGAGGTCGGGAGGACCTTCATCGACGGAACCGCGGAGCTCGTGCCGAATTTTGTCCTGGAGCGCCTGATGCACGACAACTTCGCAGCGATCGGCGTGCCGCATTATACAGGGGAGGAGCTGGCCCTGGCGGACGAGATCAAAAAAACATGCCCGAAGGACGAGCTGCCCGGCCGTGCGGCAAAGCTGGACACCGCAATCGGAAAAGAAGTCCGCAGCCTCTCACAGGACGGGACGAAGGCGCTGAACGATTTTCTCGTGCCGCTCTTCCATACGACGCAGTTTTCGCCGGGGAGCTCCGACGTCGGCGACGTGAGCTGGCAGACACCGACCTGCTGGGCGGACGTGTGCGCGTTTGTGAGCGGTGCACCGGGACACAGCTGGCAGAATGTCTCCTGCGGCGGATCCTCGATCGGCCATAAGGCAGTGCTGACGGCGGGCAAGGTCATCGCCTGCACGGCGATCGACCTGTACGAGAATCCGGACATGCTGCAGCAGGCAAAGAATGAATTCGCGGAGCGGACCGCATCGGGCTATGTCTGCCCGATCGAAGACGGGGCGGAACCGGTGGCGATCTAAGCCGCGGGATCCGCATCCCGCGGCAGAGCCGCTAGCGCGGCTCCCGAAATGATTCAGACAGCTGCTCCGGTGAAATCAGAAAAGCCGCAGAGTCGGCACTCTGCGGCAGAGCCGCTTACGCGGCTCCCGAAATGGTCCAAACAACTGCTCCGGTGAAACCAGGGAAGGCGCGGGATCCGCATCCCGCGGCAGAGCCGCTTACGCGGCTCCCGAAATGGTCCAAACAACTGCTCCGGTGAAACCAGAGAAGCCGCAAAGTCGGCACTCTGCG
>CACZQP010000143.1 GCA_902783385.1 uncultured Lachnospiraceae bacterium | reverse complement strand
CGAAGACGCCTCCCGAGCCGATCGCGTACAGTCCCTGCAGCGTCTGGAACGCGGTGTCCGCGGCATAGGCCTGCGGGTCCAGCCATGCGAGTATCCGCCTGCCGCGAAATTCCATCGCGTCTGCGTTTGCCGCGTTGCGCACAATATAGAAAATCAGTCCCGCAACTGCAGCCGCTCCTGAGCCGCCGATGATCAGGAATCGCTTGTAGTCCCTGCTCGCGACAAATACCATCGCGGCCGCGATGGCAATGACGATCAGTGCGGAGCTCAGGTTATTGGTGATGCCGTAGATGAGAACCGCCATGAAAAGCGAGGGGCCCATCGACAAAAACAGCCCCTTCCAGGTCTGGATCCTCTCGCCGAGCCGCTCCAGAAGTACCGCAGTGACGAGAATGACGCCGATCTTTGCCACCTCCGCAGGCTGAAGAGAGATCCCGAAAAACCTGAGCCACCTCTTTGCGCCGTTGACCTCGACGCCGAAGCGAATGATGGCGAGTACCAGCAGGACCGAAAGGCCGTATGCGGCAGGCGCCACCTTCTTCCACAACCTGTATGGGATCAGCGTCACGATGAGCATGCCGACAAGTCCCAGGATCGTCGCACCCAGCTGTCGCTTTAGCCAGTGCGCCGCATCTCCGTATTTGATGGCGGCCTCGTAGGAACTCGTCGAATAGAGCATGACCAGTCCGAAGGCGAGCAGGAACAGGACAATGAACAGGAGACTGTAATCCCGGAAGCCTCCTGTCTGCTCTTCCGCGCCGCCCTGGATCGTATGGAACGCCGCCTGGTTCCTCGCCGTATTCTTTTTTTTCTTCTTTGCCTTTGCCATTTACGGTTATTTCTTCTCCCCGGCAAGCTTCATCACAAATTCCTTAAAGGCCTTCCCACGCGCCTCAAAGTTCGGAAACATCCCCCAGCTCGCGCAGGCGGGGGACAGAAGGACCGCGTCACCCGGCTCTGCACATTTTGCGCAGTGTGCAAGGCATTCGTCTAAGCTGTCGAAAACGCTGATCCGCGCGATCCCCTGCTCTCTGGCACATGCGGCGATCGCATCGCGCGTTTTGCCGGTCAGCACGAGCTCCTTGACCTTTCCGTCAAACGCCCGGATCCAGGGGGCATAGTCGCTCCCCTTGTCGTATCCGCCGGCTATGAGAAAGGTCGGCGCGGACATCGCGCGGATGCCCTGGATCGCGGCATCCGGGTTGGTCGCCTTGGAGTCGTTGTAATACTTCACGCCGCCGACCGTCGCCACATATTCGATCCGGTGCTCCACCGGCGGAAAAGCGCGGGTCACCTCCGCAATCAGTCCGGCCGGGACCCCCGCCGCCTCACAGACGGCGAACACCGTCATGACATTTTCATAATTACACATGCCGACGAGCTGCATGTCGCGCACATCAAAGAGGACTTCTTCTTGTCCGTCCGATGCGCGAACGATCTTTGTCCCGTCGAGGAAATATCCGTCCCGAAGCCTTCGCCCCGACGAGAAAAACACCGTGCGGAACGGATGCGGCGCCTTTCCGAATGCGCGCAGGACGGGATCCTCATAGTTCAGGACCAGGACATCGCCCGCTTCCATATTCTCCGCGATGCGCAGCTTTGCCGCGATGTACGCCTCCATCGTTCCATGTCGGTCCAGGTGGTCCGGCGTGATGTTCGTGACGGCGGCGATCTGCGGGTGGAAATCCGTGACCGCCTCCAGCTGGAAGCTGCTGATCTCGCCCACGCTCCAGCTGTCCTTATCGGTATCAGGGACGGCGAGCGCATAGGAGCGCCCGATATTGCCGACAATAAAAGCCCTGCTCCCCCGGCGCCCTGCAAATGCCTGCATCACTGCCCCGGCAAGGGACGTCGTCGTGGTCTTCCCGTTCGTCCCCGTGATTGCCATGAGATGCCCTTTTTCGAACTGAAAGGCGAGCTCCACCTCGGAATCCACCGGGATTCCTTTTGAAAGGAAATGCGCAACGATCGGGTGATTCATCGGAACTCCCGGCGAAGGGACGACGCGGGTGATCCTGTCCCGCAGCTCTTCAGGGAGTGCACCGGTCACGATCAGCGGCCAGTCTGCGTCCTCCGGCATCAGCTTTCCCCGGACCGTCGCCTCGTCCGCACCTTCCTTTTCCTCGAGCAGGACTGCCTGCGCGCCTGCCGCGCGGAGAAGGTGCACCGCACCGATGCCGCTGATCCCGGTGCCGATGACAAGCACCGTTTCCTTTGTCCAGTCTCTGCTTCGCATGTCCGCCGCCCGGCTCCTCACCAGATGCCCAGGAGCGCAACCGCGCACATCAGGACCGTGACGATCGTGAACACCGCCACGACCTTCACCTCTGACCATCCGCCCAGCTCAAAGTGATGATGAATGGGCGCCATGCGGAAAAAGCGCTTCCCGTGCGTGGCCTTGAAGTAGCCGACCTGGATGATGACCGAAATCACCTCGAGAACATAGATAAATCCAGCAATCGGGATGAACAGGGGCATCTGCAGCATATATGCCATCCCGCACACGAACCCTCCCAGGGCAAGGGAACCTGTATCCCCCATAAACACCTGCGCCGGGTGCGCATTGTAGATCAGGAACCCGAGGAGTGCGCCGATCATTGCGCCTCCCGCAGGTGCGATATCGCTCTGGACCACCACCGCGGTGATCGTAAAGAACAGCGCGACAGACGTGGTCACACAGCTGCTCATCCCGTCGACGCCGTCGTTTAAGTTCGTTCCGTTGACGGTCGCGAGGACGACAAAAAGCAGGAACGGGATTGCATAGTAGCCGAAGTGCAGGTAGTGTCCCGCTGCGAACGGCACCTTCATCGCCATGGAGATGCGGAAGATCTGCCGCATCTGCACGGCAAAGATCATGCCGATCACGAACTGCAGCACGATCTTCTGCCACGCGCGAAGCCCCATCGAGCGCTTCAGGACCACCTTGATATAGTCGTCCACGAAGCCGACCGCGCCGTAGCCGATCGTCAGGAACAGGACCGGCAGCACATGCGGCGTCTTCACTGCGGCGAACAGACATGCGATCGTAAAGCCGAGCAGGATCATCAGGCCGCCCATGTTCGGCGTTCCGGTCTTGGAGAGGTGGGTCTTTGGCCCGTCCTCCCGCTCCGTCTGCCCCGCTTTGATTCTCCGAAGGTAGGGAATGATCTTCCTGCCGGACAGCCAGGTCACGAAAAACGCGATCAGCATCGGCACCACAATGGAGGAAATGGTTGAAATTATCGCTGGTCTCATAGTCTCATCCTATTATCTGTACTGCTTTTTCTGTATTGCTTTGTCAGTATTACTGCGGCTGGCTCATCACGGAGGCGCCGTACATATATCCCGTCTCCGGGTCGATCAGTGCGCCGGTCACAGGATCTTCGTAGAATCCCGTCTCCGGGTCGATCGGAAATGTTTTCCACACCTCCACGACCTCTCCGTTCTCCAGTGTCACGGTGTTCTTCGGCGCAGGGGAGATCACGCCTTCCGGCAGCGGCTGCGCCGTCTGCCCGGTCTCCTCCGGTATCTCCTCCTGCGTCTCCTGTGCCTGTGACGCGTTCTGTTTGTAGAGTGTGCTGGTCAGATCCAGCGCCGCAAGCTCCGCCTCCTCTTCCGCGGAGAGAGGCTCTGTCATATAAATGTTCAGGTAGGGAAGAACCTCCGTAAAGATCTTCCGCACCACGCGGGTCGCATACTTCGCATCACCCAGGTAATCTCCGTTCGCACGGTCCACGACGACGTAGACCATGACCTGCGGATCGTCCACGGGCGCAAAGCCCATGAAGGATACGACATACTGGCGGTTTCCGCGCGGGATCGTCTCCGCGGTACCGGTCTTTCCCCCGATGATATAGCCTGCCGGCCGCGCTGTCTTACCGGTTCCGTTCTCGCCCACGACGACCTGTTTGCAGTACTCACGGATCTTCTCACTCGTCTCCGGCGAGACGGTCTTCTTCAGGATGCGCGGCTCGATATTGCGCACCGTCGCGCCGTTGGTGCTCGTGATGCGGTTCACAAGATGCGGCTCATAGTAATAGCCGCCGTTGATGATGGAGGCAAAGGCGGAAGCCATCTGCACCATCGTCACGTAGTAGTTCTGGCCGAAGGAATTGGTCGCAAGGTCAGCAAGGCCCATGTCGGCAGCCTTGTACAGAAGCGTGTCCGTGCGCACCTCCCCCGCGAGGTCGATGTTGGTGCGAAGCCCCAGGTTAAAGACGTTCTGGAATTTCGTGAACGTCTCCTTTCCCTGTGCAAACGCCATCTGCATCAGGGCGACGTTGCAGGAGCGCTCGATGGCCTCGCTCACACTGATATAGCCGTCGCCGTACTCATTGTGGCACTTGATCTCCCAGTCTCCGATCTCCAGAGATCCGTTGCAGAGATACACTTCATTCCCGGTGAGCGCGCCCGACTCAAGGCCGGAGGCAACAGTCAGGAGCTTTGCGACGGAGCCCGGCTCATAGTAGTCGGCGATGCAGTAGTTCTTCCAGAGCGCATTGAGATAGCGGACCTCATCCTCCTCGGAGAGCGCGTCCACATCCTCCTGTGTCAGGAAGTCATATATCGGCGCATCCTTCTCGTCGAGCTTGGGCATCCCGACCAGCACGTCCGTGTCGTAGGGATTGTTCAGGTCAAAGTTCGGCCAGGAGCCCATGGCGTAGATCTCGCCGTTCTTGACGTTCATGACGATCGCGCCGATATTGCTCGCGCCGTTGCCGAAGTGGCCCTGGTTTTTGTTCGTCTCGTTGAATTCGCTCAGGTATTTTTCCACGATGCTCTGGATGTTGGCGTCCAGTGTGGAGACGATATTGTAGCCGTCCGTGGCGTCGATGGTCGTCCGCTCCAGATTGGAGAGATCGTCGAGATATCCGTACTCCCGTCCGGGCTTGCCGTTTAAGATATCGTTGTAGTACTCCTCAAGTCCGAAAGTCCCTTCGTTCACGCCGTTCGTGAACCCGATCACGTCGCTCGCGAGCGATCCGTTCGGATAATACCGGACATATTTTGCCTCGAACCAGATTCCCCTGACATTGTCGTAGATCCTGTCCTCCTGCTTCGTGCCGCGGGAAGACTCCTCCTTCCTGCCGACCCGGATCTTTTCGTCATAGGCGGTCTTTTCCTTATAAGGAAGGTTCTTTACCGCAATATAATACTGCGATCCGGGATTGTTGCGGATATACTCGCGCACCTTGTCCGTATCCGCGCCCAGGTCGCCGAGCATGCGCATGGTGGGCTCTAAGTAGTAGTCCTTTTCCAGAATGAGCTTTGCATCGACGATCACGTCGTAAACAAGCTCCGAGTCCGCAAGCACCGTTCCCTTGGAGTCCGTGATCGTCCCCCGCTTGAAGTCGATCACCTTGCTGTCGTAGGACTGCTGCGACAGGACCTGCTTCTTATACTCCTCCCCGTTGTCCCGGTTGATCATGTAGATGCGGGCACTCAGGCCCCCGAACGCAAGAAGCATGACAAAAAAGAGCACCACTAGCTTGCGCTGCATCAGGAGGGTGAATCGTTTTACTTTTGTCCGTTTCGATGCTGCCATCTATCCTTTCTGCCGGAGGCAGATATCGTCATCTGCGTAATCCTGAAAAAGGAGTCCTGCCCTGCATGGGCCGGACTCCCCGATCGTCCACAACATATTGTATGCTTTTTACGGGATTTGCGCAACCTGTCGCACATAGTCGGTGGAGCTGTTGGAATACGTGATGATCTGGTCCTTGTCCGCGTACTTCATGCCGAGCTCCGTGAGTGCGGTGTCCTTGATCTCCTCCAGGTTCGAACTGCTGTTGATCGAGATCAGCTTTTCGTCGTTGGCGGCCCGTAGCGTTGCAAGCTGGCTCTCCAGGCTCGAAATGTCTTTGACGGAGCTGGTGATCCGGGCCTGCAGGCTGATGTAGCTGATGAGGATCACCACCATCGCAGCCAGGATGCCGATCATGAAAACGACGTAACCCGGGTTCATGTGGGCGGCTTTTTCACGATTTCGTCTCGCCGCGGTTTTTGCGCGGGAGGAAGCGGCGGGACGCGTCTTTTTCCTGCTCTCGCCGTAATAATCGATCTTGGGTGCCGCGGAGCCGTAAACATACCCCGCCCTCGCCGGTGTCCGATTCAGTTTTCCCGTAGTTCTCGTTCTGCTCATTCCAGTATCCCGATTATCCGATACGGTCTCTATGCCCTCTCAAAAACGCGGAGCTTTGCGCTTGCCGCTCTCGGATTGATCTCTATTTCCTCTTTTCCCGGAAGGATGGGCCCCTTCCCCACCTGATGCCCTGTCGGAATCTTTCCGCACACACAGATTGGAAATTCCGGCGGACAGGTACACGGCTTCTCATTCTTTCGGAAGATGTTCTTAACGATACGGTCTTCCAGGGAATGGAACGTGATCACGCAGATCCGTCCGCCGGGCTTCAGGAGGCTGATCATTGCGTCCAGAGAGTTTTCGAGAACATCCAGTTCCCGGTTGCAGGCGATCCTGATCGCCTGGAACGTGCGCTTGCAGGGGTTTCCGCCCTCCCTGCGCATCTTCATCGGGATCGATTCGTACACGATCTCCGCGAGCTCCCCGGTCGTTTCCAGAGGTTTTTCCTGTCTCTTTTTTACGATATTCTGTGCGATCCTCGCGGCGCATTTTTCTTCGCCGTAGTCCCTGAGGATCCGCGTCAGCGTATCTTCGTCGTATTCGTTTACAATCGTTTTCGCGGTGAGGACGCTGTCCCTGTCCATCCGCATATCGAGCGGCGCATCCGCTTCCCTGTAGGAGAAACCGCGCGCCGGGGTGTCCAGCTGGTACGAGGAGACCCCGAGGTCCAGCAGTATCCCGTCCACCCTGTCGACGGACAGATCCTTCAGGATCTGCGGCATGTGTTCAAAGTTGTCATGTACGAGCGTCGACCTTTCCTTGTAGACCTTCAGGTGCTTCTCCGCAGCCGCAAGGGCGTCCGCATCCTGGTCGATCCCGATGATCCTCCCGTTGTCCGAAAGGTGTGAGGCGATGTGAAAGCTGTGCCCGCCGCCGCCCAGAGTACCGTCCACATAGATCCCGTCAGGGTTGATCTTCAGATACTCAATTACTTCGTTCAGCAGCACTGATGCATGTCTGTAAATCATTTCACAAAGCTTTCTAAATCGTGAATCCGTTCCCCAGCATCTTCTCGGCGATCCGGTTGACTTCGTCGCTCGTCTGTGTCTCCTCCCAGGCCTTGCTGCTCCAGATCTCGATCCTTCCGCCGACGCCTACCAGGACGACATCCTTTTCGATCCCGGCAGCAGCACGCAGGTTGTTCGGAACCAGGATCCTCCCCTGCTTGTCCAGCTCCACCTCTGCGGCGCCGGACAGGAAGAAACGCACGAGCTCTCGCTGTTCCTTCGCGTTGTAGGGAAGCTCCGTCAGCTTCTTTGCAAACGCCTCCCAGGCCTCCATGTCATAGATGCACAGACAGGCGTCAAGGCTTCGCGTCACCACGAATTTCTCCCCGAGACTCTCTCTGAACTTTACCGGAATAATCAGCCGCCCCTTGGCATCGAGCGAATGATTATACTCACCCATGAACATATATGCACCTGCGAAGCCGCATAAATGCGGCATTTTAAGGAAACACTCCACTTCTCCCGCAGCCGGGGATTCTTTCGGAGACTGCCATCATTATAGCACCACTTTCCACCACTTTCCACCTCTTTTTCACACTTTTCCCCACTTTTTCAGCAAATCGCCCCACAGATCTCCCCGGTTTCCCCTCCCGCCGGAATAACGGATCAGAAAAAGGCATTAAAAAAAGACCGTGGATGCGGTCTTTTAAAGCTGCGCTCTGTTCCAGGCTGCCTTACGTGGTCACTCCCCGGCTGCTTCGTCCATGTCCTTTTTTGCTCGTGTCCTTGACTGCGCTATCGTAAGTCCCTTCCTGATGTAAGACTCCACGGCACTCTCTTCCTTACGGATCTTAGCCGCGCGGTCCGCGACCCGCTCCGCCTCCGCGGCAGGAACCGCAACAAGCCCCGATGTGTCCATAAGGATCACATCGCCCGGCCTGATCCGCACGCCGCGCAGGGAGATCTCTTCATTGACGCTGATCGTCTCCAGCCGCTCCAGGCTCCGCAGGGGGCTTCTTCCAGCGCAGCAGACCGGAAACTGCATGTCTTCGATCTCGTCCAGATCGCGCAGGCTCCCGTCCGTCACAAAGCCGGCCGCGCCCTTCATTTTTGCGCGCAGCGCAAGGAGTCCGCCGCCGGTCGTCACGTCGGCGATCCCCCCGGTCTCGATGACCAGCATATCGCCGCTTTCAAGGATCCCGTCGATCACCTGCGCGTGCCTTGCCTTCGGCACCCCGTCATATGGACCTGTCCTCTTTGCCTGCCGCATCGTGACCGCAAAGCCTGCTGCCGGCTTTTTCCCGCCCGCGCACAGAAAAAGACCCGGAACCGCCCCGCAGGCAAGTCCCAGGTCATCCATAGCATCAGCGACAAGGCCGGTCTCCAGCGCTTCATAGCGCTTAATCAGGTCTTCCCTCTGCTGTCTTGTCATGTCGTCTTCTCTCCGTCAGTCTCAGTCTCAGTTTCCTTATCATCCGGTGTCTCGGGACTCTTAACCGCACCATCCTCAATCGATGCCGCATCCCCGCCTGCAGCCGCCGCAGACATTGCAGGATCCGCGGGTTTATCTTCCGGGATGCCCGTCACCCAGGGATCCTCCGGGCCGATCGCCTGTGCCGCGCCGCTTTTGATTCTTCCGCGCACATAGAGATCGATCAGCAGGGAAAGCACCGCCATCACGATGCCCAGGCAGAGCGAGACCGGGATCTTCGTGTGCGGCAGGTACAGCTGGTCCGTGCGGATCGCCTCGACGATCGCGCGTCCGATGCCGTAGCCGCCCAGATAAAGGAGCCAGATCTCCCCGTGGAATTTCTTTTTCCGCATAAACCAGAACAGTACGAGGAGGAGTCCCAGGTTCCACACGCCCTCGTACAAAAAGGTCGGATGAACCAGAATCGTGCCGTCCGTCATATGCTCCGCGATCTTCTCCGAAATATCGATCTGGCGCACCATTTCCGCCGGGATCTGCATGGCGAACAGGCTGTCCGTGTACTCGCCGAACACCTCGCGGTTAAAGAAGTTCCCCCAGCGTCCGATGATCTGCCCAAGCACGAGGCCGTATGCGCAGGTGTCGAGCAGTCTCCACTGACTGATCTTTTTGATTTTGCAATACACATAGGAAGTCACGATCGCACCGAGTACGCCGCCGTACATCGCAATGCCGCCGCCGCGGAAGTTCAGAATCTGGATCGGATTGTCCTTATAATAATCCCACATGAACGCGACGTAGTAGATCCGTGCGCCGATAAAGGAAAAGATAATAAGGTAGATCGCGGCATCCCAGTACAGGTCCGGATCCTGCCCCGTCTTCTTTGCAACATGCGCCGCCATGAGGATGCCGGCCATGATCGCGCAGGCCATGATGATGCCGTACACGGCGATCTCGAATCCGAAGACCGTAAAAGACTTCGGGACGTTCGTCAGATAAATGCCAAGGTTGGGAAACGCAATATCATATGTGCCCATTGCTCACCTCTTCCTTATACGTTGAACCGGAACAGGATCACGTCGCCGTCCTGCACGACGTATTCCTTGCCCTCCATGCCCACAAGACCCTTCTCCCGCGCGGCCGCAAGGGATCCCTCGCGCAGCAGCACCTCGTAGTTCACGACTTCCGCCTTGATAAAGCCCCGCTCAAAATCGCTGTGGATCTTTCCTGCAGCCTGCGGCGCCTTCGTGCCGATCTTTATCGTCCAGGCGCGCGTCTCGTCTTCGCCCGCAGTCAAAAAGCTCATCAGCCCGAGCGTCCGGTAGCTCGCGGCGATCAGCTTGTCGAGACCGGACTGCGAAAGCCCCAGATCTTCCAGGAATTCCTTCTTCTCCGCATCGTCCAGCTCCGCGATCTCCGCTTCGATCTCCGCACAGATCACAAACACTTCGCTCCCCGTCCCGGCAGCGAATTCGCGGACCTTCCGCACGCCCTCGTTGGATGCGCCGTCATCCGAAAGATCGTCCTCTGAGACATTTGCCGCATAAATGACCGGCTTCGCGGTCAGGAGGTTGAGCTCGCGGAAGAGCTTCTCCTCTTCCTCCGACACCTCGAACAGACTCGCCATCTTTCCGTCTTCCAGATGCTCTTTGACCCGAAGAAGGAACGCGTGCTCCCTGCCCGCCTCCTTGTCCATCTTTGCCGTGCGCGCAACCTTTGCGATGCGCCGCTCCAGCACTTCCAGGTCCGCAAAGATCAGCTCCACATTGATCGTTTCGATGTCGCGCATCGGATCGACGGACCCGTCCACGTGGACGACATTCTCATTTTCAAAACAGCGCACCACATGAACGATCGCATCCACCTCGCGGATGTTCGCAAGGAACTGGTTGCCCAGTCCCTCTCCCTTCGAGGCGCCCTTGACGAGTCCCGCGATGTCCACGAACTCGATCACAGCCGGCGTGATCTTCTTTGAGTGATACATCTCTCCCAGCTTTTCGATCCGCTCGTCCGGCACCGGCACGACGCCGACGTTGGGATCGATCGTGCAGAACGGATAGTTGGCTGCTTCCGCCCCCGCCTTCGTGAGAGAGTTAAACAGTGTGCTCTTCCCGACATTCGGGAGGCCGACGATACCCAGTTTCATTTATCTTTCTATCCTTTCAAAAAGTCCGTAAAGCCAATGGTTTCGATGTTGTGATGGCATCTAACTGTGCCGTTTTTACGTTATTCTGTCATAGCCCATAACATCGCGAGTCACATTATAACGTAGCAATACTTCTTTCTCAATGATATTAGCAATGAATCGCGCCTTCTTGTCAAGTTAATCGCTTGACGGAGCCTCGAGCCCTTTAATCACCACCCGCCGAATGGAAGCTACGCATTCAGTGCCCCCAAAGTTTCACCGAATTCCGGCTACGTATATATGCCAGCAAACTATTCTAGGCAAAACTCTTTAAACCTTTTCCCAACCTCACTTACTATCAAACGCTGTGGCATTGATGAAGATATATCACTTATAAAAATCGACTCTAGCTTCGCTTCAATCAAACCATGGTTTTGCAATTGTAACACAGCGCTTTTAATCATCACGCTGTCTGTCCCCTGCTTTTGAATTGCTGTATCGAGCACATTTGGATGATCAAAAAGGAATGCCAA
The DNA here is from genome assembly GCA_902783385.1 of uncultured Lachnospiraceae bacterium. Lineage (GTDB taxonomy): Bacteria > Bacillota > Clostridia > Lachnospirales > Lachnospiraceae > CAG-791. The sequence goes on along the minus strand of CACZQP010000143.1, from coordinate 1,789 downwards.
CAATTCCACTTGTAGGGGAGTAATCTGCTTAAGAATATCTAAAAACAGTTTTCGCTCCTCATAGTTCCCGTTCGAGGGAGTCATTAGTATTTTTTCAAAATATCGTTTGTATAGTGCCCTCTTACTCTCAAGGTGCTCTTTTTCTATACTATCTGTCCATTCTTCTATTAAAGACAACAGCTCTTCTTTGTTGTGCTGATCAGCATTAGCCAGTGGGACACCTTTTAGATCATCCGCTATTTCTTTCATTGTTTGTTCAATACGCTCGAATCTTTTTTCCTGTTTGGCTCCGAAGTATAATGCAGCTATTGAAGATCCAACATACGGAATTGCCTGCAGCCCTGCATTCACCACTAGTTCGAACTTATCCTGGCTATCCATTTCTACATCACTCCTATTTTGTTTAATTCTTCGCATAGTGGTATAGTAACTCCTTAAAACGTTTTATCCAGCTTGCTACATGTGTTTTTAATCACCCTGTATTCGTTCAAACTTAATATTGCCTTCGTTTATTCTTTCTATAACCTTGTCTTTATCTAAGAGAAGAAAGAGATTCTTGATTTTACTTGCGTATTCAGTATCGTTTCGATAAAAAATCACCGTATTATGCTTTTCAAGTAGCGGCGCCAATATATCCTCGTCACTGATATCTAACGAATGTCCGAAAATATAAACATTTCGCTGGCGAATGAATCCCCCATCGCTATCGCGAGTTTTTCTTTCATCAATGGTATTTGTATTCTTGATTATCCTTCGATAGAATTTTTTGAAAACAATATCCCCTTCTTGCTGTTTGTTATCATCATATCCTAGGACAATGTTGTCTGATGAAAGTTCTCCGTGAATAAAACTAATATCAGGTGCAGTTTCAGCGTACAGGTCGCCTACAGTATTTGTGTAGTTGAAACTGATTATGTACAAAGGTTTTATATCGTTGATCTGTTTGAACTGGTGATAACGTTTTTTGTCTTCTCGTATATTTGGCTCAATTTCTTTCAGATAATATGCTACTATTCCTTCTAGTCCGCGTAACTCATCAGCAAATGCATTTAGTATTTCTTCAATATCATATAGTCCTTGAAAAGTAATAAACTTCTTTTCGATTAGTATGCGTCGCTGATCAGTTTTTCCTAATGCATGGCTGTTAATCAGCATGTGTGCAATCTCTTGAGTTCTCCCTTGGTAGCTTATCTCCCCTATTTCTGCCTTACTATCGTTATTCCTTATCTTCCTGTTCTCCTCTTCAAAAAAATCTATCACCGTTTTAATATATTGCTTTATCCCATGTTCTAGATCGATCCATGACTTCACATTTTTCCGATCCTCATAGTCGGATACAAAATAATCAAAAAAGCTATTACTTGGCCAGCTTAATACTTCCTTCTTGGTTTCCTCATCAATGTCATACTGCTTTGTGTTATCTTTGATATTAATATAAAAGCAAAGCAAGTCGGCATAACTTGTCATCATTCCGTGATGAAGATCAAACCCATTTCCTATTACTAAAATATTCTTGTCATCCGACTTCATTTTTTACATACCTCTGATTAACGCTTCGTTCATTTCTACTTTACGGTGCCAAACTGGCAAGTGGTGCAACCAGCACACCATCTTCCCTTTGATACGCCACATCCGTCGCCGTTAAAACCATAAGAAAGCTCGGTGCCTTCATCTTGTCTTTGTCTATTTTCTTTGATAGTGATATAAGATTCTTGGCTCCTTCCTCAATAGACTCTTCACTCCGAAGTTTTACCTCAATAGCTGCCCAGGATCCGTCTCTTAAGTGGAT
>CACZQP010000142.1 GCA_902783385.1 uncultured Lachnospiraceae bacterium | reverse complement strand
CTTGCAGTACTGATTATTCTCGGAATGCCGATCGGCGTATCGCTCGGTGTGGCAACGGTAGTCGTCATGGCGACAATGACGAAGCTCAACCTGATGACCGTTCCGCAGAAGGCGTTCACCGGACTGGACTCCTTCCCGCTGATGGCCATTCCGTTCTTTATAATCGCCGGAAACCTGATGAAAGGCGGCGGCATCGCCAAGCGGCTCGTCAATTTCTTTAACGAGCTGATCGGCTGGCTGACCGGCGGTCTTGCCATGGCAACAACGGCGACATGCATGTTCTTTGCCGCGATTTCCGGTTCCGCGAATGCGACGACTTCTGCGGTCGGATCCTTCATGATCCCGGCCATGAAAGAAAAGGGCTATGACGAAAACTTCGCGGCAGCGCTTTCCGCAGCCGCCGGAACCATCGGCGTCATCATCCCGCCCAGCGTCCCGTTCGTCGTCTATGCGGTCATCGCCAACGTTTCGATCGGTGACATGTTCCTGGCGGGCTTCATGCCCGGCTTCCTGATCGGCGGCGTGCTGATCCTTATGTGCTACTTCGAGGCGAAGCGCCATCACTGGGGCGGCACGGGTCAGAAGTTCTCTCTGGTCCGGCTCGGGAAGACGTTCCTGGATTCCTTCTGGGCGATCATGACTCCCGTCATCATCCTCGGCGGCATTTACGGCGGTATCTTCACGCCTACGGAAGCGGCGGTTGTCGGTATCGTGTATTCCATCATCGTAGGGTTCTTCATTTACCGTGAGCTGACTGTCAGGGATCTGATCCAGGCGTTCCGCGATACTGCGCACGCCAGCGGCGTTATCCTGTTTACGCTCGGCCTCGCGCTTGCCTTTGCGAATTTCCTGACGATGCAGCAGATCCCGGCAAAGCTCGGCGCTCTGATCGGCGGGATCTCCAGCAAGGTGGTCGTGCTGCTCATCATGAACGTCATCCTGCTGATCGTCGGCTGCTTTATCGACAATTTCTCAGCGACGGCGATCCTTGCGCCGATCTTCGTCCCGATCGTTATGTCCTTCGGTATGGATCCGGTGCACTTCGGCGTCGTTATGACAGTCAATCTGGCCATCGGTTTCATCACGCCGCCGTACGGCGTCAACCTGTTCGTTGCATCGGCGATCTCAGGCTACCGTGTTGAAGGCATCATCAAAAAGATCTGGCTCATGATCGGCCTGATGATCCTGTGCCTGATGATCATCACCTTCTGGGAGCCTGTCACCATGGGCCTTGTTTACAAGTCCCGTGAAGCTGCAGCAGCTGCAGCGGCGGCAGCCCGCATGGTCAGTCCGTAAGGGAGTCCTGGTGGAAGTCCGGACTGAAGACCAGGCGGACAGAAAGCTGCGATCCGGCAGCTGTTCCGCAGTGATCATTGCGGGAGGAAGATCCACCCGCATGGGAAGAGATAAGGTCCTGCTTGCCGATAAGGCGGGCAGGACTTTGCTTACGCATTTTAAGGAGGAGCTCAGTCCGTTCGACGAAGTGCTCGTATCCTCCAATGTCCTGGAAGATGCGGTACCGGATCTTTTTCCCGGATGCGGACCGATGGCAGGGATTCACGCCGCGCTCCGAAGGTGTCGGAATGAATACCTGTTTTGCCTCCCCTGCGACATGCCGCTGTTTCCGGGAACGGCGGCCTTGCATATGCTGGAGGCATTCGATGTGGAAAAAGACAGGGCGCTTACAGTCCGCAGCGGGGATGGCAGAATCCATCCCGTATGCTGCATCGTCTCCAAATCACTGCTCTCGCTCCTGGAGAAGAAGCTCAGGGACGGTGATTTGCGTCTGCAGGCTTTTTTCCGCGAAGCGGGCGCGCGGATCATTGATCTGCCGGATTTCCCGGATGACATCTTTCTGAATATGAATACGCCGGAGGACTATGAGATATTCCTGCAGCGGGATCCGTAGTCCTGCGAAGCCGGATACAACAGGGGCGCGGAACTGTACATGACACCTTCGAAAAGACAGGAGGGTGTCTTTTTTTGTGCTGTTTCGATATTGTTTAGAATTTTTTTATGAAATATAAATTGAATCCCTGTCCTGCCGGAATTAAAATCATAGCGAAGTGGCACACAATAAAATAGCACACAATTTAAAGGGTGAATTATGATTGTATTACCGGTTTACAAAATCGCTGTTCTGCCCCGTGCAGCAGCCTATATCCGCGCCGATGCATTTGCCGAAAATGCCGGCCGTCCTGCGCAGGCGGGTGAAAAGGTGATCCTTCTGCCGGCGAAGGATAATACAGCGCGGGGTGCGCTGACCGACGAAAGCTTCCAGTCTCTTGCAGTGACGGGCGTTGTCCGTGAGGGTGTGGTGAACGGCTTTATCAGCATACAGACGCTTGACCGGGTGGGCGTGGACGACATCAGTGTAACGAATGGCAGAATATCGCTTTCCGTATCACCCCGGCCGGAAATTCAGGATCTGCCCGAAGAAGAGGAGAAGGCGAAGTTTTCGAAGCTGAAGGACGCGATCCTTTCTTTTTCTTCTCAGTATGAATGGGGAGGCATGACCAGGCAGATTCTTGCTTTCAGTGACAATCTGGGCGGCCTGATCGCAGTTCTTTCTCCTTTTATGCAGATGACTGCCGAGGATCAGTATGCGCTGCTTCGGGAGGACAGCCTGAAAAAACGCGCGGAGATGATCGAGAGAACCATCTATGAGTCTCTTGAATCCGCAAGACTCTATGGGGAGGGCCAGGAAAAACAGGCGAGCGAGAACCAGAAGCTCTATCGGGAGTCCGCAATCAAAAAGCAGATTTCGTATCTTCAGAATGAGCTGGATGAAATGCATCCCGAAAACGTTTCGGAGATCCGGAAGCTGGAGCACGCGGTGGATGAGTCCGGCATGAATGAAGCTGCGGAAAAGGAAGTCCGCAAGATTCTCCAGCGGATGAAAAACGAAGGCGAACAGACACAGGAATACGGAATGCTCTATGACTATGTGGACTTCCTGACAAAGCTTCCGTGGAAGAAATCGCCATTCAAAAGGATCGATCTGGACGCTGCGCGCGAGATCCTCGACGCTGACCACTACGGGCTGAAAAAGATAAAAGAAAGAATCATACAGCAGATTGCCGTGCTGGACTTAAGAAAGACGCAGTCGGGCTCCATCCTTTGCTTTGTCGGGGCACCCGGCACAGGAAAGACCAGCATCGGCAGGAGCATAGCGAAGGCGCTGGGGAGGGAATATGTCCGCATCAGTCTGGGAGGCGTGCGGGATGAAGCGGATATTCGCGGACACAGGCGGACGTACATCGGCGCAATGCCCGGCAGGATCATGGACAGCATAGCCAAGGCAGGAGTATCAAACCCCGTCATGGTGCTTGACGAGATCGACAAGTTATCCATGTCCTATCAGGGAGACCCGGCAGCAGCGCTCCTGGAGGTCCTGGACCCGGAACAGAATAACAGCTTTACGGATCATTATCTCAATGTCCCGTATGATCTGTCGGATGTCCTTTTCATCTGCACAGCCAATTCGCTCGATACGATACCGGAACCGCTGCTCAACCGCATGGAGGTCATTCCGTTCAACGGCTATACGGAGACGGAAAAGTACCATATAGCGGTGAAACACCTGCTGCCGAAGGCCCAGGAGAGCGCGGGGATAACGTCCGGGCAGATCTTTGTACCCGAAGAAACAATGCATGCCATCATCGCCGACTATACGATGGAAGCAGGCGTGCGCGGACTGAAGCAGAAGCTTGACAG
>CACZQP010000141.1 GCA_902783385.1 uncultured Lachnospiraceae bacterium | reverse complement strand
GCTCATGACCTGTTTTCCCGAGATCTTCTCCCGGAGCACCAGCGCGAGAATGAGCATCACCCAAACCGGATACGTAAAATGCAGCGTCGTGGCAAGTCCCGTGGAGATGTAGTTATAGGACGGATACAGCAGCACTGCCGTAAGCCCCAGGAACAGGGCGGGCAGGGAAATCGCCGCGAATTCCTTTGCGCTGACCTTCAGCGAAAAGCGCCGCGTCAGCGCGCCAAGCAGCGCAAGGATGACGGAAGCAATGGAAAAGCGCAGGAAGGACGCCATATAGGAGTTGCTGCCGCCCGCATAGGCGGTCCGCGTAAAGAGCGGCATCGTGCCGAACAGTACCGCCGCCAGAATGGCTGCGATCTCCCCCTTCCGCTCCGGCGAAAGGGAGGATATCCTGTCGTTTTTTGCCCTGAATTGCTCCATTTCCTTCACGCTTCCGATTTCCGATCCCGACTGCCGCTCAGTGCAGCAAAAATTCCCGGATCCTGTCTGCGGCAAAGGTGAATCCGTCCACCGTGCCGAAGTTCTTTCCCCGCTTAGCCTGCGCGCCATACATCAAAAACTCCACATACTCGCGCGTGTGGTCCGTGTGTGCGGGATAACCGGGATCGCAGCCGTGATCCGCGGAGATGATCAGCATATCGTCCTGACGCATCCCCGGCATGAAATCCGTAAGCCATCTGTCAAAGGCCGAAACGGCATCCGCATAGCCGTCGATGTTGCGCCTGTGTCCGTAGACGGAATCCGTCTCCACAAGGTTTACAAAGCAAAGGCCGTCAAAATCCTTTTCCTGATACCCGGAGGTCTTCAAAAGACCGTCCGCGTTGTCCTTCGTCCGGACAAATTCCGTGATGCCCTGCCCGTTGAAAATATCGTTGATCTTGCCGACGCCGATCACGTCCTTTCCCGCGCCCTTCAGCTCGTCCAGAAGCGTCGGCGCAAAGGGCGAGATCGCGTAGTCATGCCGGTTGGAGGTCCGCACATAATTCTCAGGGGAGTCGCCGACATAGGGCCGCGCAATGACGCGCCCCACGGCGAGGTCTCCCGTCAGCATCTCCCTGGCGATCGCACAGTACCGGTAGAGCTCCTCCACCGGAATATCGGCCTCGTTAGCCGCGATCTGGAACACCGAATCCGCGCTGGTGTAGACAATAAGCGCTCCGGTCTCATGCTGCTCCACGCCAAAGTCGCGGATGATATCCGTGCCGGAATACGGCTTGTTGACGATGCACTTCCTGCCGGTCCGCTCCTCAAAGGCGCGGATAAAGTCCGCGGGAAAACCGTCCGGAAAGGTCGGCATGGGCCTTTCGCTCACGATTCCGGCCAGTTCCCAGTGTCCGATGACCGTGTCCTTGCCCTTCGAGAGCTCCCGCATCCTCGCAAAGCTCCCGATCGGCGCGGCGCAGCCTTTGCGCAGCGCCTGCCAGCGCTCTCTGCTCCACGCGGGATTCTCCGCAAGAGCCGCATAGACTTCCTCTCCCGCGAGGGCCGCGGGATCCGTACAGTGAACGCCGTCGATATTGAAAATTCCCAGCTTCATGAGATTCGGGCAGTCCCAGTGTGCACTGCCCGCGACACTCCGGATCGTGCTGCTGCCGGTATCCCCGAAATCCGCCGCATCCGGCGCCTCACCGATGCCGAAGCTGTCCAGGATCATGTAAAATACTCTGCTCATTTCCTGCCCGTTTCCTTTTTTGCCCTGCGCGCCTTATTTGTGACAGATTTGTCAGTTTTTGCCTTCTGCTTTGCCTTGTCCGCCGCGATCAGGATCCGCACCGCTTCAACGGCTGTCTGGCTGGTCCCGCCGATTTCGTGCACCTGCTTGTTCGGCAGCCTCTTTTTCGCCCGCTCCTGGTTCGCGATTGTAAGAAGGATCGTCCCTGCGCGGAGTCTGCGCGTGCTGGCGACAATAAACAGCGCAGCCGATTCCATCTCCGACGCGAGCGCGCCGCACCGGATCCACGCCTCCCATTTGTTCTGCAGTTCATAGCTTACCGGCATCGTCTCCGGCTCATGCTGTCCGTAGAATGCGTCCTTGCACTGGACGACGCCGACATGATACCTGCGTCCGAGCTTTTCGGCCGCCGCCACAAGCGCATTTGTCACCTCAAAACTCGCGACTGCCGGAAATTCGATCGGTGCGTACTCCTTGCTGGTGCCCTCCATGCGGATCGCGCCGCTTGCGATGACCAGGTCTCCGCCCATGACCTCCTCCTGCATACCGCCGCAGGTGCCGACGCGGATAAAGGTATGCGCCCCCTGGTGCGCAAGCTCCTCCATTGCGATCGATGCCGATGCGCCGCCGATGCCCGTCGAGACCACGGACACCTTCACGCCGTCGAGCGTCCCCGTAAATGTCCGGTACTCCCGGTTCTGCGCGACCTCTTTTGCATCGTCCAGATACCCCGCGATCAGCGGGACCCTGCCCGGGTCTCCCGGCAGGAGAACGTATTCCCCGATCATATCCCGGTTAATTCCGACGTGATATTCTTTTCCGGATCCTTCCGTATAATCGATCATTCCAGACTCCTCTCATCATCATTCCGGTGCCGTTTCTCAATACAAACAGACGCATGGAATTCTGCGTCTGTCCTGTCGCTGCCTCAGTCTTTCACCTTAATTATATAGGAAATACGGCTTAAAGTCTTGCCGCAATATAAGAAATGCGTCCCGATCAGGGCGTCAGCTCCGAAAGAATCGCCAGACAGCCCTCCTCGATGTCACGATATGCAGCCGCGAAATCCCTCGTGTACCACGGATCCGCCACGGCGCGCGGCCGATCCGTATGATCCAGGAGAAGCGAGATCTTCCCCTCCGGGTCATCTCCATATGCGCGCAGAAGGGACCTGCGGTTTGCCTCGTCCATTCCGATCAGCATGTCAAACGCTTCGTAGTCCCCGGGCGCGATGTGACGCGCCTGTTTGCCCTCGCAGGAAATACCGTGTTTTTTCAGCTCACGCGCCATCTCCGGATAGACCGGATTCCCGCCGCCGTTCCAGCACTCCTCCCAGCTGGTCGCCGCGGATTCGATATAAAATTCCCTCTCCCTGCCCTGCTGCCGCACGAGCTCCTTCATGACCAGCTCCGCAGCAGGCGACCGGCAGATGTTGCCATGGCAAACGAATAGGATTTTTATCATATCTTTCTAATGCCTCTCTATACGTTAATATGCCATGTTTTGCTAGGGTTTTGCGACTTTTCCGAGATTTGGCAGACCGACCTGTCTATTTCTCAAAAGTCCCATAATTTCGCATATTTTATCATATCTTTGACTTTAATGTTGGTAAATTGTTGGTAAAATAGCCTCTATTT
>CACZQP010000140.1 GCA_902783385.1 uncultured Lachnospiraceae bacterium | reverse complement strand
TGCGGCATGCCGAAGTACCCGAGCCCCCACGCAAGGCCGGATACGATTTCCTTCCAGTTGGAAAACATATTCCAGTATCCCTCCGGGAGACCGGAAAAACCTTCCGCAGCACCGCCGCCGCCCTGTACGACAAACAGGGCAAAAATGGGCGCCATCAGAAGCGCTGCCAGCATCAGCATGCCCTGGAAGAAATCCGTCCAGGAGACCGCGTTGAAGCCGCCGAGGAATGTATAGGTGATGATGATTGCCGCCGCGACGTACATTGCCGTCGTCGCATCGATCCCGATGACCGTATTAAACAGCGTTCCGCAGGCCTTCATGCTGGACGCCGCATAGATCGTGTAGGCCAGGATGAAGATCACGGCACAGATCACCTGAAGGATCCGGCTCTTCGCGAGAAAACGGTTCGTCAGGTATTGCGGAAGCGTGATCGAATCATTTGCCTCGATCGTAAACCTGCGCAGGCGCGGCGCCATGAAGATCCAGCAAAGTGCATAGCCGATCGCAAGACCGATCGCGATCCAGGCCTGCCCGAGACCTGCTGCGTAAATGGACGCCGGTAGTCCCATCAGGACCCATGCGCTCATATCCGAAGCACCCGCGGAAAGTGCGGAGACCCAGGGGCCCATCTTGCGCCCGCCAAGGAAATAGTCCTTTTCGCCCGCGTTTTTGGAACGCAGGAAAAAGAACACCCCGATCCCGAGCATAAAGACCAGATAAATCAGAAACACAATACTCTCAGCGTTGAACATATCTCCCCCTTTTCTCCGTATATGCCTCAAAAGTCCAGACTTAAGCACAACAGATGGAATAATGGTCAGAGTATACCACACCAAAAGGCAGAACGAAATACAGAACAGCGTACAGAACTCAGTCTGTACGCTGTAACCCGGAATCGATGTTTTTCGTTTATTTTACTGCATTTATTAATAGACGAATCTATGAATCATTCATCATACATCAGGTGGTATTCCGGCGAAACTGTTCCAGAAAGCCCGGCGTGATCTGCTGCGCAAAGGCCGCGAGGGCATACTCCCCGCCGTAAAGACACCAGTCGTACAGAAGCGCTCTCTCCCACATCGCATACATCCGGACCAGCTGCGTGGCGCTCTGGTCGGTGCGCAGTTCGCCGTCCTCCTGGCCCTTTGTGATGATCTGCTTCAGCAGACGGAAATAGTACCGGTTCCTGTCCAGGAGGTGCTTTTCCCCGTGCGCCATCAGCTGTGAGGAAAGAAGCCCCGCCAGAAGCTCCACGGAAATGCTGCTGTCGATCATGGCAAAGAGCTCCCGGTTCAGGTAGGCGAGCTTTTCGATCGACGAAAGCGTCGGCTCCATGGTCTGCATCAGCTCCTCGTACTTTTCGTCGAACATATAGGCAAGGGTTCCCAACAGTGCGTCCTTTCCTTCAAAATAATGATAGAAGGATCCCTTGGACGTGCCGGATTCGTAGACGATGTCCTCCACCGTCGTGTTCTCATACCCCTGCTCGTAAAAGAGCTTCCATGCCGCGGAAATGATCTTTCCGCGGGTATTGCGCGTGCTTTTCCTGCTCAAACGTCCCCTCTTGCCGCCGTATAGATCCTGACCATGTCGTCCCGGTAGAGCTTTCGCGCGGAGCCGATCGACTCGCCTCCCGCCCTGACGCACCCGTCCGCCATCGCTTCAATCTGCGCATCCGTGGGAGAAATGCCGAGCTCTTTCATGTTGACCGGCATATCGATGCTGTGGTAGAAGGCTTCCATCGCCTCGATGCCGGCAAGCGCGACATCCTCATCGCTCATCCCTGCCTTTCTGTCAACGCCCATCACGTTCTGCGCAAAACGGACGAACCTGTCGAGATCGGATGCGCACACGTATCTGGCCCAGCTCGGCCAGATCGCCGCAAGGCCCGCGCCGTGCGTGACATCGAACATGCCGCCCATCTCGTGCTCGAGCTTGTGGGAGGCGAAATCGCCGCCGTCGTTTCCGCAGCCCGTCAGGCCGTTGTGCGATAAAGAGCTCGCCCACATGACCTCCGCACGCGCCTCATAGTTTTCCGGGTCCGCGTGCAGGATCTGCGCGTTTTTTATCACCGTCTTAAGCAGTGCCTCCGCGATCGCGTCCGTGATCTCCATATTCCCGCCGTGCGTAAAATACCGCTCCATCGTGTGCATCATGATGTCCACGCACCCGGACTGTGTCTGGTAGTCGGGAAGCGTCATTGTGAGCGTCGGGTCCATGATCGCAAATTTTGGCCTGCTGATGTCATCGTTATAGGACCTCTTCTCGAGCGTCTCCTCGTTCGTGATCACACAGCTGTTGCTCATCTCGCTCCCGGCAGCCGCGATCGTCAGCACTGCGCCGACAGGAATACACGCCTTTGCCTTTCTCGTGTGCGCATACAGCTCCCACACGTCCAGGTCCGGCTCTCCCAGCCCGTAGGCGATCGCCTTCGAGGAATCAATGACGGAGCCCCCGCCCGCTGCGAGGATAAAATCCACGCCGTTTTCCTTTGCGAGCGCAATGCCCTCCCGAACCTTGGAAAGGTGCGGATTCGGCTGCACGCCGCCGAGTGTGACGACAAACAGCCCCGCCCCGGCAAGCTGCTGCTCCAGCCGCCCGATCAGGCCGGATTTTACGGCGCTTTGCCCGCCGTAATGCAGAAGGACCCTCGTCCCGCCTGCCGACTTCACGGCCTCCGCCGTCCTGTCCACCGCCTCTTTGCCGAAGATCACCCTGGTCGGCGTGTAATACGTAAAATCAAACATCATAAGTCCTTTCTAAATATAAAACTGTAATTCTGAACCATTCCGGGAGGCGGTTCCAAGAACCTCTTCGTACAGGGCGATCATGTTCTCCACATGATGCTCATCGCTGAAATCACCCACTCTGTTAAGCGACTCATTACACATCGACTCGCGGAGCGTCCTGTCTGTCAGGATTCTTGCGACCGCGTCCACATACTCCCCCTCGGTGCGATAGATGAAGCCGTTTTTTCCGTTCTCCAGTACGCCAAGAAGACAAGCGTCCTCGCGGCAGACGAGCGGCAGGCCGCAGGCCATCGCCTCCAGGTAAGAGAGGCTGTGGACTTCGAAGGTGGAAGCCGAGACGAAAACATTCCCCATCGCGTAATAGCGGTAGACTTCGTCCGGCGGGATTCTGCCGGCAAAGCAAACGCGTTCCTTCAGTCCGTTGTCTTCACAATAAGTCTCCAGGTGTTTCCGGTCCGGACCGTCGCCCGCGATGATCAGCTGCGCCTGCGGGAGCTTTTTTCGCAGCGCCGGCATATACTGCAGGATCTCCAGTATGTTCTTCTCATGGCTCACCCGGGTGACCATGACCAGCGTGAAGCCATTGTCCTTCATGCCGTGCTTTTCAAACAGCGCCGCCTTCTCTGCGGCGGATACCGGCTTCTGGAATCGCTCCAGATGAATTCCGTTGGGAATCACCCGCATCTTATCCCGCACACTATGCATCATCGCAAAATCCCTTGCCTTTTCGGAGGGCGCGGTCACTGCGGCAGCCGATTGGTAGAACGGCTTGCCGATTGCGTTCATAAACAGGCGGACCGGAAGTGTCTTCCGGAATCCTCCGAACAGATAATCCGCATAATCCGTGTGTGTCGTGATCACGATCGGCGCCCCGGTCCTGCGCGCGATGGAGGCCTCCGTGTGAAGATGAATCAGGTCCGGCTTCCAGCGCTTGATTTCCTCCACGAGCGGGTCGCCGTGAACGGGACACAGGCGTACATCGGGATAAAAGAGCGCGGGAACGGAACGGATAAAAAAGCTCTCTCCCTCCCGGAAGGATGTTCGCTCATTGGCCGGCGCGAGCACACGTACGTCGTGTCCATGACGACGCAGACCATTCTCAAGCGTGATGACGACATTAGCTGCGCCGCTTGTCTGGTAAATATAAGTATCCGAAGCAAGCAGTATTTTCATGCATCCATCATACTACGTTTTTGGATTTTACACGATGCCCGCGATTTTCTTTGCCAGCGCCATGATGGTCAGGACCGGCGCATGGAGCGTATCCTTTTCCGCGCCGTTTTTGAAGTTTTGAACCAGGATACCCGTTGAACCATTCCGGTTCGGACTCCCCATGAGTACAGTGATCTTTATACAGACCTTCTAGTTCCCTTTGATTCCATTCATCTCGAGCCAGGAAGCCACATCGCCGGGGAGTGCAGAGCCTCCGGAATAGTGAACCGATAACCCCTCACCCATCACGGCATCCGGAGCCAGCTTGGCAATGGCAGTCAGGCTCTGCCCGAATCTGCCTCCGCCATGGGAACAGAACGGGAGGATCGTTTTTCCGGAAAAGTCATATTCCTCCAGGAATGATGCGACCGGCATCGGAATGGATGCCCACCAGTTCGGATATCCCAGCAGGACGATGTCGTATTCGTCCATGTTTTCAATATGCTCCGAGAGCTCCGGCCTCGCCTGTTTATGTTGATCCTCCTGGGCCTCCATCAGCACCGTGTTGTAATCCGCAGAATACGGATCCACCGGTGTGATCTCAAAGAGATCCGCTCCAGTCTGAGCCTCAATCTCACTTGCGATCCCGCGGGTATTGCCGCCCCAGGAAAAGTAAGCGATGAGGATCTTTCCGTCGGTTTCTGACTGCAGGGTGCTCCCGCCTGCTGTCAAAGAGCCGGATCGGCTGCCATCCGCATTCCGCACAAGCCGAAGGCCGAGATTGTAGCTGTGCATATCCTCCTGGCCTGCGGCGCGGTAGGCACTGCGCATGTTTTTAGCGAAGTCGTTCCAGCCGCCTCCGCGATATACATGCCTTGTCCCGGAAGTGGGCCCGGTCGGATCCTCCGGGATCCCTGCATCATAGGCTCCGTAATAATCCCAGCACCACTCGTTCACATTTCCATGCATATCATAAAGGCCCCGGGCATTCGGTTCAAAGCTCCCGACAGCTACAGTCTTCTGCCGATATTCACCTGGCCTTGCTTCCAGGACAGAGTTGTCGAAATAATTCTCTTCGATCTCATACGGGTAATGGCCGTAGAAATTCGCCTCTTTAGCACTTAAGGATTTCTCTGTATTGAAGGGAGTCGTCGTACCTGCCCGGCAGGCGTATTCCCACTCGGCTTCCGTCGGAAGCCGGTATCCACCAGCTGACAGGTCCCAGGTCACACCATCCTCGTCGATCGTGTATACCGGTGTGAGTCCTGCGTCTTTACTCTTTTCATTGGCATATCGGACCGCATCCAGCCAGGAAACATTTTCAACCGGCAGACCATCTCCGCTGAAGGTGGAGGGATTCTCTCCCATGAGCCGTGTGTATTCGGCCTGCGTGGTTTCATAAGGGTCCATGAAGAATGAACTGACTGTAACTTCATGCTGCATCTCATCTTCGATCCGCCAGTTTTCCGTCTCCGGGCTTCCCATCAGGAAAGAACCGCCATCAATCAGCACGAATTCATCTTCTGTTAAATCATCCGGCTGCAATACATCCTGCGTTTCAACGTTCTCTTTTTCCAGGGGAGCTTCTGCCTGCGGCGCAGACCAGCTTGAAGTCCCAAAGGATGCTTCTCCCGCTGCGGAGGGGAAAATGAGCATCGGGACAATCCCGACGATCACCGATGCCATAATGGCGACAACAGGGATAAGCGGGTTCCTTTTCTTTTCTGCCTTTCCGGCAGTATTCCTGCAGATGAGTGCCGTCTGGGTTCCGACAAAAGCCCAGAATGAAAGCATCACCAGGTTTTCAAGAAGCACCAGCCATCCTGCCTTTTCATAGTCCAGGAACGCAAACGGCACGCGAAAGAACAGATAGCCCGGTATGCCGCTTCGCAGGAACAGCCAGAGGCCGGCACCGCCGATGCAGGTAAAAACACAGGCAAGTACTGCTTTCGCTTTATCCTTCAGCTTCAAACCGGCTGTCATTGCCGGGATATGCATGCCAAGATGGAGTCCCATCAGCACACATGCCCAGTGGGACATGCTAAGATGCGTCTGTCTCGCAGAGGAGGCCGGCGCCATGCCATACAAAAACGGCACGGCATATCCGCTCATCGCCATACCGCTGAAAGCTGTCAGGGCAAAGCAAAGCAGCAGCAGGATATTCAGGATCGCAGTAACAGCGCGGTATGAGTGATACTTACCTTTAAACAACGCGCCGTACCACTTTCGGTTCAGGGTCTGGTGAATGATCACAAGGGCTGTCATGCCCATGCCGATCCATTCGTGCGCCATTTCTCCCGTGACCTGATAGACCATAAGGAAAAGGAGCAGGACGGTCATGGCTGCATCCACGATCCTCCTGGTCATATTGTTCGTTCTTTCTCCGGACATGGTTCCGTCCTTTCCGCAAAAGCTCACTTCATTCCATCGATCCAGGACTTAAGATCCGCTTCCGAGACACTTCCGCTGAAGCGTTTTCCTTCCATCCAGGTACCGCTTCCGGCAAGAGCCTCCATGTTCGGCCCGCTTCTGCCGATGCCGCTTCCGCCGGAAGTGCAGAACGGGATCACAGTGATCCCTTCAAAACTGTACTTTTCAACAAAGGTATCCAGAATACGCGGCTCTTCGCCCCACCAGATCGGGAACCCCAGATAAACTGTCGTATACCCTTCCAGTGAAATGTCTTCGCTGCCGATCTCCGGGCGGGCGTTTTTATCGTTCTGCTCTGTCGTGGAACGGCTGCTCCTGTCGCTGTAATTGAGATCCGCTTCCGTATAGGGCTCTGCAGCCAGGATCTCATAAAGATCCCCGCCGGCAACGGCTGCGATCTTCTCTGCAACGCCCTTAGTCGTTCCTGTCGCAGAGAAATACGCCACAAGGACATCTGAATGGCCAGCGGTATCTTCCGCAGCCTGCATGTCCGAAGTCTCATTTGACGCATTGCTCCCGCAGGCTGTCAGGCTGAGAGTCATCGCAAATACCATCAGAATCGCGAGTATTGTTTTTGTCTTTTGCATTGTTCTTTTTCTCCTCTTACTTTGCAATCTTCTGGTCACCCGTAGACCAGACGTGCTTTTCTGTCGCGGCGGCCGGCTTGTTCTGTGCCATGACGCCTGCCAGAGGATGCGGCACATAAGGTTCTTCCAGATACAGGCTCTCCTCCGGTGTCAATACAAGATCCACCGCTTTCGCCGCCCCTTCGATATGAGGAAGCTTCGTCGCACCAACGACCGGAGAAGTCACTCTG
>CACZQP010000139.1 GCA_902783385.1 uncultured Lachnospiraceae bacterium | reverse complement strand
TTCCTTCCGGCGATTCGGAGTAGCCGCCGCCCTCATAGTCCGCCACCGTGACATCCATGTGCCGCATGGCTGCGTGTTTTACATAATGACACCAAAGAAAATGCTCGTAGTCCGCGCGCACCCTGTAGCGCACATCAAAGCCGCGCTCCTTAAAGAGCGCCGCATCATAAAAGCACGCCTGGTGGCACGGAATATTGCGGTATAAAGCAAAATCGTCCATGACGGGATTGGCCGCCGCGCGCGCCCCCGTCAGGGAATCCCGCACATCGCCGTAGTATACGGCAGGGGACGGCATATTCCCGACATTTATGTCATTTTTCTCCGCATCCACGATGAATTCCTTAACCCGCAGGAGCACGTCGTCTGACGAAAACAGGTCGCCGCAGTTCAGGAACAGGACAAAGCGCCCCCGCACATGGCGCAGCGCACCGTTCATCCCGTCGTAAATGCCGCTGTCCTTCTCCCGGATCACGGTCAGCTCCTGCACCTTAGGGAGAGCCTCCACCGACCCATCCGTCGAGCACGCGTCCTTGACGATGATCTCAAAACTCCTCTCCGACTGGGAGAGAATGCTCTCGACTGTCTTTTTCAGTTTATCCCCCGCGTTGCGGCAAACCACAACGACGGAAAAAAATGGCGCCATAGCTGCTCCCGCCTATTCGATGATCGAAGGGATCGCATCGTGGAACAAAAAGGTCTGATACGGAAGGATCCGGATCGCCGGATCATCCGCCGTTTTCAGAAACACTATAAAATAACAAAGTGCGGCGGCAATCGTAAGGCTCGTCAGCGCGCCCCGCGGCGAAAGGAGTGCCTTTCCGATCCCGCATTCTCCGCTGTCTTTTTCATCCGCCATGCCCGGAAAGCTTTTCAGCAGCATCGGGATGAGAAAGATCTGCGTGATTGTCAGATAATAGCCGATCCGCGAAATCTCCGGGATAAACCAGCAGAAGAGATGCAGCACAAACGCCGCAGCGTTCATCTGCAGGTAAACGCGCCGCCGCCCGGCGCTTTTTGCCGCTGTGCTCCCCTGCACAGGCTGCTCCCCTTTTTTTCTCTCAACAAATGCCGCAGCCGCCGCCAGGCACAGCACTGCCGCGCAGCAGAGAATATTGGCCATGCTCCGCGTCCCGCCCGCTTCAAAGCTCGTCCCGCGGTAGGAGGGATAGAGCCGGATGACGACGCGCAGCCAGAAATCCTTAAGGAGCGATAAGACGGCGACGATTCCCGCACCCGCAAGCGTGCAGGGAATTGTCCAGCGGATCATGCACAGCGGGTAGAGAACAAGGACAACGAGCGCCGACTTGTGAAACAGCGCAGCCGCAAGAACCGTCAGGACAAAGGATGCCCGATACCCGGAAAGGAGCAGGTGGAGCGACAGAACTACCAGCGAGAGCGCAAAATAATAGCGCACCGTGTTGTAAGTCCTGAAGTAAAAACCAAAGCACATGAAGAGGAAAAAGGAGAAGGCAAAATTCTCCGCCATCAGCCGGATATCCAGCAGGAACAGCGCAATCGTAAGGGCGGCGAACACGGCAAAGACAAGGAGGTAGTTCTCGTACCCGCAGATGACGTAAATGAGCCGCACCAGCGTATTGAACCCCCATTCCGTCGGCACGTAGGCATGCACATCCGCCAGATGCATGAAGGCGACGTAGCGCATGTAGTCATTCCCGACGTTGTAGCGCAGGATGGCCGGCACCGCAAGGAGGACAAAGAGCCAGAACATGGCCGCAGAAGAGACAGCTCTGCCATGTGGGACTCCTCCCGACGGACTCTCTGTGAAATTTCCCATCCCCGCAAGCGCCGCGAGAAATACTGCGGCCGCGGCGATCACTGCATAAAGGATCACGCCTTTTTCATTCCTTCTTTCATAAGACGGTAAGCCCGCAGAAGCGGGATCTGTCTGCACATCGTATCTCTGTTTTTGATCAGGAACCGGAGCGCGAAGATCTTCTGCATCGGGCCGTACAGATAGTGATACAGCACGCCCCTGTCATAGAAGAATTTCTCCGTATAGCCCTTGAACCATGTGGAGGAGTCGTCCTCCCGCCGGTTCTCGTGGCCGATCAGCACCGGAACGCTGTAGATCTTCAGTCCCTTTTTGAGGCAGTCGTGCAGAAACAGCGAGTCCTCGCCGTTGCTGTAGCGCGCTCCGCCGCCGAACAAGAGCGAAAAGTATACGTTGGCCCTGCGGATGCTCTCCACTTTTACGCACATGCTGTAGGCGGGATATCTGCCGTAGTTGTACCAGCGAACCCGCTTGTGAACGACATTCTCGTAGGTGCGGCGCTCTTCCACCGCCGTCACGTTGAACATCAGGATATCCGCATCGGGGTTCCGCTCGAATTCCCGCAGGATCTTCTCCTCGTAGTCGTCCGTGTAGACGATGTCCTCGTCCGCGATCAGCGCAATGTCCGCGTCCGCCCGCATCAGGGAGTTGTTGCGGTTGAGTCCCACGCCGCGCTCGTCAAAGGAAT
Source organism: uncultured Lachnospiraceae bacterium (assembly GCA_902783385.1). Taxonomy (GTDB): domain Bacteria; phylum Bacillota; class Clostridia; order Lachnospirales; family Lachnospiraceae; genus CAG-791. The sequence goes on along the minus strand of CACZQP010000139.1, from coordinate 11,754 downwards.
ACGCGCGGATCAGGCTCTTTCCCCTGACAAATTCCTTGTAGGAAACCTCCTGACACTGGTTGCAGATGATCGCGTCCGTCGAGAGATTCATATGTTCCGCCAGCGTGATCACATTCTCCTGCACGCTGGACACCAGTACCTGCAGTCTCATAGCTGTCTGTCCTTTATCCGATAGTAGCGCGCAAGAAACGCCTCGTCCGCATCCTGCAGGATCAGGCCTGCGACGGGGCAGTCCTGCCTGCGGCAGGCGCCGAGCATCCTGCGAAACGCCGCGCCGCAGGAGATGCCGTACGGCACTGCTGCAATGACGCAGCCGGCCTTTCTGAGTGCTTCATAATCTTCCGCATCCGATGCGGCGAGCGCATCCCGGTATTCCGGCAGCGCAGCAACCAGCGCCTCGGCGCGCGTTTTTCCGAGCGGCGATATCACCGCCGCATGGCCGCCGTGCCCGGAGAGAAAATATGCAAGGTCCTTCGCATCACTCCCCGCCGTTTTGCAGGTATGTCCCAGCACCGGAAGCGAGAAGCGCTGCTCCGCTTCCTCCGGCACATAAACCGCATCATCCAGAAGAAGGGATAAGTGCAGGGCTGCCGCTGTGATAAGGAGTCCTAAGAATCCGCCAAGGAGTGCCGCGTTCCGGCTTCTGTCATTGATGAGGACGCGCTGTGCGCCGCCCGCGTCCGAGAGGTATTCGATCCGGTCGAACTCCTTTGCTTTTTCACCAAAGGATACCAGAGCGTCGCAAACGGCCTTGCTGAGCACCTCCGTTTTCTCCGGGGAGGGCGTCGTGACGGTGAGCGTCATGAGGCGCACATCCGAAAGGATCTCCGCGCGCACGCTCTTTTTGACATAGTCCATGTAGCTTCCGTCCAGCTCCGCAGGTAAGTATTGCTCCGAAAGCTGCGCTTCGATCTCGTCCCACAGGAGCGGATGCGCCGTCAGAAGATCCGTCCACGTCGCGCCGTTGAAATAGTCCGCCTCATCCCCCCTGCCGTTCACGGCAAAGTCGATATAGAGCTTGGATACCTGCCGGTACATTTCCCGGTGCGCTGCCTTTACAAAGCCCGTATAAACGCAAAAGCCGATCAGCGCGCCGAGCAGAAGACCGAGCGGCAGATAAAACAGCTTCTTCCGCGCCCTGAGGATGATGCTTTTATAATCCGTCACGTCGTGCATAGGTTTCCTCCTCGTTTCCCGAGAGCGCCGTGACCTGGCCGGCCTCCACTCCCTCTGTCGAATCCGGCGTCAGCAGGATCTTGAGCGTAAGGAGCATCAGCCGGATATCCAGCCAGAAGGAGTAGTTCTGGATGTATGTCAGGTCGAGCTTTAACTTGTCATAGGGCGTCGTGTTGTACTTGCCGTAGATCTGCGCATAGCCTGCAAGTCCCGCCTTTACCTTCATGCGGTAGACGAACTCCGGCATTTCCTTTACGTATTCCGCAATGATCTCCGGGCGCTCCGGCCGCGGACCGATAAAGGACATGTCGCCGCGCAGGATGTTGAACAGCTGGGGCAGCTCATCGATCCTCACGCGCCTGATGAATCTTCCGACCGGCGTGATCCGGTCGTCACCCTGGCTGGCGAGCCGTGCCACGCCGTCCTTTTCCGAGTCCACCCGCATGCTGCGGAACTTGAGGATCCGGAAGGGGCGCTGACCGATCGTGCAGCGAACCTGGCTGTAGAGCGCCGGCCCTTTGTCGTACGCCTTTATGGCAATCGCGGTAGCAAGCATGATCGGCGACGTGACCACGACGAGCGTCAGTGCGCAGAAGATGTCGAGCGCACGCTTGAAAAACCTCTGCCAGAAGGAGAGCGCGTACTCGCGCGTCATATAAATGGGCGTGTCGAACAGATGGAGCTGCGACGCCCCGCTCATCAGAACGTCCGGGATCTTCGGCATCGTGTAGGTGCAGATATTGTTTTCATAGCAGTATTTGAGGAGGCGGTTCCGCTGCACCGTCGGGATGTCCCAGATCACCACACCCTCCAGTTCTCCGTGCTCTTTCCGGTTCTCTTCGAGCACCTGCATGACTGTCTCTTCTCCCTCCGTGATGCACATGCACCGGACGATGTCGTATTTGTCGGGACGCGACGCGAATTTGCCGAGGATCCCGGCGATGGGACGCGTGCCGTGCACCATGAGAAGCCTGCGGGGCGGGAAGACCAGCTTATAAACATAGTCGGAGAGCCAGATCCACGCGGCCGAAATCAAAAGCTCCAGGATCGTCATCAGAAGCATCGGCCGCACACGCGCCATCCAGACAACCATGAGCGAGATCTGCGCGTAAGTGATCGCATTTGTCATGATGAGGGCAAACATCTGCGACAAAAAGACGTCCAGCGGCTTTAAGTACCCCACCTGCAGGCCGTCGTACATCCGCACGAAAAACAGGAGCAGGACAAAGTACAGCGCCAGGATCAGAATGTGTCCGCGGAAATAGAATTTCAGCGTGTAGCGTATCCGCGGTTCATAGTATGCATTGAACCAGAAGTATGCATAGACCGCCACATCCAGCAGAAGTCCCAGGAGCGGAAGCTGGAGCGTGATGAGCCGCGCGATGCGCGTCATGATGTTCGGTTTTTCTTCTCTTTCCTTTGTCATATTCTATCCTGCCGCTATATCCTCCGCATCGCCGCGCGGATCCCCCAGAGCGCCGTACAGTACAGCGTCCGCGGAAGACTCAGCTGTTCCTGCCTGCGGTAGAGGTTCACGATGCGGCGCACCGCCGCAAGCTTATTGGAGGAAAGAGACGACGGCGGTCTCCGGTAAACCGTAAGGTTCTCATCCAGTCCAAAGGCGGTGATCCCGCTCCGCAGGATCCTCCACCAGGTCGCCGTATCCTCGCTCTCGACGAGCGGCATCAGCAGAAGATCCTCCGGGATCTTCTCCCTGTCAAACATCACAGTCGATGTGAAAATGATCGTCCGCGTGAGCGCCTCCCGGTAGGTGAGCGTCTTCTTTGCGTGCACAATCCTTCCGGTCCCCTGTGCCTTACTGTCACCGAATTCATAGGAGTGATAAACGAAGGCCGCACTCTCCGCCAGAAGAAAGTCGAGCGTCTTTTCCAGCTTCTCCTTCACCCACACGTCGTCCGCATCGAGGAAGCACAGGTACCTTCCCGCGGCGCGACGCGTGCCGGCATTCCTTGCGGCCGCCGCGCCTGCGTTCTTCTGGGACAGGAGCACAAAGCGCTTCCGGTCTTCTTCCGGAAGGGCCATGAGCGTCTCTTCGATAACGCGTGCGCTGCCATCCTTCGATCCGTCATCGACGAGGAGCATCTCGAAATCGCGGTATGTCTGCGCGTTTACCATCCGGATCGTCTCCGCGATATAGGGCGCGGCATTATAGACCGGCGTCACGATGCTGACCAATGCCCTACTCCTCTTCCTTCACGATGTAGATCGGGCGCCCCTTGACCTCCATATAGGTCTTCGAGAGATACTGTCCCAGCACGCCCAGACACAGCATCTGCACACCGCTCACCAGGAGGATGATGCAGACCATGGACGGCCAGCCGGACGTCGGGTCGCCGAAGATCAGCGCACGCACGACGACAAACACAATCATCACAAATGCCAGGACGCAGAAAAACCCGCCGAGGAGCGACACAAAGGTCAGCGGCGCAGAGGTAAACGCAATAAGGCCGTCCATCGCATAGACGAACAGGCTCCAGAAGGACCACTTCGTCTCGCCGCGCGCTCGCTCGACATTTTCAAACTCCACCCATTTCGTCCGGAAGCCGACCCAGCCGAAAATACCCTTGGAAAAGCGATTGTACTCCGTGACGGATAAAACCGCGTCCACCATCTGCCGTGTCATCAGCCGATAGTCCCGCGCGCCGTCGACGATCTCTGTCTTTGAAAACCGGTTGATCAGCCGGTAAAAGCACCTTGCAAAAAACGACCGGACCGGCGGCTCTCCCTTTCTCGTCACGCGCCGGGTCGCGGCGCAGTCATACCCTTCTTCGATATGGGAAAACAACGTCGGAAGGAGCGAGGGCGGATCCTGCAGATCGACGTCCATCATAACAACATAGTCGCCCCTGGAATACCGGAGCCCCGCGTAGATCGCCGCCTCCTTCCCAAAGTTGCGGGAAAAGGAGATCAGGTGCACCCTGTCATCGTTTTTCCGAAGCTTCCTGACCTCTTCCGCCGTGCCGTCACGGGAGCCGTCGTCAATGTAAAGAATCTCGCAGTCCAGCTCCTTCTGTGCAAAAAAGGCGCTGTTTTTCATGAGTTCCTCGTAAAAGAGAGCGATATTCTCTTCCTCGTTGTAGCAGGGCACAATCACGCTGAGCAGTTTCATGGTTTATCCTTTTCGGTTCTCTGTTACGGATTTACGAACGTCATGACGCCGACAAGCCCCGGACCTGTGTTGATCGCCAGCGTCGCATTGATCTGCTTGTCAAACAGATACTCCATGTTGGGGAGCCTCTCCTCCAGCATGGCCTTCATCTTCATGGCCTCTTCGTGTGCGTATCCCTCGCCCACGATGACCCAGCAGCGCTTATCCTTAACCTGCTTCACGACCTCCTCCAGCATGCGGAGCTTGCCGAGACGCTCGCCGCGGATCTTTGCCACCGTGTAATACACGCCCTCCGGGTCGCAGGAGATAATGGGCTTTAAGTGCAGCGCCTCGCCGATGAAGGATGCCACATGGCCGATCCTGCCGCCGTGGCGGAGATACTTCAGCGTATCCATATAGAAGAACTGTCTGGAATCGCCGCGCTTGTCATAGAGCTTCTGGATCAGCTCCTGGAATTTAGCCCCCTCCCTCACGAGCTTTGACGCCCAGAGGGCAAACACGCCGCTTCCGAAGGAGATGTTGCGCGTGTCAAAGACATGCACCTCCATGTCGGTATATTCGCGGGCAGCCACAGAGACCGTATTGAAGGTGCCGGACAGCGCGCTGGAGATGGTCACCGCAACAAGCTTTTCGTAACCCTTTGCGCGGATCTCCTCGAATTTGTCGAGCACCTCCTGGATCGAGGGCGTCGACGTCTTCGGGATCTCGTCCGGGAAACGCTCGTAGACCATAATGGGATCGATGTCGATCCCGTCCATATAGTCCTTCTCCGGATACATCACGTGGAGCGGCAGGATTTCGATATCGTTCTCCCTGCACACGTCGACAGGCAAATCGCACCCGGTGTCCATCATTATCGCAATTTTTTCGTCATTCATGTCTCCCTCTTATTCTCCGTGCTCTGTCCGCCGCCCCGGAACGCAGCATACTGCCTTGGTTCCACAGCAAAAAGCCCTGCCTTCCCGGCACGGTTCTCCCCCTGACTATAGTCCATGTAAGTATACCATCTTTGCGGGCGGCGCGACAACGTCGGAGGCCGGGCACGAGCAGCGGCGCGCTGACTGACGTTGCGGAGAGCTGTGCCGTGCGTCCAGCGGACGACTCGCGTCTCCGTGCTCGTTCGTCACGTTACATAAAGCGGCAAAAAACGCCGCTTAAGTAACGACGACTCGCAAGGCCGCTTTCATGCACGGCTCAGCTCTCCGTTGTACAGAAAGGCGCCTTTCTAAATAGCGTCTGCTTGCTTACAGCCCGCCATATGCTAAGATGGGTAATACAGTTGATATGAAAGGAGCCCGTTATGTCGGAAAATGGCAAAAAGAAATCGATCGGCATCCTCGGCGGCATGGGACCGCTCGCAACGGCGGACTTGTTTCGCCGGATCGTGGAGCTGACGGACGCAAAAAGCGATAACGATCACATCCGAATCTTCATCGACAACAATACGCGGATCCCCGACCGGACCGCGGCAATCCTGAGCGGAGGCGAAGACCCGCTGCCGCATATGACGGAGTCTCTCCAAAAACTCGTCCTGGCCGGCGCGGACTTCATCGTCATGCCCTGCAATACGGCGCACTTCTTTCTGCCGCGCCTAAAGGCAAAATCCCCCGTTCCGTTCCTGAGCATCCTGGACGCGACTGCAGAGGCCGCAAGTCGCCGTTTCCCCGGACAGACGGCCGCGATCCTTGCGACGCGCGGCACGATCCGGACAGGGCTCTATCAGGATGCGCTGGAAGAAAGACATCTCCCTTATATGATACCGGACGATGCGGAACAGGAGGCGCTCATGCAGGTCATCTATGACGGCGTGAAGGCCGGCAATTCTCCGGAAATCTACGGGGAAGGCTTTTCCCGTGTCCTCTCCTCCATGCGGGAGCGCGGCGCGGACTATTTCATCCTCGGCTGCACGGAGCTCCCCGTTGCCGCGCAGGCGGTTAGACCGGATGTTCCCCTCCTCGACCCCACGGAGGAACTGGCAAAAGCCGCCATCCGTTACGCAGGTTATAGCATTCGTTGATCATTCTTGGTCAAATTGCACAATTACCACTCTGCCGTTTCTGTTTTTTTGTGTTATAATTTTTATATCACAATTCTTTTCGGTCAATGCCGCCCGGCCCGTACCGCCGAAACGGGACATCGCAGCATGACCGGGTCACAAACAAAAGGGGGGACATATTATGACTAAGAAATTCAGTTTACCGCAGCAGATCATCATCGCTCTGATCGCCGGTATCGTGTGCGGTCTGATCTGCGCCGCCGCAGGCCTCGGCAGCTTTACCGCAAGCTATTTGAAGCCGTTCGGCGACATTTTCGTCAATCTCCTGAAATTCATCATCGTTCCGGTCGTTCTCTTTTCCATGATCGAGGGCATCATCTCCATGAATGACATGAAGAAGGTCGGTGCCGTCGGCTGGAAGACCGTTGCATATTTCCTCGTGACGACCGCGATCGCCTGCATCATCGGTCTGGTGCTGGCAAATATCTTCCGCGGCGCAGGCCTCTTCCCGGACCTCTCCGGCGAGCTCGGCAGCGCACAGTATGAAGCGAAGGAATTCGGCGGCTTCATGAAGACGCTGGTTGATATCTTCCCGACCAACATGTGGAATTCGTTCCTGAACGCAAACATGCTCCAGGTCATCGTGATCTCGCTCATGTTCGGCGGCTCCATCATCGCAGCAGGCGAGAAGGCACAGCTCGTCCGCGATTTTGTCGCATCCGCATACGCTGTCATCGAGAAGCTGATGATGTTCGTCATCTCCCTCTCCCCGATCGGCGTCTTCACATACATGACATGGGTCGTCGCGACGCAGGGTGCCAACATCATCGGCTCGCTTGCGCTGGTCATCCTGTGCGCCTACATCGGTTATGCGATCCACGCAGTTGTCGTGTACTCCACCGCGGCCCGTATTTTTGCGGGTATCAGCCCCATCCGCTTCTTCAGCAAGGCTGCTCCTGCCATGATCTTCGCGTTCACCTCCACCTCCTCCGCCGCAACGCTCCCGATCTCCAAGGAGTGCGCGGATGAGCTGGGCGCGGACAAGGACATCTCGGCATTCGTCCTGCCGCTCGGCGCGACCATCAACATGGACGGCACGGCCATCTACCAGTGCGTCGCCACCGTATTCCTCGCGACCTGCTGCGGCATGAACCTCTCGATCTCCCAGATGGTCATCGTCGTCGTCACCGCGACGCTTGCGTCGATCGGTACGGCGGGCGTCTCCGGCGCCGGCATGATCATGCTGGCCATGGTCCTTGAGACACTCGGCATCCCGGTCGCCTATATCGGCCTGATCGTGGCGGTCGACCGTCTCTTCGACATGGGCCGCACGTGCCTCAATGTCACGGGCGATATCTCCTGCGCGGCGTGCGTCACGAAGTGGGAGGACGGCAAGGTCGGCTGACCTGTGCGGTTCTTGACAAAGCCGGCGATCTGTTCTATGCTACAGAACATCAGCCATATGGCTTACGTGATGAATTGATATGAGATCATTTGAAAATCACAGGGATTTCTGTTGTATCAAGGCGTGTATCCGGATGTGTCGCCACTCCGGTCTGCTTTGATGTGACCATTTCTCACAGACCGAAATCGGCAATAAACTCCGGATGCACATCGGGCATCCGGAGTTTTTTTATGTCTGTTATCCGGAGGCCCTCCTGCATTCGTCGAGGCAGAAACCAAATGATCACCGAGAAGGAGGTATCACTATGTCAGTCATTTACACATCCATGGACCAGCTGATCGGCAAGACGCCGCTTCTGGAGCTGCGCCGCTTCGAGCAGAAATACAGCCTGAAGGCAAGAGTGCTTGGAAAGCTGGAGCTGAAAAACGCGACCGGCTCCGCCAAGGACCGCATCGCACTGGCTATGCTGGACGACGCCGAGGCCAAAGGTCTCATCCGCGAGGGAACCGCGATCATTGAGCCGACCTCCGGCAATACCGGAATCGGCCTCGCCGCTGTGGGAACCGCCAGGGGCTACCGCACAATCATCGTGATGCCGGACACCATGTCCGTCGAGCGCAGAAAGCTCATGACCGCATACGGTGCCGAGCTCGTCCTGAGCGAGGGCGCAAAGGGCATGGCCGGCGCGATCGAAAAAGCGAAAGAGCTCGCGGCACAGATCGGCAACGCCTACATCCCCGACCAGTTTTCCAACCCGGCAAACAGCCGCGCGCACTATGAGACGACCGGTCCGGAGATCTGGGAGGATGCGGATGGCCGGGTCGACATCTTTGTGGCCGGCGTCGGGACGGGAGGCACGGTCAGCGGCACAGGGAAATTCCTGAAGGAGAAGAATCCGTCCGTTCGGATCGTTGCCGTCGAGCCGGACACCTCGCCCGTCCTCTCCGGCGGAACCCCCGGACCACACAGGATCCAGGGCATCGGCGCAGGCTTTATCCCGAAAGTCCTTGACCGGGACGTGATCGATGACATCGTGCGTGTCACGGATGAAGAAGCATTCACGGCCGCCCGGGCGTTCGGGCACCTGGAGGGGCTCCTTGTCGGCATCTCCTCCGGCGCAGCGCTCTATGCCGCTCTGCGCCTTGCGAAAGATGAGGAAAACGAGGGAAAGACCATTGTTGCATTCCTTCCGGATTCCGGCGACCGGTACCTGTCCACCGCACTTTTCGATGAGGCCTGATATGATGGACCATGCTTTTTCAGAAGAAATACTCCGCAAACTTGACGAACTGGATGCTGCAGCGCTGCGCGCGCCGGAAAAGCTGCCGGACAGAAAGCGCATCATCTCGATCCTGAAAAAGACGTTCGTCGTCCTGCTGCCGGACTTTTATCCCTACCGCTCGCTGACGCGCACGGACGCTCTTTCCGCGCTCGGTAAAGAGCTTGTCACGGAGATTCAAAACGCACTCTGCAGGGCGGCCGGCACTTCCGACTCCCTTCCGGATTCCGGGGCGGAAGCATCCGCCGCGAAAGAGGCGCAGGAAAAGACCCTGCAGTTTCTCTCTGCGCTTCCTGAGGTGAAGCGTCTCCTTCTCACCGACATCCAGGCGATCTACGATGGGGATCCGGCCGCAAAATCCATGGCGGAGGTGCTTTTATGCTACCCCGGCTTTTATGCGATCGCGATCTATCGCATCGCGCACGTTCTCTATGCACTCTCCGTTCCGCTCATCCCCCGCATCATGACGGAGTATGCGCATGAAAAGACCGGCATAGACATCAACCCCGGCGCCGTCATCGGCGAATACTTCTGCATCGATCACGGCACGGGGATCGTCATCGGCGAGACCGCTGTGCTGGGCAGCCATGTAAAGCTCTATCAGGGCGTGACCATCGGCGCCAAAAGCTTTGAAAAGGATGAGCGCGGCATGCCGGTCAAGGGCGGGAAGCGCCATCCTGACATCGGGGATCATGTCATCATCTACGCGGGGGCAACGATTCTGGGCGGACGTACACATATCGGCGACCGCGCCGTCATCGGCGGAAACGTGTGGGTCACCCATTCTGTGGAGGGCGGCGCCCATGTGACCTACAGTGCGGATAATGAGCGCCTCATCGAAACTCCGGAATATGTGATCTGAGTGGTAAGATAAACACATGGAAAAAGTGATCTCTTACACACTGAAAGAGGAAGACCTTCAAGAAACCGCGGGCGGCCTCGTAAACCTGGTGCTGAAAAACTGTGTGAAAGTAACCGGGCATGAGATCAGCCGTGCGAAATTCACGCCGCTCGGCATCTCGGTGGACGGCTGCCAGGCTTATGTAAAGGACCGCATGAAGCCGGGACAGACCCTGTGCGTGCGTTTTCCGGAGGACGCTGCACAGGCGGAGAGGATCATTCCCTGCTTTGACGCTGTGCATGTCCTGTACGAAGACGAAGACGTCCTTGTCGCAGACAAACCGGCGGGCATCGTCGTGCATCCCTCCCACGGCCACTACGCGGATTCCATGGCGAACCGTCTCGCAGGATACTGCTTACTGCGCGGTGAGCAGGTGATTCCCAGAATCGTGGGACGTCTCGATAAGGACACCTCCGGTGTCCTGCTCTTCGCGAAAAACCAGATCGCAGCAGCGCGTCTTTCCCGTTCCCGGAAGGAGGGCGGCTTCTTGCGCACCTATCTCGCAATCGTGCGCGGCACCTTCCCGGAAAAAGAAGGGAACCTCACTGCAAGGCTTGCACCGGTGCCGGATATGCTGATGAAACAGCAGGTCGTCCCGGAGGGCGGGCGATGTGCCAGCACGCATTACCGTGTGCTGTGTCAGAACGCCTTACTCGGGGCATCCCTCCTTGCCGTCACGATCAGCACCGGCCGCACGCATCAGATCCGCGTCCATATGGCATCGGCTTCTCACCCGCTGATCGGGGATCCGCTGTACGGAGAGCCGCAGGATACGGTGAATGCCGCTTCCTGCGTATCCGCGCCTCCCGCACGCCGCGCGATGCTTCATGCGGCATCGCTTTCCTTTCTCCAGCCGTTTACCGGAATGGTGCACACGGTCAAAGCGCCGCTCCCCGAAGACTTCTGTGCGGTTTGCGATGCCTTTTCCCTTTCCCTGTGATTTCCTCAGAGCTTTCTTCTAAGATGTGCCGCGTGCAGATGGAGGATCATCCCCTCCTCCCGGAGCGTCAGATGATAATCCCCTGTGAACAGATCGTTGGACAGCGCATCCTCCGCCAGGTAATGCGCGTAGTCCGCATACAGAATGACGCGGGCGTATACGGGTCCGATGCTCTGCGCCAGATATTCCCCGCAGGGGATCTCCTCACCCGTGATGTACTGTCCCTGCGGATAGATGCCGCGCGCCGGATCAAGCTCCACCCCTTCCTCCTCCGGCGCAGGAAATCCCGCCGCCTTTTTGAACGTTTCGGGGACTGCCGACTCATCCCTGTCGGTCTGCGGCACGGACCTTACTTTTTTCCCCGCCCGCCGGATGAGGTCCAGGAGCTCTTCCCGGTCCCAGAGCTCGACGTCCAGAACCTCCGCGTCCTGCGTTGCCTGCGGCGTAAAGTAGCTGTTTGTCATGACCGCTGCGCGGTCGGCCTCATAGATATCCCGGCCGGAATAGGCCTCCTGTACCGCCTTGTTGCCGATGCTGCCGGCATAACACTTGCACTGGATCGCGTAGCGAAGTCCGTCTTTTTCCGCGAGAATATCCACGCCGTGATCTCCCCGCACCTGCGTCAGGCTGATGTCCCGGTACCCGTTTGCTTCAAGGATCTGTGCGCAGTACTCTTCGAATTCATTGCCGGAGAGCGCATCAAAATCAACCTGTCTTTTCCGGAAAAAACGTACGTACAAAAGAAACAGGACGAGGAGAAGTCCGCTTAGCAGGACGCCCGCCCAGGTGCCGCCCAGGTTTTCCGGAAACAACTCCAGCATCCGCGTCATTTGATCAGCCTGACGATCTCTTTAAAGCCCGCACAGCCGGAGTCCTGCATCAGCTCGTACAGGACGGACTCCGTCGTGGTAAGCACGGCGCCGGCAT
>CACZQP010000138.1 GCA_902783385.1 uncultured Lachnospiraceae bacterium | reverse complement strand
TTCCCTCGAACACAATGTATATTTATTTATCAGATTCCGCTGCAACGCAGGATATTCAGGATACAATCGGACTTACTGTATGGGAGACTCAGCCTGATAATCCTCCGGAAATCAAGAATACCACGGCAAAGATCAATGACACGACGGGTTCCGTCGAGCTTTCTTCCGGAGAGGAAGGGACCATGATCGATGAGGTCACCTGCGAGGGCCTTGTCGAAGGAAAGACCTATGTCGTGAAATCTTATATCTATAAGGACAAGGAGCTCTTTGCGGAGAGCGTTGGAGTGGAAGTCACCAGCACAACGGAATTCCCGGTGACGGTAGAGTTTGACAAGGGCATTACGGAAGCCGGTACATACAGCATCAAGACGGAGCTGATCCTGGACGGCGAAAAGCTCCAGACACATAACGATGATCTTGGTGTGGCAGACGAAACGGTTACGGTAACCATATCAGAACCCACGGAAAGATCGCTCGGCACCACTGTCAAGGGCGCTTCGTCCAAGACGCCTCTTGAACTCAAGGCGGGTGAAGACGGCACGATCACCACGGATGTCGTGGATACTATCCAGTATAAAAACCTCACGGGCGGCGCATCATACCGTGTGTCAGGGACGCTGATCGAGAAAGAAACCGGAGAAACAATCAAGACGAGTGAGGAGAGTAAAACTGCGGACGCTTCCGGAAACGGCGAATGGGAGGTCATCTTCTCTGGTGTTACGCTCGAGGCGGGAAAGAGCTATGTCGTCCTGGAAAAAGCAGTGAATGAAGCGGATGAAAATGACTGGGCGGAGCACAATAACAGAGAAGACAAGGCACAGACGGTCGTTGTGAAGGAGTCGGTGCCCGGAGAAGTGACCATCCAGATCTCCAAGCAGGACCTCGGCGGGACAGAGCTTGAAGGCGCAGAGATGACCGTTACCGGAGCGGATGATTACAGCACGTCCTGGACCTCTGACGGCAGCGCAAAAGAGCTTTCGCTCCTCCCCGGCGAATACAAACTGAAGGAGACGGTTGCGCCGGATGGCTACAAGCAGATCACGACGACGATCAGCTTCGAGGTAGACGAAGCCGGAAAGGTGACGCTGAAGGAAGCGACGGTCGACAACGGCGGCAAGGTCGAAGTGATGGACGAGAACCATATCGTCTTAAAGGATGCGCCGGAAGACGAGCCGGATGAGCCGACAGATCCGGACGACGACGAGCCGGATAAGCCGACGGAACCGGACGATGACGAGCCGGATAAGCCGACGGAACCGGACGATGACGAACCGGAAGAGCCGGATAACAGCACGCCTACAGTGAATATCCAGAAGGTATTGCACTACACGGTGAACGTCGGCGGCAGCAAGTACTGGAACGATAACAACAACGAGGCGCAGGCACGTCCGGAGTCCATTACGATGACGCTCTATGGCGACGGGGAGGCGATCGAGTCGAAGACCGTCACCGGTGCGGGCGACACATGGGTGTTCGACTTCGGCGAAAGAGATATGTACAAGGCCGGTGAGCCGATCAACTACACAGTGGTGGAGACCGATGTGGAATACTATGAGTCCAGCGTCACCGCCGCCTACGATAAAGTGCAGGACGAGACCGGCAGCACGCTTCGTTTCGCGGTGACCAATGACTATACTGGTCCGTCTCCGGACCAGCTCGGCGCGGGAAGAAGAGGAGACCGCCTCGGCGCTGCCCGCAATACGGGCGACGAGAGCAGCATGCTCCTTTGGCTGTGTGTGATGCTGGCAGCAAGCGCAGGCCTCATCATCGTGACGAAGATCTCGCACAACAAGAAGAAATAACGATTCGGATCAATACGAAAAGGACCGGCAGTCATGGGGCTGCCGGTCCTTTCTTATGCTATGAGCCTTCCTTATGTTATGAGAAATCTCAGATCAGGTCGTCACTCCCGATGACGCGGTTTCTTCCGATCTCCTTTGCGGTGTACATGTTGACGTCCAGCTCCTCAATGAGCTCCTCGAGGCTCTGGTCATCCTTGATTTCCGCGACGCCGATAGAGCACGTGACGGGTTTTCCGTCCGGCAGGATGATCTCGCTCTCGCAGCGGCGGCGTACACGCTCCGCCACGATGCATCCGATCTTTTCGTTTGCACGGTTTAGAATAAGCAGGAATTTGTCGCCGCCATAGCGGACAGGAATGTCTTCCTCACGGCACTCCCGCTTTAAGATGGCGAGGAAGGAGTGCAGCACCTCGTCGCCCTTGTCGAGACCGTACTTTGCATTGACGGTCTTGAAATTATCCAGGTCCGCCAGCAGGGCGCAGGACGATTTCGGCTTGTCGGAACGCCGCTCGTTGGAGGAAAGCGTCTTGTGCAGAAGCATGCGGTTGAAGATCCCCGTGCCGGGTTCGATCTCCGCCGCGCGCTCCAGCTTCAATTTTGATTCTTTCAGCTCTGCAAGGGACTCATGGAGCGATTCCCTAAGGGACCGTTCCTGGGAGATATCGATGATCTCACCGACCAGTCCGCGCGCATTGCTCTGCTCGTCGAGGATGCCCTTCGACCAGTAAAAGGAAGGGTGCACCGAGTCGTCCGAAAACTCAAAATCCACTTCGTAGCTCACGGTGGAGGACTGGCTGATCATCTCTTCATCTTCCTTCAGGTATCTTTCGCGGTCCTCCTGCGGAAGGTAATCCAGATCCATCACGGATTTGCCGACATACTCCTCACGGGACATGCCGAATGCATCCGCGTAAGCCTTGTTGAAAAAGACAAATTTCGCGGATTCGTCCTTCATGAAAATGGGATTGGGGAGATTTTCCAGTGCGGCCTTCAGAAAGCTGTTGGAATCCTGCAGCTTTTTGATCTCGGCCTGCAGGGCCTCCATCTGGGCTTTGGTGGGCCTGTTGTCGGGCTTGTTGTTCTTCTTCTTCATGGAAGAGGCAAGTCACTCCTTTCAGTATGTTCAGATAAAATCATTATAAAGTATTAAATTAGAAAACTCCACAGATATCTGATAAGCGCAAAATAGTTGTGCATGCGCAAAAAGAATGTGCTACAATCAATGCCGTAGCCGGCGTGGCGGAACTGGCAGACGCGCGGGACTTAAAATCCCGTTCCCCTTAAAGGAGTACCGGTTCGATCCCGGTCGCCGGCAGAGTAAATGCCCTGAGCACCTGTGGCTCAGGGCATTTATGATATAATCTTTGCGTGGTTTTTTGTACTGATATACATAACGGACAAAGTCTGTCCGGTCATAAAGGCAGAATAAGGGACAATCCAATGAAGAAAATCATGAATATCGTCATCGGCGGCATCGAGCAGAAGATTGTAAACCTGGTCCTTGTGACGATCCTGCTGATGGTCGGCGCTTATACGGCGGTAATCCTGTACCAGGCAAAAAATATCGGGGATCTTGTCACGACGACCAATGAGCGTCAGGGTAATTCCATTGTGCAGATCTCCGACAGAACGATGGAGAGCGTCGTCTCCGGGAGCCTCGGACGTTCCACACAGATGCAGTCCAACATCGCGGACAATATGTTCCGGGAAGTGAAGAGCGAAGTCGGGATGCTCGGGGATTATGCGGAAAAGCTGTTCTCGAACCCGGACGCCTATGAGGCCAGGGAATACTATCTGCCGGATATGAATAAAGAAGGCACGATTTCCGTGAAGGTCATGACGGAGGAAGACGCGGACCTGTCGGACCCTGCAATCGCGGAGGGACTCGGGCTGATCGCCAATATGACTGATTTTATGGAGATGCTTTATGCAAATGCCCGGATCAACTCCTGCTTTGTCGCACTGCCCACCGGCGTGGGTCTGATCGTCGACGACCGCTCCGCAGAGAAGATCTCGGAGAGCGGCGACATGGTTCCGATTCCGCTGCGGGAAAGACCCTGGTACAAGGGAGCTGTGGAGACGGGAGAACTTTATTTTTCGGATGTGGAGAAGGATACCTTCAGCCTGAACATCGGGATCGTCTGCGCGGAGCCCGTGTACCGGAACGGAGAGCTCGTCGCAGTGGTCGGGGCAGACCTGTTCCTGAATGAAATGGAGCAGGGGATTGCGACGGCAGCGCAGGAGGGCGGCTTCGTCTGCGTGATCAACGATGAGGGACATGTGATCTTTTCCTCAAAAGACAGTGGCGTCTTCCGTGTGACGACATCGGAAAAGGCGCTGGACCTGCGGCAGTCCTCCAATTTCATGCTGTCCGGCTTTATCAAGGATGCGATGAAGGAGAATACGGAAGTGCGGCTCGTCGCGGCGGACGGCATAGAGTACTATATGACTGGTGCGCCGATGCAGACGGTCGGGTGGACGATGGTCTCCGCAATCAGCAAGGAGGTCGTGGACAGGCCGACGGTCGCGATGAAAGACAGCTATGAGGCGATCCTTGGCGGCGCGACGGAGACCTTCCGGAAGGATCTCTCCTACGCGAAACAGACGATCATCGTCCTGCTGGGCGCCATATGCCTGTTCGGTCTCGCAGCCTCGATCATTGTCGCAAAGCGGATCGTGAAGCCGCTCGGGAAAATCACGCAGAGAGTGCAGTCTCTTGGCGGCGACAACCTTCTTTTCAAAATGGAAGATTCTTACAGGACCGGCGACGAGATCGAAGTTCTCGCGGAGTCGTTCTCAAAGCTCTCCGCAAAGACACTGCAGTATGTAGACGAAGTCACGAAGGTCACGGCGGAGAAGGAGCGGATCAGTGCGGAGCTCGGTATGGCAACCTCGATTCAGGCAAGCCAGCTGCCGCACCTGTTCCCTGCATTCCCTGACCGGCATGAATTTGATATCTATGCATCCATGACGCCGGCGCGGGAAGTGGGCGGAGACTTCTACGACTTCTTCCTGGTCGATCACGACCATATCGCGCTCGTCATGGCGGATGTCTCGGGCAAGGGTGTCCCCGCGGCGCTCTTCATGATGATCTCCAAGATCCTTATCCGGAACCGCGTGCAGAACGGAGAGTCGCCGGCGCAGGCGCTTGCGAATGTCAACAACCAGCTGCTCGAAGGCAACGAAGCGGAGCTGTTCGTCACGGTCTGGCTGGCCGTTCTGGAGATCTCCACAGGCAAGGGCGTCGTTGCAAACGCCGGGCACGAACACCCCACGCTGCGCAGGTCGAACGGCAAATACGAGCTGATCACTTACCGGCACTCGCCGGCCGTTGCCACGTTCGAAGGTCTTAGCTTTAAGGAGCACACGTTTGAGCTGGAGCCCGGCGACAGTCTTTTTGTCTATACGGACGGTGTCGCGGAGGCAACCAATGCGGATGGGGAACTGTACGGAACGGACAGGCTCCTTGACGCATTGAACAAAGACCCGGATGCCAGCGCGGCAGGGACGTTGAAAAACGTGATGGATGGCATCGATTCCTTTGTCGCCGGCGCGGAGCAGTTCGACGACATCACGATGCTGTGTCTGAAGTATAATGGTCCGCAAGGGTAACGTTTCTGTGAATCTGTACCTTTTGCCGGAATGACGGGCGTGATAATTTAAACAGCGTGAGGTTAGACGTTCATGCAGCAGACGGGAAATCAGAAGACAAAGACCGACAATTCATTCATGTTAAGAGCAGCAACCTTTATCGTCGATAAAAGGATGCTGTTCTTCTTAATATATATCATTGCACTGGTGTTCTCTTTCTTTTCCCAGAACTGGGTGGAGGTGGAAAACGATCTGGCAAAGTATCTGAGCGAAGAGACAGAGACGCGCCAGGGGATCGACCTGATGGACGAGGCCTTTACCACCTTCGGAAGCGCGAAGGTGATGGCCGCCAACATCACCTATGCGGATGCGCAGCGCCTCCAAAGGACCATCGAAAACCTGGATGGTGTTTCGGAGGTCGTCTTTGCGCAGGACGATGAGGCACAGGAGGAATTCCTGAAGCATTACAATAACGGCAGTGCGCTCTTTGAGGTGACCTTTGCCTATGACGAGGACAACGAGAGGGCGCTGGAGGCGCTGCAGAGCGTGAAGGATGCGCTCTTTGGCTACGACCTTTATGTCTCGACGGACTTAGGGAACCAGGAGGCGGACATCGTCAACCAGGAGATGCGGACGATCATCGCGGTCGTCGCGGTCGTTGTCATTCTGGTGCTTCTTTTGACGAGCGGGTCTCTTGGCGAGGTGCCGGTGCTCGGACTTACCTTCCTGGTCTCCATGCTTTTAAACAACGGGACGAATTTCCTGTTCGGGACGATATCGTTCGTTTCGGATTCCGTATCCTCGATCCTCCAGCTGGCGCTGTCCGTCGATTACGCCATCATTTTCATCAATCATTATAAGGAGGAGCTTGAGACACATCCGGTCCGGGAGGCGGTGATCATCTCTCTATCGAAATCCATACCGGAGATCATGTCGAGCTCCCTGACGACAATATCGGGACTTTTTGCGCTGGTGTTCATGCAGTACCGGATCGGGCAGGACATGGGCATCATCCTCATCAAGGCGATCATGCTCAGTCTCCTTACGGTCTTTACGCTGATGCCGGGACTCATCGTGATCTTTTCCGGTCTTATGGCGCGGACGACGCACAGAAATCTCCTTCCGCGGATAACCTGGGTCGGGAGATTTGCCTATGCGACGCGCCACATCATTCCGTTTGCCTTTATCGGCGTCTTTGTCCTCGCCGTCTGGTACTCGCAGCGCTGCCCCTATGTGTACGGATACAGCACGCTGACGCCGCCCATTCTCAATGAGACGCAGATCGCGGACCGCATGATCACGGAGACGTTCGGGGAGAAAAATATGGTTGCGATGATCGTCCCCGGCGGAAACTACCGGAACGAGGAGAGCCTGATCCGCGCGTTGGAGGGCAGAAGTGAGGTCCACCACTGCCTGGGACTGGCAAATACCGAGGCCATGAACGGCTACATGCTGACGGATGCCCTGACGCCGCGGCAGTTTTCCGAGCTCGCCAACATGGACTATGAGCTGATCGAGCTGTTCTACAGCGCGTACGCTGCAGACCGGGAGGAATACGGGCGGATCATCGGCGGCGTGACGAATTACCGCGTCCCGCTGATGGACATGTTCCTGTTCCTGTATGAAAAAGCGGACGAGGGATATGTCAACCTGGACGACGAAACCATGGAGCGGCTTCAGGATGTGAGCAGGAAGATCTCCGACGGGCGAAAGCAGCTCGAGAGCGAAGCGTACGACAGGATCCTTGTATATCTGAACCTGCCGGAGGAGAGCGACGAGACCTTTGATTTCCTGAAGGAGATGCACACGATCGCGCGCCGCTTCTATGAGGAGGGGAACATTTACGTCGTCGGCCAGTCCACGAGCGAATATGACCTCAGGACGTCCTTTGAGCGGGACAACATCATCGTCAGCGTCGTATCGATGCTGTTCGTCCTGGTGATCCTTCTGTTTACCTTTAAATCGGCCGGTATGCCGGTGCTTCTGATCGTGATCATCGAGGGCGCGATCTTTATGAATTTTTCTGTGCCTACCATCCTGAAGCAGAACATCTTCTTTATGGGATACCTCATCGTCAGCTCGATCCAGATGGGAGCCAATATCGACTACGCCATCGTGATCTCGAGCCGTTACACGGAGGTCAGAAAGACTGCTGATCGGAAGGAAGCGATCATCGAGGCGCTGAATTTCGCGTTTCCGACGATCGTATCCTCCGGGACCATGATGATCCTCGCGGGCTTTTCCATCGGCCGGCTCACATCCGAGCCCTGCATCGCGGGCATCGGGGAATGCCTGGGGCGCGGCACGATGATCTCGGTCATTCTGGTCA
>CACZQP010000137.1 GCA_902783385.1 uncultured Lachnospiraceae bacterium | reverse complement strand
CTGGAGCTTTGCGACAGGATCCTTGTCCTTTCCGCAGGCGAAGTCACAGGCATTGTGGATGCGCGGAAGGCCACCAAGGAAGAGATCGGAATCCTGATGACGGCCGGCGGCCGGAAAGACGAACACGCAAGGAGCGGCGGACTATGAATCAAAATGTGCAGACAAAACGTGTCATACATCTGGTCAAACGCGGCAGTATCTCGAGAGGAAAGGCCTGGTGCATCCGGCTGATCGCCATCCTTCTCTCCCTTGTGGTGTGCGGCATTGTCATCAACCGCATCACGGGGGAAAACCCGGTCGGCGTCTACGGCGGGATCCTCTCCGGTGCAGTCGGTACGAAGCGGCGGATCTGGGTGACGGTGCGGGAAACGATGACGCTCCTGATCATTGCGGTCGGCCTGACCCCGGCATTTAAAATGCGCTTCTGGAACCTCGGCGCGGAGGGGCAGATCCTGATCGGCGGCGCGGCGACGGCAGCCGTCATGATTTACTTAGGGCCCCTTCTTATGGACTGGCTGCTCATTCCGATCATCATTGTCGCATCGCTCATTGCCGGCATGCTCTGGGGACTTTTGCCCGCGATCTTCAAGGCGAGACTGAACACAAACGAATCACTCTTTACGCTGATGATGAATTACGTCGCCATGCAGATCGTCACCTTCTGCGTGGTCCTCTGGGAGAGCCCGAAGGGCTCCAACTCCGTCGGCATCATCAATCAGACAGACAGGGCAGGGTGGTTTCCGAACCTTCTGGGCTCCGATTACACCCTGAACGTGGTCCTGACGGTCATCGTGACGATCCTCATCTTCGTCTACATGCGGCAGTCAAAGCAGGGCTATGAGCTGTCCGTGGTCGGCGCCTCACAGGATACGGCGCGCTACGCGGGCATCAACGTGAGGCGCGTCATCGTCCGGACCATGATGATCTCCAGCGCAATCTGCGGACTGGCGGGCGCGATCATTGTCGCAGGCTCCAGCCATACGATCTCCACAACGACGGCAGGCGGCCGCGGCTTTACGGCGATCATCGTCGCGTGGCTCAGCCAGTTCAATCCCATCGCCATGGTGATGGCGGCGGCGTTCCTTGTCTTCATGCAGCAGGGATCGATCCAGATCGCCTCGCAGTACGGGCTGAACAACAACGCTTCGGATATCATTACGGGAATCCTGCTTTTCTTCCTGATCGGCTGTGAGTTCTTTGTCCGGTACAAGCTGGAAGTCAGCACAGTCCAGATCGGAGATTCCGTCGGAAAAAGCGTCGAGGGATCCGGAAAGGAGGCACAGGCATGACGATCATCCTGACATTTTTGCAGCAGGCTGTGGCGCAGAGCATTTCGATCCTCTTCGGCGCGACCGGAGAGATCATCACGGAAAAGTCCGGCAACCTGAACCTGGGAATCCCGGGCATCATGTATATGGGCGGCATAGCGGGCCTTATGGGGGCATTCTTTTATGAGAACGGGAACGAGCATCCCGTCGCCTGGATCGGTGTTCTGATCTCCGTGATCTGCTGCATCCTCGCGAGCGCACTCGGCGGACTCATCTATTCCTTCCTGACCGTAACGCTCCGCGCGAACCAGAATGTCGTCGGCCTTGCGCTCACGACCTTCGGCACGGGCTTCGGCAACTTCTTCGGCGGATCGATTTCCAAGATTGCGGGCGGCGTGGGACAGATCTCCGTCAAGACGACATCGTCCGCTTTCCGCACGACGATTCCGGCTCTTTCTGGGCTCCCGGTCGTCGGCCCGCTCCTGTTCAGCTACGGGTTCCTGACCTACACGGCGATCGCGGTCGCGCTCATCAGCACCTATGTCCTGAAAAAGCGCAGGACGGGCCTGCACCTGATTGCGGTCGGCGAGTCTCCCGCGACGGCGGATGCTGCCGGCATCAACGTAAATCGCTACAAGTACACGGCGACGGTTCTCGGCGCCGTGATCGCAGGCTTCGGCGGGCTTTATTTCGTCATGGACTACTTAAACGGCACGTGGGGGAACAACGGCTTCGGCGACCGCGGCTGGCTTGCCGTCGCACTCGTTATCCTCGCGCTGTGGAATCCGGCGAACGCGATCTGGGGATCGATCCTGTTCGGCGCACTTTACATCCTGTATATCTATATCCCCGGACTGGGCCGGGCGTCCCAGGAGCTGATCAAGGTGATGCCCTATGTCGTGACCATCATCGTCCTCATTATTTCCAGCAAGCGCAACAAACCGGAGGACCAGCCGCCGGCCAGCCTCGGATTAGCATATTTCCGCGAAGAACGATGAGCCGATCGGCAGAATCAGCATTCTGCCGAAGAGCCAGGCTAAAGCCTGTCTCCCGAAATGGTCTGCGATTACAGCTTCATAGAACTCACGCGCGGCTCATTGTTCTTCGGACAGCGTTCTATCACGCAGAAAGGACAGGACATGTCATACATCGAGATTCCCGTCATACAGCGCGCAGAGGAAGAAAGCCGGTATCTCTGGGTGCGGAATGTCGGAACTGTCGTCACCTGTGACGACGATGACCGCATTCTGCACGGCGTGGATCTGTACGCGGAGAACGGCGTGATAAAGTACATCGGCCCCCGCGCGGGCGAGATCATCGACCGGAAGCGGAACGAGGCCTCGGAGAGAGGAGAGCGCTTCGGCCCGACCGACATCATCGACGGCCGCGGCATGATCCTGTACCCGGGCCTGATCAATACGCACCATCATCTCTACCAGATCTTCAGCCGGAACCTGCCGCAGGTGCAGAGGATGGAGCTGTTTCCCTGGCTGAAGACGCTGTACGAAATCTGGAAGAACCTGGACGGCAATGTCGTCTACTACAGCACGCTGGCAGGTGCGGGCGAGCTTTTGAAGACGGGCTGCACGACCTGTCTCGACCATCACTATGTCTTTCCGGAGGGACATCACAACGATCTGCTGGATGCGCAGTTTGCGGCGGCGGACGACCTCGGCATCCG
This sequence comes from uncultured Lachnospiraceae bacterium, assembly GCA_902783385.1. Lineage (GTDB taxonomy): Bacteria > Bacillota > Clostridia > Lachnospirales > Lachnospiraceae > CAG-791. Next base: position 2,466 of record CACZQP010000137.1, on the reverse strand, counting down.
CTTTTATGCGACGCGGGGCAGCATGGACCTGTCCGTGAAGGACGGCGGGCTGCCGCCGGACAGCGTCGTACAGACGGTGGAGGAGATTCTTGCGGACTCCGAGGAAGCGATCCTGAAGTATCACGACCCGGCGCGCTTTTCGATGCACCGCGTGGCGCTTGCGCCGTGCTCCCCGTTCTCCGTCAGCAGGAGACTCCTTGCAGAGAGCGCGGAGCTTGCGAGAAAACACGGGGTGCGTCTCCACACACACCTGTGCGAGACAAAGGACGAAGAGAAGTACATGCTGGAGAAAGAGGGGATCCGCCCTCTGGAATATATGAAGCAGGTCGGCTGGGTCGGTGAGGATGTCTGGTTTGCGCACGGCATCTGGTTCAACGACGAGGAGCTGGACTTCCTTGCACAGACCGGAACGGGCATCGCGCACTGTCCCGTCTCCAATATGAAGCTGTCCTCCGGCGTCGCGCGCGTTCCGGAGATGCTGAGGAGGGGCGTGCCGGTCGGCCTTGCGGTCGACGGCTCCGCCAGCAATGACGGCTCAAGTCTTCTGGAAGAGATGCGCGCGGCATACCTTCTGCACCGTCTGCATACCGGATATGATGCGCCGTCGGGATACGAGATCCTGAAGATGGCGACGCGCCAAAGCGCAAGGCTTCTTGGCCGCGATGACATCGGAGCCATAGCGGAGGAGATGGCGGCGGACTTTTTTATGATCGATGCCGGGAAGCTTTCTCTGGTCGGGGCGCAGTCAGACCCCGCCGCGCTCCTTGCGACGGTCGGCTACAAGGGCGATGTGGAGTATACGGTCGTAAACGGCCGGATCGTCGTTGAGCACGGGAAGCTCAGGAACATCGACGAGGAGGCCGCTGCCCGCAGGGCAGGCGAAATCGTAAGAGATTATCTGTCCCTGGAATAACAGCGGATCATCTGCTGCTGAAGATAATTATTGTGTAAATACGCCGTGTTCGAGCAGACGCTTTTCGATAAAGCGGATGTGCCTGGCCGTTACGACCAGATGCTATCGGAAAGCATTGGAAGAGGGTGTGGGAACAAGGCTTGCATATTGGGAATAGAAAGGGTTCATAGCCACCCCTCCTGAAAAAGAACCAGGGAACTGCGCTGCAGTCACCTGGTTCTTTTCTTTTGTCGTTTTGAAATGTAATGGCTTTTGCGGCCGCTGCGGACCTCAGTCCACCTCCACCTCGTCGGCGACAGGCTCTTCTTTTTCTTCGTGGTACTCCTGCTCCGTGTTGACGTTCCATACGTTCGTGCGGTCCGTCGTGCCGGCGAGGATGTCCTTTACCGCCTCGAACGCGGTGCACATGGAGTGGTCGATGTTGTTGTAGCGGTGCTGGCCGTTGCGGCCGACGCAGAACAGGTTCGGAATGGAGTCGAGGTATTCCCGCAGCTCATCCATCCGGGCATAGGTGTCAAAGTATGCGGGATAGGCCTTCTTCACACGTTCTACGTGATAATCCAGCACGTCGCTTTCGCTGTCGATCAGGTTGATGGCGACCATCTCTTTGATGCCGAGCTTCGCGAACTCCTCGTCGGACATGCTCCAGAGTTCATCCCCTTCGTTGCAGAAATACTCAAGGCCCATCCAGACCGTGTGCTCCAGGTCTTTGATCAGGTAGGGCGACCAGTTGTTGTAGATCTGGAAGCGGCCCATCTTTACGTGGCGGTCGTGCACATAGACCCAGTTGTCCGGCACGATGTTGCCGACGGTCTTAAACTTTGTCTTATTCTCCAGGTTAAGGTGCGGGATCAGCACGCCGACCGTCATGTAATCGCGGTAGGGGAGTCCCTTCGCGATCTCCGCCGGCGCTTCAGGCACGTCGTTCATTCCGGCAACAAGATCCTTGATCGGCATGGAGGAGACGACGACATCGCCGTCCGCCGTGTGCATTTCGCCGTTCTGCTCATAGGTGATGCCGGTCAGGCGGCCTTCCGCGTTCTTTGTGATGCCGCAGACGCGCGCACCGGTCAGGATCGTGCCGCCTTTTTTGCGGATCTCCTCGGCGGTCACATCCCAGAGCTGGCCGGGGCCGAGCTTCGGGTAGCTGAATTCCTCGATGAGGGAGGTCTCGACCTTGCGGTCCTTTTTGCCGAACTGCTTTGCCAGCGCGTTCTTTAAGACTGCCATGACGGAGACGCCCTTGACGCGCTGCGCGCCCCAGGAGGGATCGATCTGGCTGGGGTGTCTCCCCCAGAGATTCTCCGTGTAGTGTTCAAAGAACATGGAGTAGAGCTTTTTGCCGAAGCGGTTGACGTAGAAGTCCTCCAGGGACTTTTCCTCCCGCTTGAAGAGCATCGCCTTCAGATAGGAAAAGCCCGCGACGATCGTCGTGCCAAGGCCCATGTTTGCAAAGGTCTCCGGCTTTAAGGAGATCGGGTAATCGAAAAACTTCCGGTTGAAGAAGATGCGGGAGCCGCGGTTCCTGCGCAGCATGACGCGATCGGTCTGCT
>CACZQP010000136.1 GCA_902783385.1 uncultured Lachnospiraceae bacterium | reverse complement strand
GAACGTTGGCCTGATATGTTCGATTCCTGATGGATCCTCGGCTCGTTTCGCTGCGTCAAAAATTGGATGGACTCGAATAGCTATTCAGTTGTATACAGGTTAACGGTTTCTCTATTGGTACTGTCGTCTGCATCAAGTACTGTTCGATTATACTTCTTTGGAACTATACCTGTTTCTTTGGACCGTACCTCCTTTCTCTGGGATCGGTAAGCTTCTCGTTACCTTTGTCTGTTTTCTTTTTGTACCTTAATTCTACCATCTCATCCTAATTTGTCAATACATTTTTTAAAATTTTTTCAGGTTAAAGAAAAACTGCCTGTATTGTCTGACGCTTTGCCGACATTACAGGCAGTATGATTCGGCTGTGACTGTGCCCAGGGGTACGCTCAGCAGAGCGGGTACTTCTCCGTGAGTTCTCTCACGACGGCGCGCGCCTTTTCGATTCCTTCGCGCTGCCGGAATATGACGCCGGCGATCGCGTCTGCGATCCGGTCCATGTCCTCCGCGTTCAGGCCGCGCGTCGTGACAGCCGGCGTCCCCAGGCGAATGCCGCTTGTGACAAAGGGCGATCTCTTCTCGTTGGGCACCGTATTCTTGTTGACAGTGATGTGCGCCTCATCCAGCCACTGCTCCACATCCTTCCCCGTGACAGGAAGCGATGAGAGATCGATCAGCATCAGGTGATTGTCCGTTCCGCCGGAGACGATCTGCACGCCCCGCTTTATGAGGCCGCTGCAAAGCGCCGCGGCATTCTCCTTGACCTGCCTCTGATACTGCGCAAACTCCGGGGAGAGTGCCTCCTTGAAGCACACGGCCTTTGCCGCGACGACATGCTCCAGCGGGCCGCCCTGGATGCCGGGGAACACGGCTCTGTTCAGCCTGAATTTCTCCGCCGCCTCGGCGTTTGCAAGAATCATCCCGCCCCGCGGTCCGCGCAGCGTCTTGTGCGTCGTCGTCGTGACGATGTCTGCATAGGGGAAAGGACTCGGATGCAGATCTGTGCAGACCAGTCCCGCGATGTGCGCGATGTCCGCCATCAGGACGGCGCCGCACGCGTCGGCGATCCTGCGGAATTTATCGAAGTAAATGGTCCTGGAATAAGCGGACGCACCCGCGATGATCATCTTCGGCCTGCATTCCATCGCAAGCTTCATCACCGCGTCGTAATCGATCCAGCCGTTCGCGTCGACGCCGTAGGAGACGGTCTTAAAGAATCTCCCCGAGAAATTGGCGCCGCTTCCGTGCGTCAGGTGCCCGCCCTGCGACAGGTCCATCCCCATCAGGGTATCGCCCGGCTCAAGGACCGCAAACTCGACCGCCATATTCGCCTGCGAACCGGAGTGCGGCTGGACATTCGCAAAGTCGCAGTGAAACAGTTCCTTCGCGCGGCTGATCGCGAGACTTTCGGCGACGTCAACTTCCGCGCATCCGCCGTAATACCGCTTTCCGGGGTAGCCCTCCGCATATTTGTTCGTCAGGGGAGAACCGACCGTCTCGAGCACCGCGTCGCTCACCCAGTTCTCCGACGCGATCAGTTCAATATGCCGGTTCTGCCTCTGCAGTTCTTTTTCAACAGCCTCCGCAATCTCCGGGTCCGTTTTCCGGAGAGCCTCCATTGTAAACATTTCTTTCTTCCTTTCAGTTGAACTTAAAAAACTTCTGCGCGATCTTGTATGCGCCGACCGTGAGCGCCCTGCCGCCGCGACCCGGCAGGTTCATGGAGATCCCGAGGATCCCCCTGCGGAGCTTTGAGTACAGCTTCCTGTCGGACTGTTTCAGGTAGTCCCACAGCTCGTCCTTCATCTTCAGATGTTCTTCCGTACCGGACCGGATGGCCAAAACGGAAGAGACCGTCGTGAGGATCTCCAGATAGTGATACATATAGGTCTTAAGCCTCTCCGGCGCCGCGGCGAGCCTTTCGTTTCCGGCGTCCGTAAAGTAGTCGATCATTCTGCGGTTCACACGCATCTGCTGGTCGAGTCTCGAGATCATGACCTTCTCGTTGACGGACTGGTCCTCTCTCCCGATATAGTACATGTACAGATCCACATCGAGATAATACATGGTCTCCACATACGGAAGCGGCTCAAATACATACAGGTTGTCCACGTAGAAGCAGTGCTCCGGGAGCCGCAGGCCGCAGTCTAAAAGCATCTGTGTCCGGAAGATTACGGAGTGCATGAGAATGTACTGCCCTGTGTGGAACTGCCCCACTTCCTCCCAGGTGAAGATCCGGTCATTCGGAATCACGTTGTGGTACTGGATCTCCTTTTTATGCTTCTCTCCCTCTTTGTCATAGACATAGTTGCACAGGAACATGTCCGGTTCCGTGCCGCTCTCATGAAGCCGCTTCAGGACATCGAGCGCTTTCAGGTACGCGTCCGCGCTCAGCCTGTCGTCGCTGTCAACGACCTTAAAAAACACGCCCTGCGCGTTTTCGAGCCCCGCGTTGACCGCGGATCCGTGTCCGCCGTTTGGCTTATGGATCACGCGGATCATATCCGGATGCTCCGCCGCAAGTGCGTCCGCGATCTGCGCGGTGCGGTCCTTCGATCCGTCATCCACGATCAGGATCTCCACGTCGCTGCCGCCGATCAGGAGCGAGGCGACGCATTTCTCCATATAGGCTTCCGAATTATAGCACGGCACTGCAATGGAAAGCAGTTTCATCTTTTCTCTGTCTCCTGTTCCGTCATCGCACCAATGATGAGCTGCTCGACCGCGATCTGCGGATCGATGAGACCGCTCTTGTATTCCTCGTCCGCCTTAAGACAGCCGTCCACGATCCTTTTCAGGGATCGGGAAGAATACCCCTTAAGGCACGGCCGGAGTCTCTTTGTCAGAACAAAGGGCGGAACGGACAGCATGGCCGCAAGCTCTCTGTCCGGATACCTCCCGTCCATCTCCCGCAGCTGCAGAAGCTGGCTGAACTGTCTGCCAAGGAGCGACAAAATCACCTGCGGCGGTGTCCTCAGCGCACACAGGTCCATGTAGACCGACATCGCCGTCTTTGCGTCCTTTGCCGCGACCGCACTGATCATGTCAAAGATCCTGTCCTCCGGACGCGGCGTGCAAAGGCTCCGGATGTCCTCCCCCGTAATCCGGGCGCTTTCGTCCTGCGCATGAAAGGCGATCAGCTTGTCCGCCTCCGCCTTGATCTGCAGCATGTCCTGCCCGACATAGTGAAGAAACAGTTCCAGGTCCGCGGCGGAGATCTGCGCGCCGGCATCGGCAAACAGCTTTGCCGTCCACTTCACAAGCTGCGCTTCCTCGATCTCGTCCGTGTCAAGGACGGCTCCGGTCTTTTCGATCAGCTTATACAGCCGCTTTCGCCTGTCCGCCTTCTCCTCGCTGATGATGACGCAGGCTGTCTCCGGGATCCCGTCCAGCTCCTGTGCCAGGAGGTCCCCGGTCTCGCCCTTTTCAAAGAGCCCCGCCTGCTCCACGACGATGACCCTGCGGTCCGCAAAAAAGGGAAGCGTCCGCGCAAGCGCGCCAATCTCCCGCACATCCATATCCTTTCCCGAGAAGCGGGAAAGGTTCATCGCGGATGCACCTTCGTCCTCCCCGAGCGCTGCGGCGATCAGGCGGTCCCTGTTCTGCATGCGCAGATAGCTCTGCGAGCCGCAAAGAAGATAGATGCCCGCAAAGGTCTTTTCTTTGATATCGTGGTTGATCCTCAGCTGCTCCTGTGTAAAACTCATGTTCAGTATTTTACTACACGAAAGTAAAAAAAACAGCCGGTTTTCACCGGCTGCCTGTCATCTTTTTCCAGATATCGTCATAGGAGAGGTTCCTAAAATCCGTCACGTCGACAGGAATTGTGATTCCGAGCGCAAGATTGTAGTCACGGCCGTCGATGCTCTTTTTGAACGACTCAAAGGAGAGGAAATGGCGGTCAGCGGAGGCGATATCTTCCGGACGGAAGGTCTCCCTGTGGTAGCGGTTCAGGAGATGACCGGGGTGCCTTGCCTTTCCGGTATCCCGTCTGCAGCCGCGCTCATACGCCGTCTTCAGATCCGTGTGAAGCCAGATCGTGAGTGCCGTGTATCCATAGTTTTTTATAAGCCGCTGCAGGGGCGGTCTGTGGAACTGATAGAAAGGATACTCGATAAGTATTGTATCCTCCTTCTGCATATGGTTCTCCAGAATGGCATAGAAAGCATCCAGCGCAATGCCGTTGACCTTCTTTTTCTCCTCCTCGCTGTCGAACCCCAGCCGGTCCCAAGCCGCCTCCTTCATGGCGTCGTAGCTCAGGCTCACGATCTCATCGTTCTGCAGATAAGCAAGGAGCCCTTTTGCCGTCTCGCTTTTTCCGGTCCCGGGGCCGCCTGTGATAATGATGAGTGTCTTTTTGTCAGGAAGCTCTTTCTTCAAAAAAGTGTCCCCGCAATCAGTCTGTCGATGTTCTCCGGGGAGATATCCCCTTCCATCGGCCCCATTGCCATGACGTTCAGCGCACCCGCGGCCGCCGCGCGTTCTGCCGCTTCTTCCAGAGTACGTCCCTCCAGAAGCGAGCACAGGAATGCCGCGTCCGTCGTATCCCCGGCGCCGGTCGCGTCCACGACCGGAACGCGAAACAGCGGCTGCTCAATGACTCGTCCGTCTTTCGTGTAAACCCGCAGGCCTCTGTCGCCCATCTTCAGCAGCACGGTGTCAAGGTACGGTTTCTCGAAACAGGCGCGGATACCCGCATCGATGTCATTTTCGCCTGTCACGATCTTCAACTCCTCGATCCCGGGTTCAAAAATGCTTGTCTCGTCGAGGATCGCGCGGATGATTTCATATGACTTCTCCCGTTTTGCCGGATTCGTCAGGTGCTCTACCCGCACGTTCGGATCAAAGCTGATCTTTGTCCCCTGAGCGCGCATGTCGCGAACCGTCCTGACGATCTCGTCCCCGTAGGAAAGCTTCGCGGTGAGCGCGCAGCCCATCACATGGAAATAAACAGCCTCCTTCAGCTCCGCGCAGGTGACATCAGGCGCCTTCGCCATGGTGGCCGGCGTATCGTCCCAGTGGAACAGATAGGACCTGTTCCCGTCCGACGTGTACGCGATGAACGCGCAGGCCGTGGAGCGGTCCGGATCAACCAGGACGTGCGACGTGTCCACGCCGTCCCTCGCGAGCCTGTCCATCAGGCACTTCCCGAACGCGTCCTTGCCCACGCCGGAAATGATGCCGGCGCTCTGCCCCAGCCTGGCGGCGGCAGAGATCATGATCGCGGAAGAGCCGGAGGGAAACGGCCCCTGAAAAGGCGCCGTAAGATCAAGCGGCATATCCGCCTCCGGGCGCATGATCTCCACCAGAAGTTCACCCATTGTCCAGATCTTTGCCATTTTGTCCTCCCTCCTGCCGGATCCGCCGGTTTATCAATACATACTCTTCAGGACCGCTTCCGCCTTGCCGGCGCAGTTGAACAGTTCGCTCTTGGATGCGATCTCCGCGGCGATGGCCTTTCTGCCGGGGCCGACGATCTTTCTCGGGTCGTACTCGCTCTCGGGAAGCGATTTGATGGCCTCGCGGACAGCGTCCGTATAGACCTTCTTCAGGCCCGTTCCGACGTTGATCTTGCTCATGCCCATCGCGACGCATTTGCGGAAATCATCCTCCGGAACGCCGGTGCCGCCGTGAAGGACCAGCGCCGTGTCCGTCTTCCTGCGGATCTCCTCAAGCAGGTCAAAGCGGATCTTGGGCGCCGCCTTGTAGAAGCCGTGCGCCGTGCCGATCGCGACCGCGAGCGCGTCGATCCCGGTCTTTTCGACGAAATCGGCGACAAGCTCCGGATCCGTATACGCCTTGCCCGCATCTTCTTCGGACACATGGATATTGTCCTCATGGCCTGCGAGCATACCGAGTTCCGCCTCGACCGAGCAGCCGTTTAATCCGAGCGGGCTGTGCTTGTGCGCGAAATCCGCGATCTCTTTGGATTTCCGGACATTGTCCTCATAAGGCTCCTGGGAGGCGTCGATCATGACGTTTGTGAAGCCGGCAACAACGGCCTGTTTGATCATCTCAAGGTCCGTCGCGTGGTCCAGGTGCAGGCAGAACGGAACCTCCGGATACTGCCGCGCAATGCCGCGTGCGGTGTACGCCACCAGTTCCAGAGAGCCGATGTACTTCAGCGCGCCCAGCGACAGCATCAGGATCACGGGGCTCTTCACTTCGCGCGCGCCTTCCACAATGCCGACCATCTCCGGGATCGTGCTGAAATTGAACGCGCCGACCGCGTACCGTTCCTTCGTATCCACAGACGGATCCAGCGCCTTCTTCAGCGAGTCCGCCATAATCTGTTTCATGGTAATAAGGGGCATGTTTACTCCTTTCTTTCGCGGCCTGCGCCGCCTTCTTCCTGTAAATAATCGTTGATCAGAAAATATGCGCCGTATAGAGTCACCCTGTCGTTGAGCTCGGAGAACCGGATCCTCTCCCGTGCGACCGGCAGACAGCTGCGGCGGTTGACCTCAGCCAGCATCTCCTCCTTGAAGAATTCGGCAGACTTTGTCACGCCCCCTCCCAGCACGATGACGTCCGGGTCAAAGAGGTTAAAGAGGTTCGCGAGACCCGCGCCGAGATACCGTCCCTCCTGCCGGAAGAACTCCAGCGCATAAGCGTCGTTTTCCTTTGCAGCTTTTCCGAGAAGCGCGCCGTTGATCCTGTCCGGATCATATCCGGTCCCGGCAAACAGGGACGACGGGATCTTCTTCTCACAGTCGCTCCGCATCCTGCGGTTCATGGCAGTACCGGAAGCATACAGCTCCAGACACCCCCTGCTCCCGCAGGGACAGGGAATACCGTTATAATCGATCGACATGTGACCGAACTCTCCGGCGCCGCCGCTCCGCCCTCTGTAGATCCTGCCGCCGAGGACGATGCCGCCGCCGCAGCCGGTGCTGACCGTCATGTAAAGGACGCTGTTTTCGCCTTTGGCGACGCCGACTCTCTGCTCCGCCAGCGCACCGAGATTGCCGTCGTTGTCGACCCGGACCGGTGCGCCGAATTCCTGCTGCAGAAGGTCACCGAGCGGGAAATCCTTCCAGCCCATCATCGGTACGTCGATGATATAGCCCGTCCGGTAGTCCAGCGGTCCCGGCGCGGCCGCGCCGACGCCGATGATCGCGGCAGGATCCACTCCCGCCTGCTCCAGTGTCCTGCGGCCCACCTCGACGGTGTTCCGGAACACTGCGTCCTTCCCTTCATAGGTCACCGACGGCGCGGTGAGAAAGACATCCTTTACAGGTGATCCTTCTTCGGTAAAAACCGCGCCGGTCGTCTTGGTGCCTCCGATATCGAGTATCAGATAGTATTTGTTTTCCACTGTTTATGCTTTCTGCCGCTTCTTCTGCGCCATGTCCAGCACGACCGCGAGAATGATGATGCAGCCGATAACGACGTTCTGCCAGTAGGAATAGATCTGCAGCAGGTCCATGCCGGTCTTGATGACCGCGATGACCGCGCAGCCGAACATCGCACGCGCGACAGAACCGGAACCGCCCGAAAGGCTCGTTCCGCCAAGAACCGTCGAAGCGATGGCGAACATCTCGTAGGTGTTGCCGGCGTTCGGCTGGCCGTTCTGAAGCTTCGATGCGATGCAGACGCCGCAGAGGCCTGCCGTAATGCCGCAGAGCACATGGCTTAAGAGCGTGACCTTACGGACGTTGATACCGCTTAAGTGCGCGACGTTCCTGTTGCTGCCGACCGCGAATACGTGACGGCCGAAAACCGTGCGGGAAAGCAGAATATGCATGAACGCGACGACAATGATCGTGAAGATCACGATGACCGGGACCGCGCCGTTCGGCATGCTGGCAGTCGGGATGATACGCTTTGCGCCGAGGAACGCGAAGTTGTCCGCGAGACCGTAGACCGGCTGGCCGCCCGTAATGATGAAGGCGACGCCGCGCAGCGCCGTCATGGTGGACAGTGTGCAGATCATCGGGATAACGTCGAGATAGGCGATCAGGACGCCGTTGACAAGGCCGCAGACCGCGCCTACGCCGATGCCGACCACGATCAGGAGCGCGATCGCGAACGGAATGCTCATATCCGGGAACATAAGACCGGCGTATGCCGCAATGATGCCTGCGACGCCGGCGACGGAGCCGACCGAAATATCGATGCCGCCGAGAATGATGACGTAAGTAAGACCGCTCGCCAGCAGCGCGTTGGTGCACATCTGCGACAGGATGTTACTGACGTTTCTCGCGCTGAAGAAGGTGCTGCTGGACATGCCGAAGCCGAAGCACAAAAGGATCAGCACCACCACGACCACATTGTCGCCGATCAGCTTTTTCATATTGATCTTTTCCATGATTTTTCCTTTCTGACTCTCTGATTTCCAAATGAAGTCCGGATTATGCCGCCGGCTCATCCGTAGTGATGCTGGCCAGCCTGATCAGCGACTGCTCGTTGATCTCGCCCTCTCCCAGCTCGCCGCTGATCCTGCCTTCGCGCATGACAAGAACCCTGTCCGCGACGCCGATGATCTCCGGCATTTCCGAAGAAATCATGATGATCGAGCCGCCGTTCGAAACGAATTCGTGCATCAGCGTATAGAATTCCGAGCGCGCGTTGACGTCGATACCTCTCGTCGGCTCATCCAGAATCAGGATGTTGGAGTCCGCGGCAAGCCATTTGCCGAGGATGACCTTCTGCTGGTTGCCGCCGGAGAGCGTGCTGAGGATCGTATACATATTCGGCGCCTTCACGCGGAGCTTATCCATATACTCCTTCGTGACTTTTCTTTCCCATGCATTGTTGACAAAACCGAATTTGCCGGCATGCAGCGGCAGGGAAGGGAGGGAAGTATTCTCCACGATGTTTTTGGCGAGGAGAAGGCCCGTGCGTCTTCTGTCCTCCGTGACGAGACCCAGATTCTTCCGGATCGCCGCAGCCGGATTGTCCAGCTTCACTTCCTCGCCCCGCAGGAAAATCTTCCCGCTGTCGATCGGCGTCGCGCCGAAGATCGCTTCCATGACCTCTGTGCGGCCTGCGCCGACCAGGCCGGAAAAGCCGAGAATCTCTCCCGCGTAAGCGGTAAAGGAAATATCTTCGAACACGCCTTTCCTGGTCAGGTGCTCCACCCGGAGCATCTCCTGACCGCGTGTATGTTTGTGCTTATTATAGTAATCGCCCATCTCACGCCCGACCATGCTGTTGACGATCTGGTGCTCCGTGACGTCGGCCACCATCATGGTGTCGACCTTGCAGCCGTCCCGCAGGACAGTGACGCGCTCACAGATGTCCGTCAACTCTTTCATGCGGTGAGTGATGTAGATGATAGCGACGTTCTTTTCGCGTAGTATTCTAACCTGTTTGAACAGCGCGTCGATCTCATGCTCGGATAGCGATGAGGTCGGCTCGTCCATGATAACCACCTTTGCGTTCTTGGAGATGACCTTCGCAATTTCGATCATCTGCTGCTGCGCCGCGTTCAGAAGGCCGGCCTTCGTGGTCGCCTTCAGATTGACGTTCATAAAATCAAGGATATCCTGTGTATCCCTGTTCATTTTTGCCTTATCGAGAATTCCCAGAGAATTCCTGATTTCCCTGCCAAGCCATACATTTTCCGCTACTGTCAGATCCTTGGCGATACTCAGTTCCTGGTGTATGACCGCGATGCCCGCGTCGATCGCACGCCCGGGATTGGCAAAGCTGACTTCCTTTCCCTCGTACTCAACAGTGCCCTCAGTCGGCGTGTATACGCCGGAAATGATCTTGATCAGGGTGGATTTGCCGGCTCCGTTCTCACCGACGAGCGCGTGCACCTCACCCGGATAGAAGTCGATCGAGACATCCGTCAGTGCCTTAACGCCGGGGAAAACCTTGCTGATATTCTTAACTCTTAAAATCGGCTCCATGCTGCTCCCCTCTCTCAAAACGAAAGGGCATCCGGGCAGATTTCTCCGCCCGGATACACCTGATTCTGCTTTAGCCCCTCATATGCGGGTGTGACACTCAGTCAGCCGCGTTCTCCTTCGTGATGATGTAAGGAGCGATGAAGATCTTGCTGTCGGTTACGGTGCCTTCGGTCATGAACTTGATCATTTCGTCAACAATCGTAGCGCCGATCATCTTCGGGTTCTGGGAGATCTCGGAAACCCAGTACTTGCCGTTCTCTTCGGAAAGGATCGCTTCCTTCGCTTCCGGGTTGCCGTCGAAGCCGATGATCAGGCAGTCGGAGCCGGCAGCCTTGATAGCCGCAAGAGCGCCCGTGCAGGCAGGATCGCCAACGGTGAAGACAGCCTTGACTTCCGGATTGGTCGTCAGGATGTTCTCCATGATCTTCTGCGCTTCGTTCGCATCGCCCTTGTAGTCATAGCCAGTCAGGACGTTGCGGTTCTGGCCTTCGAGAACCTCGAGACAGCCGTCTTCTCTGTCCTTGCAGGAAGAAGCGGTAGGATAGCCGATGATGGCAACGGTGTCGCCGTCAGCCGTGAGGCGAAGAAGTTCCTGGCCGCCCAGTCTTCCGCCTTCGAAGTTGTCCGTACCGACGAAGCAGTTGATCGCGTCGGATTCAGACGTGCAGTCGAACGTGAACATCTTGACGCCGTCAGCATCCGCGTTCTCGATCGCCGGCTTCACGCCTGCCGCATCGTTGCAGGCCAGAGCGATGGCATTGCAGCCGTCAGCGGTCAGCGTCTCGACCTTCTGGGTCGCGATAACCGGATCAAGGCTTGCGTCAAGAACAGCGTACTGCTCGGGCTTCAGGCCCTTCGCCGCGCACTCTTCCTCGATGCCCTGCTGGATCAGCTGATAGAAGGTGTGCTCGAAAGATCCGACGACGAAACCGAACTTCAGATCTTCCAGACTCATGCCGGCAGATTCCGCTGCCGGTGCTTCCGCTGCCGGAGCCTCAGCCGCCGGAGCTGCAGGTGCCGCCGCGGGAGCCGCAGGTGCTGCCGCACAGCCTGCCAGAGACAGGCCAAGAAGCGCTGCTGCAAGTGTTGCTGCAAATAACTTTCTCATCTTTTTCCTCCTTTGTGTGGGTGGATGATGTGTGCTGCCTCCGGCGGACGCCGGAAGGCGGTTACATGTAAAAACAGTGATCTGTTTTTAACTTCAGTCACGTGCAGGCGGATACTCCGTGCACAGGAGCCGGTACGCCGGCTCGTCCTCCTCGATCGTGGGGAAGCGGCCGAGGGGCTCCTTGAAGCGGTTGTCCGTCTCATCGTCGTTGCACATGGAGACCTCGCCGATCAGAGCGGGACCGCCCTCCGGAATAATGAACTCATGATAGAGATACGGATAGAGCGTAAAGCTTTCGCCCGGCTTCAGCGCAACCTGGGATCCGGCGGGCATCCGGTACTGCCTGCCGTCCTTCATCAGGAGCACATCCGTGTCCTCGAACTCTTCCGTCTCCTTATTCGCGTTGTAGAAAGTAAAGATCACGTCATTCCCGCCGCGGTTGATGATGTCTTCCATCTTGTTCCAGTGAAAGTGCATGGGCGAGATCTGACCGGAATCGCACATGATGATCTTCTCGGCATACGGCTTCGGGTACTTGTCCCGCATCTTCGCGTTTCCGTTCCGGATCGTGATCAGGGCAAGGCCCAGAGTATCGAAG
>CACZQP010000135.1 GCA_902783385.1 uncultured Lachnospiraceae bacterium | reverse complement strand
ATCTCGTTGACGATATCGATCTGACGGACCATTCCGTTCCGCTGTGTCAGGATCAGGATGTTCTCCAGATAATCCTCCGCGGATTCGTGGACCGTGATATTGTTTGTTCCCATCTTATTCCCCCTTTTTACGTTTCTTTAAAAGAAAAAACGAGTCCGCCGTACGGCGGCAGGTCAAAGGTGATGCGGTACGGCTTTTTGTCACAGGCGTTTTTCTCAGCTCTGAACGTTTTTTTCAGGGTTTTCCCTGAAATGCCTCCGTATTTTCCATCACTGCTGTCCAGAATCAGTCTGTATTGTGTGTCAGCGGGAACGCCGACCGCATAGCCCGTGCGCTCCACCGGTGTCATGTTGAGAACAAAAAGAAGCGCCGTCCCGTCACTCCTGCCGCGGCGGATGAAGCTGTAGATGCTGCGATCCTTGTCATCCGCATTCACCCATTCAAATCCTTCCCAGGCATCGTCGATCTCGTACATGCAGGGATACTTCCGGTAGATTGACAGAAGCGCCTTCACGTAATACTGCATCCCCTGATGGAGCGGTTCCTGCAGGAGAAACCAGTCGAGTTCCCGATCCTCTGACCACTCTCTTCTCTGTGCAAATTCCTGTCCCATGAAAAGGAGCTTCTTCCCGGCATGTCCGAACATATAGGTGTAGCCGAGGCGCAGGTTTGCAAACTTGTCGACCTCATATCCCGGCATCTTCTCCAGCATCGAACATTTCAGGTGGACGACCTCATCGTGCGAGAGCGGAAGGATGTACTTTTCCGAACCGTTGTAACTCATGGCAAAGGTCAGTGCATAATGATCGCCGCTGCGAAGGACAGGGTCAAGCTTCATATATTCGCAGAAGTCGTGCATCCACCCCATGTTCCACTTAAAGGAAAAGCCAAGGCTCCCGTCCTCCACCTCGCCGGTCACATGCGGCCAGGCCGTCGATTCCTCCGCGATTGTCAGGAAGCTGCGGCAGCTGCCCTTTACGACGGAGTTCATGTGCCGGAAGAATTCGATCGCGTCTAGGTTTTCGTTGCCGCCATAGCGGTTCGGCACCCACTGCCCGTCCTTCTTGCCGTAGTCCAGGTAAAGCATCGAAGCCACCGCGTCCACGCGGATTCCGTCCACATGGTATTCCCGGAGCCAGAAAAGGACATTGGCGATCAGGAAGTTGCGCACCTCGTTCTTTGCGAGATTGAAGATCTTCGTGCCCCAGTCGGGATGCTCTCCCTTTCGCGGATCCGGATCCTCAAAAATGCAGGTGCCGTCGAATCTGGCCAGCCCGTGCGCGTCCGGGCAGAAGTGCGCCGGGACCCAGTCGAGGATGACGCCGATATGATTCCTGTGGAGCGTATCGACAAGATACATGAAATCCTGCGGCGTGCCGTAGCGCGACGTCGGAGCATAGTAGCCGGTCACCTGATATCCCCAGGAGCCGTCGAAGGGATGCTCCAGAATGCCCATCAGCTCGACGTGCGTGTACTTCAGCTCCTTCAGGTATGTCACAAGCCGGTCGGCAAATTCGCGGTATGAATAAAAGCCCTCTTCTCCCCGTTCATTCGGTACGGGGTGGCGCATCCAGGAGCCGATATGGCATTCGTAGATCGCTACGGGCTCCCGCTCAAAATTCTTTTCGTCCCGCGTCCTGAGATAAGCGCCGTCCTTCCATTTGTAGCCGGAAATATCCGCGATCCTTGAGGCTGTTCCCGGCCTAAGCTCCGCCGCGTTTGCAAAGGGATCCGCCTTGTACAGCTCCTCCCCTTCCGGCGTGCGGATCAGGAACTTGTAGAGGTCCCCGACGTGCGCATCCTCCGTAAACAGCGTCCATATCCCGATCTCGTGGATTCTCTCCATGGGATGGTCCGTCGTGCTCCATCCATTGAAAGATCCCGTCACATGCACAGAAGCCGCATGCGGTGCCCACACGGCGAAGAAGATTCCTTCCCTGCCTTCCTGCGCAGACACATGCGCACCCAGCTTCCTGTAAATATCATAATGTGTGCCCTGCCCGAACAGCCAGCAGTCGGCATCCGAAATAAAAATGTGCTCTCTTTTCTCCAGCATCAGTTATGTAGGAAATCCTTCTCGCGCAGAATGATCAGATCATTCTCGTCATAGCGCTTGCGCAGGATCGCATCCATCAGATGCGCCGGAGATTTCTTCTCCGCATAGCCGATCGCCTCGTCCACAAGATCCCGGATCTCATCCGCCGTCACATTGTGATCGATCGTCTGGAGCTGTGAGATCCTGGTGTGAAGCGCAAGGAACGCGTATTCGTCGATGCTGTATCCGTTGCTCTTCGCGTACTTCTCCGCGATGTGCACCAGCTCGTCGTTGCTGAGCGCAACGATATCGACGCGGCCGTTGAAGTTGCTGCGAAGAACCTCATAATCCTCAAGGAAACGGTCCATGGCCTTGCGTCCGTCAATGAGGATCACGATCAGTCCGCGGTTCTCTTTTTCCAGTTCCTTGTGCAGCTCGTGTACGCTCTCATCGGAGAGCTCCGTTGCCTCCTCGATGATCAGGGCGCCGTTCTCGATCTGGTCGAGCGCCTTGGAGAGATCCTTGCGGTTGATGACCTCCGCCGTGGATTTTGCCACTTTCCCGGAGAAATTCGCATCCATCTGGCGCACTTCCTTGATGATGGCCTTCGCGAGATTGATCGCTTCCTCCTGGTCATTGGCAGTGATGATGACGTTGCCGGTGTAGGAGGCAAGGCTGATCAGGTCCAGCGTGTGGACGATCTGTCTGCGGGTCCTCTTGGACTGCAGGAAAGGTCTGAAGAGCTTCTTCTCCTCCTGCGTCAGCTTCCGGAGATGTCCGTGGCGGCTCTCGGAATCGCCTTCCTCTTCCTCCTCGTCTCGCGGTCTCTTCTTCCACTCTGCGGGGCGTTCTTCCTGCGTCTCCTCTTCCTCTTCGCGGACGGGCTCGGGACGTTTTCTGCGTTTTACGGGAGGTTCTTCCTCGTACGGCTCCTCCTCCGGCTGCGGCTCCTCCTCGTATTCCTCTTCCTGTGCGGGAGCTTCCTCCGGTGCCTCTTCCTCTTCCTCTTCGCGAACAGGCTCAGGGCGTTTTCTGTGCTTTACAGGAGGCTCTTCCTCGTACGGCTCCTCCTCCGGCTGCGCCTCTTCCTCGTATCTCTCGTCCCGCGCGGGAGCTTCCGCTTCCTGCGGTGCCTCTTCTTCATAGCGATCGTCTTCCGCGGCCTCTTCCGCCGTTGCCGCGACAGTTCCTGCCGCAGCGGCAGCAGCGGCAGCCGTCCCGACCGTTCCCTTCTTCAGCGCGTTGGCGACCGATGCCCGGACGCTGTCATAGTCGCGTCCGCCGGAAGCGCCGTCTTCTAAAGCGGCTTCCTCCTGTGCATCTGCAGGCTCTTCTTCCAGGTACTGCTGCCTGCGTTCGGTCTCTTCGTAGCGATCCTCGTAACGGCTTTCGGTTTCCTCTGCATCCGCATAGTCATCCTGCGGCGCATCCTCGTAATAGCCGTCGTCCTCGTAGCCGGACTGCTCGCGCGCCTCTTCATATACACGGCTCTGCTCGTAAGCATCGCTCTCCATGCGGTAGCGCTGTGCGATCTCCTCCGCCCTGCGCACATCGCGCGGCTTCCAGGCCTTTGTAGCTCCGTCGTTTTCCATGACGAGCCCGTCGCCGGGTTCGTCGTATTCCTCCGGATAATCCTCATACTCCGGCGCATAATAGTCATCGCCCGGAAGGTTCAGCTCGCTCCTGCGCTCCTCATAGCGGATCCTGCGCTCCATGCTCTCCAGAACGCCTTCCTTTGCGTCCTGCTCGAAGCGCTTCATCATCGGACCCGTGTCCTCGAGCACACGCTGCTTGATCTGCTCGACGCGGCGCTTTTCA
Organism: uncultured Lachnospiraceae bacterium; assembly: GCA_902783385.1. Taxonomy (GTDB): domain Bacteria; phylum Bacillota; class Clostridia; order Lachnospirales; family Lachnospiraceae; genus CAG-791. The sequence continues at coordinate 8,910 of CACZQP010000135.1, read as the reverse complement.
TGCTCCGCGCGCACGCGCTCCCACTCCGACATGATGTTGCTCAGGTTCAGCTGGCCCGTAACCTGCGTCTCATCGCGGGGCGTCTCCGGCATGACCATGGAGATCTGGCCGCTCGTCTCCTGCGAGAGCACCGCCTCATAGCGCTGTGCCCTGCGGTTTGCCTCGTCCATCTGGCGGATTCCCTGCGCCACGGTCTCGCGAAGATTGGCGGTATCGATCCGCACATCCTCCTGCGCCTGCACCGGCGTCTCCACCAGGAGCCCTTCATTATTGTCTATGATTGTGGCACGAAGCTCTCTGGCCTTGTCGACAAAGCGTCCCTGGCCGAACGTCGAGATCAGCTCGTCGCACTCGCGGACGCAGGACTTCTTGTTCCCGGCCGCCTCGTATTCCGCCGCAAGCTCGTACCCCCAGCGCGGGGAGTATTCCAGCGCCTTCAGCCTGTGAAGCACCTGAATGCGCTCCGTCACGCTGACGTCCTGCGCCTTGTACAGCTTGTACTGCAGCATATATCTGCCCGGATCATTCGGCGCGATCTGGACAAATTCATTGTAGTGCTTGAGCGCATTGATATAATGACCCTGCTTGAGCTCCAGCTCGCACAGGCTGTATACGATCTGCTTATCGCGGGGCTGTTTCTCCCGCGCCATGTGCAGAAGCTCTATGCTGTCATCATACCTGCCGTTGATCTTATACAGGTCGCTCGCCTTGCAGAGTGTGGCGACGTTCTTGACGCGGTCCCACTCGATCGTATCCGCGATCTCCGCAGCCCTTGCGAAATCCTGCGCATCGATCAGGGAATCGATCTCCTCCAGGCTTACTTTAAATTCGTACTTGTCCACAACCTAATTCCTCTCTTCCTTCCATGACATGTCTGCCTTCAATCATTTCAAGAAGTACACAATAGCTTGCGCCAAAAGCTTCCCTGCTCTGGCGCTGCTCAAGTCCGCAAATATAACCAATTTAGTGTAGCATAGGGCAAATTATCTGTCAAAAACGACAAGACGGCATCTTCCGCGTCAAATCTGCCCGCGAAGAAGCTCCGCAAGCGAGGCGAACTCCTCCAGCGAGAGCTTTTCGCCCCGCACGTCAGGCGAAAGTCCCATTGCTTCAAGCGCACCCGTCACCTGCTCCCTGCCCAGCCGGATCCCCTCCGCCGACATGCCGTGCGTAAGCCCGTTCACGAGCGTCTTCCGGCGCTGATTGAAGCTGGCCCGGATCAGCGCAAACAGGAACGCTTCGTCTGTCTGAACCGGCGGCTTCTCATGCGCGGTGAGATGAAGTACGCTGCTGTCGACCTTCGGCCGGGGGAAAAAGCAGTGTGCAGGCACCGCCATCGCGATTTCCGGCTTTGCGTAATACTGCACCGCCAGCGTGATCGCGCCGAATTCCCTGGAGCCTGCGGCAGCGCAAATCCGCTCCGCCACCTCCTTCTGCACCATCAGCGTAACGCTCTCAAAGAGGTCCTTCTCCTTTAGAAGCTCCATGATGATCGGCGTCGTCACATAGTACGGCAGATTCGCGACGACCTTGAGCCGCGGTCGGTTGGCAGGGACAGCCGCACCCTCGCTCTCCCCGTCGATACCATTTGGAGCGCCATCCGCCTCTTCCGGAAACAGCTCCGCATATAGTGCGCGCAGGTCGACTTTCAGGACATCCTCCCAGATGATCCGCACATTGCTGCAGTCCGCCAGCGTCTCCGCGAGCACGGGTTCCAGCGACCTGTCGATCTCAATGCTGACGACCCGGTCAGCCGCCTGAGACAGATAGGTCGTCATCGTGCCGATCCCGGGGCCGATCTCCAGGACAGTATCTTCCTTTGTAATGCCGGCTGCATCAAGGATCCCTTCCACGACCTCCTCGCTCACCAGAAAATTCTGTCCGAATTTCTTGCGGGCGCGAAGCTGATATTTGTCAAGGATATGCCGGGTCATCCCGGTTGTCGCAAGGTGCTGGATCATGTATGTCGTCTCCTGTTTTGTTTCACTTCATATGCGGTACAGCCTGCATGCATTATCATACGTAATGCTGCAGACTTCCTCCGCGGTGATCCCGCGGATACGGGCAATTTCCTCCGCGACGAGCGGGAGGTTTGCGGAGCTGTTGCGCTTTCCCCGATGCGGCGTCGGCGAAAGGTACGGGCAGTCCGTCTCGAGCACGATCTGCGAGAGCGGGACCTGCTCCACCGTCTCTTTCAGTTTTCTGGCATTCCTATAAGTAACGACACCGCCGACCCCGATGAACCAGCCGTGTTTTACGTATTCCTTCGCCATCTCCGCGCTGTAGGAATAGCAGTGGATCACGCCCGTGCCGTGATAATGCTCCTCCAGGATGCGGAACGTCTCCTCCGCAGCCTCCCGGGAATGGATCACGACCGGTTTGTCCAGCTCCATGGCCATCTCCAGCTGGCGGATGAACCACTTTCTCTGCTTCTCCCGCTCCGGTGTGTCCCAGTAATAGTCCAGTCCGATCTCCCCGACCGCAACGACACGCTGGGCCTTCGCTTTTTCTTCAATGTCCCGGAGGATCTCCTCCGTCAGTTCCCCGCACTCCGTCGGATGAATCCCCAACGCACATAAGAACGCCGGATGATTATCCGTCTCCTGTGCATACCGCTCCGTGAGCGCAAGACACCTGTCGATGCTGCGCACGTCCGAAGCGATGTTGACGACCTGCGTCACACCGGCGCCGCGCGCCTGCGCAAGGACCTCCTCCAGATCCTCTGAAAAAGCGTCATCGTCAAAATGTGCGTGTGTTTCGAATATCATGATTCCGTATTTATCCCCCAGACTGCAGGCCCTAAAAACTTTAAATCTCTCTGTTGACACCGCGCTCAGCTCATTATATAATACTTTTTGCGTTTTCGAAATAAGGATATACGCGCTGTTAGCTCAGTTGGTAGAGCACCTGACTCTTAATCAGGGTGTCCAGGGTTCGAGTCCCTGACGGCGCACGAGGGGTGCTGTTTTTGCGATTTAGTCGCGGGGGCGGTGCCTTTTTTCGTGCAGCACACGAGCCGAGAACGATCAGAGGAGAAAAGCGGCAACAAGCTTGTTTGTTGCCGCTTTTATTCCGATGAGCGGTCGTGGCGACAGCCACGACGTAGCGAGCGCCAGCTCGCGGAGTTCTCGGCTCGTTTATCCTCTATGTGGCGACAGCCACGACGAGCAGGCTTTGCCTGCGAGTTGCGCGGCTTCACCGACGAGCAGGCCGCACTTAGTTATATGCATATTATCGTTTGCTATGTTTCTTCAGATATGCCATGGCGCACAGGCACATGATGATCTGCAGCGTGGATGACGCCGGTGTTGCCAGCCCGATATGAAACAACGAAACCGGCACTCTCCGGCTCATCAGAAATGATACCGGCACGCGCACGAGGAATGCGCTGATAATACCCTGCATCATGACAAACCGTGTCATGCCGATGCCGTTGTAATAGCCGATAAAGCAGAAGAATATCGGCGTCAGCATACAGTCAATGGCATATGCCCGCAGATAGTCTGCGCCGGCAGCAGCAACCTCCATATCTTTTGCAAAGAGTGACGCCAAAGATACTCCGTGAAAGAACGAGACATAAAACATCACACAGCCGACCGCAAGGGACATCAGAATTCCATAGCGAAGCGCCTTCTCCGCCCGGTCATATTTCCCCGCACCAGCATTCTGCGCCACGAATGCGGACATGGACTGCATGAATGCGGCAGGAACCAGCATGATAAACGCACAGACCTTTTCCGCCACACCGACACCGGCAGAGGCCAGCACGCCAAGAGAGTTTACAATTACCTGGATCAGCAAAAAGGAAATCCCCACAAGAAAATCCTGTAAGGCAATCGGCAGCCCCAGCCGCGTAATCCTTCCGGCCGCCTGCGGCGTCAGGTGAATCTGGGACCATGTCAGTGTAAAGGGAAGTGTCTTCTTTCGCATTCGCAAAACAGACACAACCACACTGACTGCCTGCGCAAAAACCGTAGCGATCGCGGCGCCGACCGTCCCCATATGAAACCCTGCAACGAGCAGAAGATCACCGGCGATATTGCACACACACGCGATTGCAACCGTGACCAGCGGCGTCACCGAATCTCCGATTCCCCGGAAGATACTTCCGATCAGATTATAGGCAATGATGACAAGCGTACCGGCACCGCAAATCCGGACATAGGATACCGTCAGATCAAACGCTTCCTGCGGTGCGTGCATAAGCTGTGCAACTACACCTGCCCCCGGTACAAGAACAGCCGTCAAAACAACGCCGATACAGAGAAATAACACAATGCAGCAGCCGATGGTTTCCCCGCCTTTTTCCGCTTTTCCCCCACCGATCTGTTGTCCCAAAAGAATCGTTGCCCCCATGGCAAAGCTGGCAACCAGACTGGTCAGCGTCAGCATGATCTGCGATCCGGTAGATACTGCCGAAACATGTGCGGATACAAAAGCATCTTCCGTAAACCTGCCGACAATCATCAGGTCTACCGCACCATACATTGCCTGCAAAAACAATGCAAGCAACACCGGTAATGCAAATACCAGGAGCGGCCTGAATATTCCGCCCTCCGTAAAATTGTGTTTATTCAGCTCCATCGCAATCTCAAAAAAAATGGATAAGCTGCGGTATTGCCGCCATCTTATCCATCCTTACGTTCCTCCGATGAACGAGGTCTATTATACGCTTTTTACTTCAAAACTCAATCTCATATCTATCATTTGCTTCTGAAGAGCGTGCTCATCAGGCCGCGGCCAAGGCTCGCCCCCAGATTCCCGCCGAGCGTCTTGCCGAACTTTCCGCCGAATGCGCCGCCGACGGTCTTTCCGACCTCGCGTCCGATGGTGCCGGTCACGGAGCTTCCGATCGTCTTGGCGGCTTTCTTTCTCTCATTCTCCACCTTCTGTTTCGCTTTCTCCGCTTCCTTTTCAGCCTTCTCCTGCGCCTTTGCGGCTTCCTTCTCCGCCCTCTCGCGTTCCTTTGCTTCCAGCTTCTCCTGCTTTTCGCGCTCTTTGGCTTCCAGCTTTTCCTGCTTCTCGCGCTCCTTTGCTTCCGCAGCTTCCTGCTCAGCCTTCTCTCTTGCCTCCTGCTCCTCCATGCCGAGCCGCATCAGGAACTCATAGGCCGAATCCGGATCGTGGCTCTCCGCATACTTGCTGTAAAGAAGGCTTCCCTTGATCCCCGCGTCACGCTCCGCATCGGAGATGCTCCCCATGCGGGACTGCGGCGGCAGGATATACGAGACCTGCGCCACGCCCGGAATGCCCTTTTCATCCAGGAACGATGTGATCGCCTCACCGGTCCCAAGGGACATCAGCGTCTCATACGTATCAAAAGCGGGATTTTCGCGGAACGACTGCGCGGCCGCCCTGACCGCCTTCTGTTCTGCAGGCGTGTAGGCGCGCAGCGCATGCTGGATCTTGTTGCCCAGCTGTGCCAGTACACCGCCGGGAATATCGGAAGGATTCTGCGTGCAGAAATAGACACCGACGCCCTTGGAGCGGATCAGCTTCACGACCTGTTCGATCTTGTCGAGAAGCGCCGGGGAAGCATCCGAAAACAGCAGGTGCGCCTCGTCAAAGAAAAATACCATCTTCGGCTTCTCCAGGTCGCCGACCTCCGGAAGCATTTCGAACAGCTCCGAGAGAAGCCATAACAGGAAGGTGGAATACAGCTTTCCGTTATTGATCAGGCTCTCGGAATCAAGAATATTGATCATGCCGCGGCCGCCGGCCCCGACGGCGAGGAAATCATGAATATTCAGCGCGGGCTCTCCGAAGAAGATATCGCCGCCCGCGATCTCCAGCGCAACTACCGCGCGCTGCATGGCTGCGATCGACGCCTTGCTGATATTGCCGTAATCCATCGCAAAATCCTTGTTGTGTTCCGCAACATATGCGAGGATCGCCTTCAGGTCCTTGGTGTCGATCAGGAGAAGGCCATTGTCATCCGCAATCTTGAAGACGATCGACATGATATCCGACTGCAGGTCATTGAGCTGCAGGATCCGCGACAGCAGGACCGGCCCCATCTCCGAGATCGTTGTGCGCAGCTGGATGCCCTTCTTCCCGTAGATGTCGAACAGCGTCACCGGGTAGCCGTGATAGGAAAAGCCGGCGTCCGCAAGTCCGAAGCGCGCGATGCGCTCCCGCATATTCTCGCTGTCTTCTCCCGCGCACATCAGGCCTGCGATATCTCCCTTGACATCCGCCATGAACACCGGGACGCCCATGTCGCTGAACGACTCCGCAAGGACCTTCAGCGTCACTGTCTTACCGGTACCGGTCGCGCCCGCAACGAGGCCGTGCCGGTTTGCCATCTTCGGCAGAAGATGGATGTTCTCGCCTTCCTTTGTATTTGCCACCCAGATCAGATTATTATTCAGCATCTCCGTTCTCCTTTTAAATGCCGTTATTGCCGCAATCGACGCTCTTATTCTATCATATTCTTACCCTTTGGACATTTACATGCCCCTGTCCTCTTTATTCCGCTCTCTTCAGTATATATAATAAAAAGACAACAGATCTTTCGCCGGTCAGCCGGAAGAGCGGAAAGAGGGGACAATGGAAGCATACAAGATCAAAAAGTCGATGATCGCCGCCACGGTCGAGAAAGCGCTCCGCGACGCGCAGGAGGATCCGCAGCGCGTGATCCGGCGCCTCGCTGATCTCGGCAGGCACTTCTCCAATAATCCCTTTCAGAAACTTGCCTTCCCGATCATCCAGGAACTTCTGGAAAACGAGGACAGCGCCTATTACAGGATGACATCCACCGTCCTGAACACCTGCGACCACGAGTCGCTCAAGACCTTCGGCCTGAACATCGGCTATATGAGCTGGGCGTACGGCGCACGCAAGATCCGGGAAAACAAAAACGCGAACGGCGATCTTCCGTGGTGCGTCTTTCTGCGGTATGATCCCACACGAAGCGACGGGCTCACCGTCTCCCGCATCCGCCCGATCATTGCCGAGGGTCAGCGCCTTGGCATCTACACTTATTTCATACGCCAGGCGTCCGGCATCGCAGATGCGGAGTTTCCTGTCGATCTTTTCGTGAAAAACCCGGATGCCGCATTCATCTGGCTCTGTCCGGACTGTCACCTGACAGCCGCACAGATAGAAAAGCTCTCCGCATGCAAAAACCTTCTGCTCGTCCTGCCGGCCGCAGACCCGGATGCCATACCGGCTGCGAAGCTTCTGCACAGCAAAAAGCTGCTCTGCGCCATGTATATCACTTATGGCGGGGAAGGTCTGTCCGCCATTCCCACGGAAAGGCTCTATCACGCGGCAACGGAGGCGGATGTCGCCCTTCTCTATACGGTGGCGCAGGACGGAACGGATTGCGGCGGAGAGAGCTTCTGCTACGACGAAAGACTCCGGCAGAATTCTCCGTGTCTCGTCATGGATTACTACGGCGATGCCGCTGCGATCGGCAATATCATTGTTGAAAACCGACGCATCCTGGAGATCGGGGAGGACGGACACATCATCCCGCACCGCGAGGACAGCTCCGCCCCGTCGGACAGAAAGAGCACTGTTACCGCGCAGGATGACAGAGACTTCCTTTCGGGCTTTATCAGAGATCCGCTTCTCGCCGGCGCTCTGAGCATGTAGAACACCCCGGCAAATAAAAAAGTCTGCCGCTCCCTGCAGGTGCGGCAGACTTTTTTATTTATGTCGTAAAATATCGTCGCGGACAGTCCGCTCAGAACGAGATGGACTCCGGCTCTTTCGTGAAGGAGCTGAACGTCGCGGTCGCATCCTTAAAATAGAACACCTCCGTGTTCCCGTCGTCCGCGGAATACATTGCCTGCAGATCCGGATAAGCGTCCAGCATGGACTGTCTCGCCTCGCGCCTGTCGTCCTCCACGAGCGTTCCCGCCACGCGGAGCCACTCCCCATTCAGAAATGCGCAGACCTCAACCTTCGGGTTCGCGTGGATCTGCTTTGAGACCTCCTTTATCTTACCGGTCTGGATGTAAAGCCTGCCCTCAAAAATATGCGCCGTTCCGAAAGGCCGCACGCGCGGCTGGTCCCCGTCGACAGTTGCCAGATAATAAACGCCCGCGTCCTTTAAAAACTTCTCCACTCTCTGCATGATCCGCCCTCCGTGAAATCTCTGATAACCACTGACTGCTCCGGTGTCTTATACCCCGGCCAGCTCCAGGATCTTCTCCTTGGGCTGCACGCCGACGGTCTTTGCGACGGCTTCCCCGTTTTTGAAAACAATCATCGTAGGGATGCTGACAATCCCAAACTGCGCCGCAAGCGCCTCTTCCTCGTCAACGTTGACCTTGCCGACTTTCAGAACGCCTTCCTTCTCCGCTGCGATCTGCTCCACGACGGGGCCGAGCATCCTGCACGGGCCGCACCATGTTGCCCAGAAATCCACCAGAACCGGGATGCTGCTCTCCAGCACTTCCGCCTGAAAATTGTCTCTCGTAATCGTTACTTCTGCCATTATTCCGTCCTCCTCTTTATAAAGCTGAAATCCTGTTCCGTAAAACTGTATTGACGCGCACTCTTTATATTTAATTGTGCGCTATTTAATTTTATAATTTTAAAATACACGATTCGGCCGCGTTATGCAACCACTTTATGAAACTTTTAGAAATCGTCTCAAGGCAGCTCTTCAAACACCTCGTTCCTGTTTTCCAGCTCTCTTTCCTCCTGCCTTCTGGCCGTCTCTTCCGCCGCCTCGCCGTAGCCCGTCAGCGCGGCAAACGGCGCAAACTGCGCCGCGCGGTCCTGAAGCGGCATCTGCGGGTGCCTTCCGGAGACCGGGTGAGGCATCGCCAGCAGGTCCTCATAGGGGGTGACATCCCCTTTGAATTTGTTTATGTGCGATAAAGAAGTAATAGAAGTGTAAAAAATTTTGCCGTTCCTATCCGGCACTTGGCCATTGTGTCGGATAGGTCGGGCGTT
>CACZQP010000134.1 GCA_902783385.1 uncultured Lachnospiraceae bacterium | reverse complement strand
TTCGGCTTCCAGAGCACGAAATCCAGCGGATCCTCCTTCTGCTCCTCTCCCGTCACCTGGAGGGAACGGAATCCGCTCTGCATGTTGTCGAGGTCCTTGTGTGAGAGCTTCCCGTATTCTTTAAAACTCCGCGTCCGGTAATACACGGTCCCGTCTCCGGCAGGATAAGCATGTCCCTTGTCGATCAGCTTTCCGATCATGTGGATCATGCCGTCGATCTCCTTCGTCGCCTGCGGGTGGACCGTGGCCGGCAGGACGTTCAGCGCCTCCATGTCCTTTTTGCACTCTGCAATATAGCGGGTCGAGATCTCATCCGCCGTCGCGCCTTCTTCATTGGCTTTCTTGATGATCTTGTCGTCGACGTCGGTAAAATTGGAGACATAGTTTACCTTGTAGCCGCGATAGGTGAAATACCTGCGGACCGTATCAAAAACGATCATCGGACGCGCGTTCCCGATGTGAATGAGGTTGTAGACCGTCGGTCCGCAGACATACATGCTGACCTGCCCCGGCACTACGGGTTCAAAGACCTCCTTGCGCTTTGACATCGTGTTGTAGATTCTGATCTTATCCTGCATTTTCCGCTCCTTTTGCAGCTTTCTTCTATCGTTTTGTCCGCACTTCTGCGGCTAATTATTCTACCAGAAAATGACGGCATCTGTCACGCTGCGCTATTTCTACCGCGCTGCGCCATTTCTACTGCGCTGCCATTTTTCCGTACTCATCTTCCGCAGCCGCTGCAGCCTGCGCAGCCGCCCTCGCCGTCTCCAAATACGGATGCCTGCATGTCGCGCGGAGAAGAAAGGAGAACAACGGCCTGGGCCGCAATGCCCTCTCCGACGCCGGTAAAGCCCAGCCCTTCCTCCGTCGTCGCCTTGACATTCACCTGCGAAACCGCAATGCCGAGGGTATTTGCGATGGTTTCCCGCATTTCATCGATATAGGGCGAAAGCTTCGGCGCCTGTGCGATCACGGTCGCGTCGATGTTTTCGATCAGGTACATCTCCTTCTCCAGAGCGCGTCCCACCAGCTGCAGGAGCAGTACGGACGAAATGTCCTTGTAGGCGGGGTCAGAGTCCGGAAAGAGTTTTCCGATATCGCCCATCGCGGCCGCGCCGAGCATTGCATCCATCACAGCGTGAAGAAGGACATCCGCATCCGAATGTCCCAGAAGGCCCTTTTCGAAGGGGATCTCCACACCCCCGATCACCAGTTTTCTTTCCGGCACAAGCCGGTGTACATCATATCCCGTTCCGATCCGCATTGCGTCTTCTCCTCTATTTATCTCAAAGCCCTGTGCGGTCCCTCTGGCCGCACTCAGACATTGGTCTCGTAGCCCTTCTCCTGCAGCGCGTGGAGGATCTGCCAGATGTGCACCTCGTCCCGCGTCTCCAGGATCATGCTGACAACACAGCTGTTCACTTCATAGTGCTGCGCCTCTCTCGAATGATTGATCGTCAGCACGTTCGCGCCCGTCTCCGCGATCGTGGAAAGCACCTCCACGAGCATGCCCGGCCTGTCCGGGATGAGTGTCGTGATCTCCACGATCCGTCCGCTCTTGGTGAGGCCCCTCGTGATGATACGCGAGAGCGTCGTTACGTCGACATTTCCCCCCGACACGACACAGACCGTCTTCCCGCGGGAGAGATCGACTTTGCCGAACATGCAGGCGGCGACCGGCGTGGCACCCGCTCCCTCCGCCACGGTCTTCTGCGCCTCGATGAGTGACAGGATCGCAGCCGCGATCTCATCCTCCGTGACAGTGACGATGTCATCCACATATTGCCTGACGATCTCAAAGGTGTGGTCGCCGGGTTTCAGGACATGGATACCGTCCGCGATCGTCTGTGCGTCAGGGACCGTCACGATGCTGCCCTCCTCCAGCGAGCGGACCATCGACGAGATACGCTCCGCCTGCACGCCGATCACCCGGCAGGAAGGCCGTAGGCTCTTTACGGCGAGCGCGATGCCGCTGATGAGTCCTCCGCCGCCCACTGGACAGACGATCTGGGATACATCCTGGAGCTGCTCCAGGATCTCCAGCCCGATGGTCCCCTGTCCGGCCATCACAAATTCATCGTCAAAGGGATGGGCAAATGTATAGCCTTCGCTCTCCGAGAGTCTTAGGGCCTCCGCGGCCGCATCATCATAGCTGCCCGGGACCAGAACGACCTCCGCGCCGTAGCCCTTTGTCGCTTCCACCTTGCTGATGGGCGCGCCCTTGGGCATACAGATGATCGAACGGATTCCAAGCTGCGTCGCGGAATAGGCTATCCCCTGCGCGTGATTTCCGGCGGAGCAGGCGATGACGCCCCGCATCCTTTCCTCCTTCGTCAGAAGGCGGATCTTATTGAATCCGCCCCTGATCTTGAAAGAACCCGTAAACTGGAGATTCTCCATTTTCGTATATAGATTGTCCGCGATCTTCTGCGCC
>CACZQP010000133.1 GCA_902783385.1 uncultured Lachnospiraceae bacterium | reverse complement strand
TATGTGTGCTGCCGGGGTGCTACTAAGAGCGGGATCGAAGTACTTGTGTTGGAACATATGTATGTTGCTGAGGGTGTCCTACTAATTGCAGGGACGCAGGGCCTGTTTTGCGACTTGCGGCGGACACCCGGTAAGGCGCGAGCAAAGCGCGGACACGGGAGGCACTGTCTGAGGGCGCTTCCTATGTTGCCGAAAGTGTATTCACACTTGGCGCCCGAGTTTGCCGGACGTGGCCGTAATAAGCGGCGCAGCGCCGGCGGGTGGACGACGCTGGAGCAGACAGGCCCCGCGGACCTGCATAAGCGAATTGCAAGCGGCGTATGAGAGTCGACGCCGAACTGAGTATATGAGCGGAAAGGAACTGAAAATGCCACAGAATGACGCAAGTGTCCGCGCCGGCGCGCTTGCGCGGCGCGCACGATTGTTTTACACTAGAAAAAAGGTTCACAAGCGAGGACATACCCATGGCAAAACAGACCATTGAGGCAATCCGTGAGAGGGAGCGGGAAGCCCGCGAAATCGAGCAGAAAGCCAGAAAAGACGCAGCGGAGCTCATTAAGAAGGCCCGCGAGGAAAGCGAAAAGGCGTCGGAGGCGCAGATCGCTGCCGCAAAGGACCAGGCAGACCGGATGCTGGCGGAAGCAAAGGATGCAGCGCGGGTCACAAAACACGCCGCGGCGGACGATATCAAGGAGAACGTGGAGGCTCTCGAAAAGAGTGCGCTCGTGCACAGAGAGGATGCCGTCCGGCTGATTCTTTCGTCTCTTTCGCAGTAGGATCCGGGATCCTGCATCCATACATTCTTTTATCAATCAGAGGACCGGCAGTCATAGCTTTTTTGCAGCTTAACAGGAGAAAGCAATGTCCGTTGTACCGATGAAGCGCGTCATGATCTGCGCGCTGAAGAAAGATCGAAAAGCCATTCTGGAGTACCTGCAGCGGCAGGGTGTTATGGAGATCCGTGCCTTCATGGAAGAGGATGACACCTTCCGAAGGCAGGATACGGAGAGCGCGCGTCAGCTGTTCATGAAAAACAGTGAGCTTGCGGCGCAGGCCCTGTCTGTACTCGATAAACACTCACAGGAAGAAAAGGGTCTCCTGTCTTCCCTGGAAGGAAGAAAGAGCATTTCGGCAAAGGAATACTACGAGCGGCTGGAAGACCGGGATGAAGTCCGGGGGATCTGCCGCGAGATCGTCTCGCTGGAAAAAGAGTATGCGGACGACAAAGCCCAGATTCCGAAGCTGGAGCTGGAAAAGATCTCACTCACACCCTGGCTTTCTTATGACTTGCCGATCGACTTTGAGGGCACAAAACAGGTCGCCGCGATGGCGGGAACGCTCCCCGGCGCACTGACGAAGGAGGAGATCCTCGCGCAGCTTTCGGAGAACACAGAGGGGCTCGAAACGCTTGAGGTGGAGGTGATCAGCTCCGACAAGGAGCAGACATGTGTGCTGATCCTGTGCCTGCGCGAGTCGGAAGAGACCGTGCGTGAAGCGCTCCGGAAAATGAATTTTGCAAAGCCTCCGCTTTCAAATAAGAACCCGGCAAAAGAGATCGAAGCCATTGAGCGAAAGATCGATGCGCTGACCGCCGATGCGGCCGCCGTGGACAAAAAACTTTCCATGCTGGGCAGTGAGCGGAGCCGCATCCGTTTCATGCAGGACTACTTCGGCATGCGCGGAGAAAAATACGAGGCGCTCGGCGAGCTCGGCCAGTCCGACAACGTCTTTGTCCTGAACGGCTACATGCCTGCGTCCGAAGTGTCGCGCATCGAAAAGGAACTCACGGAAAAATACGACATCGTATATGAGACGGCGGATCCCGCGCCGGATGAGGATGTGCCGGTCCTGTTAAAGAACGGGCCCCTGGCGCAGCCGCTGGAATCCGTCGTGGAGAGCTATGCGCTGCCGGGCAGAGGGGAGAGGGATCCCTCGTCCCTGGTCGCCGTATTCTACTACATCCTGTTCGGTATCATGCTGGGCGATGCCGGCTACGGTCTCATCCTGATGCTCTTTACCGGAATTGCCCTGAAAAAGTTCAAGGACATGGAGCCGGGCACAAAGGGCATGATGCAGATGCTGTTTTACTGCGGCATTTCCACGACGATCATGGGCTTTGTCTTCGGATCGTTTTTCGGGGACGCGGTGAGCGTGATTGCTTCGACCTTCTTCGGCAGGGACGACATCGCTTTTAAGGCACTGTGGTTTGAACCCATCGATAAACCGATGAAGATGATGGTCTTCTCCTTCGCGCTCGGCATTATCCACATCTTTACCGGCCTTGGGGCAAAGCTCTACGCGGACATAAAAGACGGGCATGTGATGGACGGCATCTATGATGTCGTGACATGGTATCTGCTGGTGGGCGGCGCGATCGTCTACATGCTGACCTCGAAGACGATGACGGACATGCTGGGGCTAACCTTTACACTGCCCGCCATTGTCGGGAAGATCGCCGTCGGGTGTGTGATCGCGGGCGCGGCCGGGATCGTCCTGATGAGCGGGCGATCGTCCCGGAGCATCGGGAAACGCGCGGCGAAGGGCCTTTACAACCTCTACGGGGCGACGAGCTACCTGAGCGACATCCTGTCGTACTCAAGACTGCTTGCACTGGGTCTTGCGGCGACGGTTATTTCCTCCGTCTTCAATCTCCTTGCCGGAATGCTCGGAAAGGGACACGGTGTGATCGGAGTGATCCTGTTCATCGTGATCTTCCTGATCGGGCACATCCTCAATTTTGCGATCAACGCGCTTGGCGCGTATGTTCATACGAACCGTCTGACCTATGTCGAGTTCTTCGGAAAATTTTATGACGGCGGCGGCCGCAGATTCGAGCCGTTCCGCCTGAATACGAAGTATTACAAGGTCAGGGAATGAGGCTGTCGTCCGGGCGGTTCCTGAAAGAGTTGACACTGCTGCTTTGATTTAAGGAGGTAAGCATATGGACACAAATAACATCGGTCTCTTTTTTGCACTGGCGGGTGCGGCGATCGCGGCATTCATGGCAGGTGCGGGCAGTGCGATCGGCGTAGGCAGAGCCGGCCAGGCGGCAGCGGGCGCGGTCTCCGAGGACCCTTCGCTTTTCGTCCGGGTCCTGATCCTGCAGCTTCTGCCCGGCACCCAGGGAATCTACGGTCTGCTGATCGCGTTCCTGACGCTGATGAACATTGGTATCATGGGCGGGAGCGGCGACATCTCCCTGACGGAAGGTCTTTTGTATCTTGCAGCCTGCCTGCCGATGGGAATCGTCGGTTTCTTCTCCGCGATCGGGCAGTCGGGCGCATCCGTGGCGGCGATCCAGCTGGTCACGAAGGACCCCTCGCAGTTCGGCCGCTCCATGATTTTCCCGGTCATGGTCGAGACGTACGCGATTCTCGCGCTGCTGATCTCGATCCTGTCGATCTTCGGAATCCCCGGCCTCGGGCTGTAGGCGGCAAAGAGGAAAAATATGTCTGGACTTGAAAAAATCCTGGATGACATCCGCGGACAGGCGGAGTCGGCAGCGGCGCAGATTCTCTCCGAAGCGGAGGAGAGCGCAAAAGCCATAAGAGAAGAGGCAAAGGCAAATGCCGACGCAACGTGCCGCGAGATCCTTTCGCAGGGCGAAAAAGGTGTTGCGCTCGCGAAGGAGCGCGCTCTCTCGTCGTCGCAGCTGATGGGAAAACGACAGATCCTCGGCAAGAAGCAGGAGATCCTGCGGGGCGTATTCGAGGAGGCGCTTGCGCGGGCGCAGCAGATGCCGGAGAGCGAATATTTTGACGTGATCCTGAAAATGGCGTGTGCGAACGCACACAAGGGAGAGAGCGGTACCATCGCTTTCGGAGAAAAGGACCTCGGAAGGCTCCCGCAGGACTTTGCGGCGCGCCTTGCGGCATCGCTCCCCGAGGGCGCATCCCTCCGGGTCGCGGAAGGAGCCGTTCCGATTGAGGGCGGCTTTATGCTCTCCTACGGCGGAATTGAGGAGAACTGCAGCTTTTCCTCCATCCTGGAGGCAAAGAAAGAGGAGCTGCAGGATGAGATCTGCAGGATCCTGTTTCCTGCCGCGCAGGAATGAGAACGGATTATGACGGATAAATATATCTATGCCGTGACCAGTATCCGCGGCAAAGAACTGAAACTGCTCAGCCGCACCTTCATGGAGCAGCTCCTTGCATCGCCGGACGAAGCTTCGGCGCTGTCGCTCCTTCGCGACAAGGGCTGGGGAGAAGACGGGCAGTCTGCGGAGGAGATCCTCGCGCTTGAAGAGGAAAAGACCTGGAAGGTGATCCGGGAGCTCGTGCCGGACATGTCGGTCTTTGACGTCTTTCTCTACGAGAACGATTTTCACAACCTGAAGGCAGCGATCAAGGAGACGCTCACGCAGGGGACGCATCCCGGCATCTATATCGGGCAGGGCACAGTTCCCTGGGAGACGATGCAGAAGGCGCTGACGGAGCGGGACTTCGGAAAATTCCCGGAGCGGATGAAACACGCCGCAAAGGAGGCGCTGGACGTTCTGCTTACGACGCGGGACGGACAGCTGTGCGACTGCATCATAGACAGCGCGGCACTTGATGCGATCCGGCAGGCGGGGAAGGCAAGCGGCTCGGAGCTTCTTGCGCTCTACGGGGAGCTTCGCTGTGTGACGGGAGATATCAACATCGCCTATCGCGCCGGAAAGAACGGAAAGGACAAGGCCTTTCTCCTGCGGTCGCTTGCACCGTGCGAGACCTTGAACAGGGATTCCCTGGCGGAGGCCGCTGTGCACGGTGAGGATGCGCTGTTTGCTTACCTCGAGCGCACGCCGTACAAGGCGGCAGTCGCAGAGCTTTCCGATTCTGTGGCGGCGTTTGAGCGGTGGTGCGACGATCTTCTGATCGAGAAGATCCGTCCCCAGAGGACAAACCCGTTCGGTCTTGATCCGCTTGCGGCGTATATCCTGGCGCGCAGGAACGAGATAAAGACGGCGCGGATCATTCTCACAGGCAAGCGGAACGACCTGCCGGATGACATGATCCGGGGAAGGATAAGAAAGACCTATGTATAAGATTGCGGTCATGGGAGACTGGGACAGCATTTACGGCTTTGCCGCACTGGGCCTTGCATGTTTCAGAGTGGAACAGGGAGAGACGGAGGAGGCGGAGAAGACGCTCCGCCGTCTCGCGGAGCAGAATTACGCGGTAATCTACATGACGGAGGCTCTCGCCGCGCAGCTTTCCGCGGAGATCGCGCGCTACAGGACAAGACCCCAACCCGCCATCATTCTCATTCCGGGGATCAGCGGCAATACCGGAGAGGGGCTTTCAGCCGTGAAACGTTCCGTGGAACAGGCAGTAGGGAGCGATATCATTTTCGGAGATTAGCGTCTGAAGCGGCATCGCCTCAGGCTTCGGCAAACAGCTTAAGAAGAGGAAGGGAAGTATGAGTACAGGAACGATCAAGAAGGTAGCCGGTCCGCTGGTCATTGCCACGGGCATGCGCGATGCGAACATGTTCGACGTGGTGCGCGTCGGCGATAAGCGCCTGATCGGCGAGATCATCGAGATGCATGGCGATGAGGCCTCCATCCAGGTCTATGAGGAGACGAGCGGCCTTGCGCCGGGCGCGCCGGTGGAATCGACGGAAGCGCCGCTTTCCGTGGAACTTGGCCCCGGCCTGATCGGCAGCATCTACGACGGCATCCAGCGCCCGCTGGACGGCATCATGGAGGCAACCGGAAGCAATCTTCTGCAGCGCGGCGTGGAAGTCGCATCGCTCAGGAGAGACAGGGTCTGGCATTTTGTTCCGGATGTCGCGGAGGGCGACAAGGTACAGGGCGGAGACATCATCGGCCATGTGCAGGAGACGGAAATCGTTGTGCAGAAGATCATGATCCCGCCCCGGATGAGCGGGACCATTGTGTCGATCAAGGAGGGGGACTTCCATATCACGGATACCGTCGCGGTGCTTGTGACGGAGGACGGATCGAAGAAGGACATCGGTCTCATGCAGAAATGGCCGGTGCGGCGCGGCCGTCCCTATGCGGAAAAGCTTTCCCCGACGATGCCGCTCGTCTCCGGACAGCGCGTCATCGACACACTCTTCCCCATTGCCAAGGGAGGCGTGGCGGCAGTCCCCGGCCCGTTCGGCTCCGGCAAGACCGTTGTGCAGCATCAGCTTGCCAAGTGGGCGGACGCCGACATTGTCGTCTATATCGGCTGCGGCGAGCGCGGAAACGAGATGACGGACGTTTTGAATGAGTTCCCGGAGCTGAAGGATCCGAAGACGGGCTTCTCCCTGATGGAGCGCACGGTCCTGATTGCCAACACATCGGATATGCCGGTCGCGGCCCGCGAGGCATCGATCTACACCGGCATTACGATCGCGGAGTTTTTCCGCGACATGGGATATTCTGTCGCACTGATGGCGGATTCGACTTCCCGCTGGGCGGAGGCGCTGCGCGAGATGTCGGGACGCCTTGAGGAGATGCCGGGCGAGGAGGGTTATCCTGCCTACCTCGGCTCGCGCCTCGCACAGTTCTACGAGCGCGCCGGCCGTGTTATCACGCTCGGCGGCAGCCCGCGCGAAGGGGCGCTCTCCGTTATCGGAGCCGTCTCCCCCGCCGGTGGCGACATCTCGGAGCCGGTCGCACAGGCGACGCTCCGCATCGTCAAGGTGTTCTGGTCGTTGGATGCAAATCTCGCCTACACGCGTCATTTCCCGGCGATCAACTGGCTGACGAGCTATTCGCTCTACATCGACGAGATGGAAAAATGGTACGGCGAGAACGTCGAAAAAGACTGGATGGAGCTGCGCGGTAGGATGATGCGCATCCTGTCTGAGGAGTCATCCTTAAGCGAGATGGTGCAGCTGGTCGGAATGGATGCGCTCTCCGCACCGGACAGGCTCACGATGGAGACGGCCCGGTCGATCCGTGAGGACTACCTGCATCAGGACGCGTTCCACGAGGTCGACACCTATACTTCGCTCCACAAGCAGTATCTCATGATGAAGCTGATCCTGGGATATGACGATATCTGCCGCAAGGCGCTGAGCGAGGGCGCGGACATCGGGGCACTCGTTGCGCTCCCGGTTCGCGAGCAGATCGGGCGCTTTAAGTACACACAGAACGATGCGCTGGAGAGCGAGAGCGACCGCATCACCAAACAGCTGGTGAGCGAAGTGAATAAAGTGATCGCGGAAAAGGAGGACTTCTAAATGCCGAAGGAATACAGAACGATTCAGGAAGTAGCCGGTCCTCTGATGATGGTGCGCGGCGTGGAGGGCGTCGCCTATGACGAGCTGGGAGAGATCGAGCTCTCGGACGGAGAAAAGCGCAGATGCCGTGTGCTGGAGATCAACGGTTCGGATGCACTGGTGCAGCTTTTTGAACCTTCCACCGGCATCAACCTTGAGAGCTCCAAGGTGAGATTTCTCGGCCGCAGCATGGAGCTGGGCGTGTCGGAGGATATGCTCTCCCGCGTCTTCGACGGACTCGGCCGACCGATTGACGGAGGTCCGGAGATTCTGCCGGAGGAGCGGCGCGATATCAACGGCCTGCCGATGAACCCGGCAGCGCGGGCATACCCGGAGGAGTTCATCCAGACAGGCGTCTCGGCGATCGACGGATTAAACACCCTGGTCCGCGGACAAAAGCTTCCGATCTTCTCCGCGTCCGGTCTCCCGCATGCACAGCTCGCGGCACAGATCGCGAGGCAGGCGAAGGTCATCGGAACAAACGATCCGTTTGCCGTCGTCTTTGCTGCAATGGGCATCACATTTGAGGAGTCCAACTTCTTCGTGGAATCCTTCAAGGAGACCGGCGCAATCGACCGCGCGGTCATGTTCATGAATCTCGCGAACGACCCGGCCGTCGAACGTATTGCGACGCCGCGTATGGCGCTGACCGCAGCGGAGTATCTGGCTTTTGAAAAAGACATGCACGTCCTTGTCATCATGACGGATATCACAAACTATGCGGACGCGCTTCGTGAGGTTTCCGCCGCGCGCAAGGAGGTTCCCGGCCGCCGCGGCTACCCGGGCTACATGTATACGGACCTCGCAAACCTCTATGAGCGCGCGGGCAGGCAGAAGGGCAAGCGCGGTTCCATCACGCTGATTCCGATCCTGTCCATGCCGGAGGACGACAAGACCCATCCGATCCCGGACCTCACGGGCTATATCACAGAGGGCCAGATCATCCTTTCGCGAGAGCTGTACCGCAAGGGCCTGCAGCCGCCGATCGACGTGCTGCCTTCCCTTTCCCGTCTTAAGGACAAGGGAATCGGCAAGGGCAAGACGAGAGAGGATCACGCCAATACGATGAACCAGCTGTTCGCTGCCTATGCCCGCGGAAAGGACGCCAAGGAGCTCATGGTGATTCTGGGCGAGGCGGCGCTGACCGATATTGACAAACTCTACGCAAAATTTGCGGACGAGTTCGAAAAGGAATATGTATCCCAGGGCAACCGCACGGACCGCAGCATCGAGGAGACGCTCTCCATCGGATGGAAGCTCCTCCGCATCCTGCCGCGCGCGGAGCTCAAACGTATCAAGGACGAATACCTCGATATGTATTATGAGGAAAAGTAAGGAGTAGAGGCGGAACAAGGCTATGGCAAAGGGGACCGTAACGCCCACCCGAATGGAACTGACGCGCATCAAGCGAAAGCTCCTGACGGCGAGGCGCGGACACAAGCTCTTAAAGGACAAGCGGGACGAGCTGATGCGGCAGTTCCTGAATCTCGTGCGCGAGAACAAGGAGCTGCGCGAGAAGGTGGAGGAAGCGATCAGAGAGGCGAACCGGAGCTTCGCGCTTGCGCGCTCCGGCATGTCGGACGAAGCCGTGCGCGTCGCATTTATGACGCCGAAGCAGGAGGTCACGCTCGATGTCACGACGCGGAACGTCATGAGCGTCGAGGTGCCGGTCTACAGCTATGAGACGCGAACCAGCGACGGGGCGGATATTTTTTCCTACGGCTATGCCTTTACTTCGGGGGACCTGGACGCGGGCGTCGCAAGACTGCAGGAGATCCTGCCGGATATGTTAAAGCTCGCGGAAAGCGAAAAGTCCTGCCAGCTGATGGCGGCGGAGATCGAGAAGACGAGGCGCCGCGTCAATGCGCTGGAGCACGTGCTGATCCCTGATATGGAGGACAATATCAAGTACATCACGATGAAGCTCGATGAGAACGAGCGCAGCACGCAGATCCGTCTGATGAAGGTCAAGGACATGATGCTGGAGGAAGCGCACCACTACAAAGAGAAGGCGGAGATTACAGACTGATTCATGCGGGGAACAATATACAGGATCTTATACGGGATTGCCGTTTTTATTCTTGTTGTGCTGGGCATGGAACTGATGATGGGAGAAGACTCATCGGGGACCACACAGGAGATGGAGGCGGCAACCCTTCCGTTTATAAGGATGCAGCTGGACGGGGAGTCATTCAACGAGCTGCATGGATTTCACACGCCGCGCGATATCGGCAGTTACCGCGGGGCGATCACGCCTGTCGGAGAAGACAGGAAGGTGGCTTTTGAAATCGACCTCGAGGGGAGTGATATCGCGGAGCTCTCCGCGCAGCTCCGCTCCGCGGACGGTTCGCGCCTGATCGAGGAACAGGCCATTACGGGATTCAGCAGAACCTCTTCCGGAGCGGAAGCATCGCTGGAGGTCAGCGATATGATCCTGGACGGAAGAGAATATATGCTGGTCATCTCCCTGAAGCGGGGTGGAGAGGATGCGCTTCTGTTTTATACCCGCATCGTCTATACGGCGGGCATGGGCGCAGATGCCGCTTTGATGCATCCTGCGGAGCGGCTTACGTTTGTGCGTGAATTTCATGAGGCGACGTTCCGCAAGGATGCGGGGAACAGCGTTTCCCTGTATCTGGAGCCCGCCGCGCAGGCCGACAATATGACGCTGGCGGACGTGAATATCCACAGCTCTTATTCTCAGGTGACATGGGGAGACCTTGCGCCCCGCAAGGTCTACGAGCCGGTATTTACGATGACGGACCTCCAGCGTGAGACCGCCTCTTTCCGCGCGGATTACCTGGTGCGGGACGAAGAGGGCGCGCTCTATGCCTGCGAGGAACAATACCTTGTGCGGGAGGGCGCCGAGCGCATGTTCCTGCTCGATTTTACCCGCCATATGGAAAAGGTCTTTGAGCCGCAAAGCGTTGACTTCACGTCCGGCGGAAATATCGCGCTCGGAATCACGGGCAGGGACCTGCACTGCCTGCAGAGCAGGGAGAAAAAGGCATTTGCCTTCGTGGAGGCAGGACGGCTTTATGCAGGACATGCGGGCGACAATACCATTGCCTATGTGTTCGGCTTTGCAGACGGCTCCTCGACGAACCGGCGCGAACTGTTCCCGGAGCACGACATCCGGATCCTGCGCGTCGCGGACAGCGGGGATGTCGATTTTATCGTTTACGGATACATGAACCGCGGTGTGCACGAGGGAGAGATGGGAATCCTCGTCTGCTCCTACAACTATGCCTACCGCACCCTGGACGAGGTGGCGTTCCTCCCCTACGACAAGTCCTATGATCTTCTAAAGGCGCAGATCTCACAGACCGCTTTCTGGAACGATACGGATACACTTTTCCTGGTGCTCGAGGAATGCCTGTATGCAGCAGATCTCGACAAAAGAAAAGTGGAAGTCGTCGCACAGGGACTTGACGAGAGCACGAGCGAAGTTTCGGCGGACGGGAGCATGATCGCCTGGAGGGAGACCGACAATGATCACTCCCTTCTCCTGATGGACCTGAC